>NZ_CP025547.1 GCF_003614435.1 Mycobacterium paragordonae
TTTGATGACTCTTGCATTTGAGCCGATCGTGCCACGGCCAAGGCACCAAAGAAACTGATGCGCCCTATACCACTTCGTCTTGTCACCGGTTGGGCTGAGGAGTGATCGCGACCGAATCTCCGTCAGTCGAGAATCTCCGCACTGGCTAAGGGCTGATACGTTATTTGAACGGCCACTGCCTGGCGACGACAGCGCCTGCGGACTAGCACTGCCGATGGAAGTCATCGACGACTTGGGTTTAGAAGCGGCCGCGACGGTACCGAGTTCGTGCCACCACGACAGACGAGGAGCCGCGATGTATGCGGGTGTGGCGTGGACCCTGGCGGTTGTTGTTGCGGGGCTTGCCAGTGTGTACGGATTGCATTGCTTCAGTGCGATCAGCCCTAACACGTTGACGGTGCTGCCTTTTCAGTCAGGATGGCCACCTGAAGAGCATGCGTTGTCGCGGTATCACGTTCGCTGGTATCTGGCGACGCTGGTGTTTCTCGCCTTCGACGTCGAGATGCTGTTCATGTATCCGTGGGCGCTGGTGGTCATCAAAATGGGCGCGACCGCCATCACCGAAATGTTTGCGTTTCTGGCGGTGCTGCTTGTGGCGGTCGCATGGGCTTGGCGCGAGGGCGTCCTGCGGTGGGTCTGACGCGGCAGCTGGCCCGATGCGCAGCACGACGGGCACACGTGCTCATCGTGGAGGCCCCTGGGTCGTGGATGTTGCGCGCACAGACCGAACACCGACTTCGAGTCCGCGGTTGGTGTGTGGCTACATCCCCCGCGGACGCTGACGTGTTAGCGGTCTGCGGTACCCCGGGACCAGAACTGAACGAGGCGATCGAGCGGGTCTGGGACCAGATGCCGGGGCCTCGGGTTCGCATCGACTTGGCTGGTCCCGACGCGGTCGAGTCGGCGCTGCATAGCGCGGGCACGCAGTTGGCGGAGGTCGAGGTGCACCGCCGGGACGCGCGAAAGCGCGCTCAATCTCCGAAGCTGAACGGCAACGACCACGGCGTACACGAGCACCACGTCACCAACCACGGCGAGCAGGAGCACCACGTCACCAACCACGGCGAGCACCAGCACCACGCCACCAACCACGGCGAGCACCACCACCACGCCATGGACCACGGCGAGCAGGAGCATCACGAGCACACCGCCCCCAGTCCGGGCGGGCACGAGCACATGGACCACAGCGCACACCAGCACATGCACCACGGTGGGATGGACATGGCGCCGGCTGGGATTGCGCTGGCCGAAGGCGGCGACGACCGTGACGGATTGGAAATGGATGTGCTGCACCTTCGCCTTGGGCCGGTGCTGCGCTACTGGCCCGCGGGGCTGGTGGTGCGGTGCTCGTTACAGGGGGACGTCCTCACCCGAGCCGAGGCGTGGATCGTCGACCGAGAAGTCGGCGAGCAGGTTCCGCCGACCGGACCGAGTACTCACGTTGCGGCGCGACATTGTGACCATGTCGTTGATCTGCTGGCACTGGCCGGCTGGCCGGGTGCGGCAGCAAGCGCCCGCAGCGCGCGCGACGCGCTGCTCAGCGAGGCGGACAGCGGGCACGCCGCTCGTCTGCTGGACACCCTGCACAGCAAGCTCCGGCGCTCACGAACGCTGCGCTGGTCGTTGCGCGACATCGCAACGTTGACGCCCGAGGACTGCGACACCCTCGCGCTGCCGCCGGCCCTGGTCGGCGATTGTTACGACCGCCTCCTCGCGCAGGTCAATGCGGCGCAGCACGCGCTCACGAACGAACGAATTGGCGTCTCCACAGCTGCAACCACCGTCGTTGACGCATTGCCCGATCTAGTCAGCGGACTGGACGTCGCGGCTGCCCGGCTGGGGATCGCCAGCCTAGGCATCGACACAGCATCGCACCCGGGTCGTCGCGATGGCTGACGTCTCGATCACCACGGTCCCAGGCGTGTGGGCGCTGGGCGGTGTGGCATTGCTGCTGTGCCTCGGCTTCTACGCGGCGACCCTCGACGGCTTGCTTGCCGCCCGAGGCGCCGGGCCGGCTAATGCGGTTTACGAAGTCGCCCGGCTGATGCGACAGCGCCGTCGCACCACCGTGGCCGCCGATACGTTGCTGTGGCGCGCCGGCGGAGCGGGGCTGATCGTCGCCGCATCGCTAATAGTGACTGTTGTGCCGTTAGGGCGCTGGACGCTGGCCGATCTCGACGTAGGGGTTATGTGGTTCAACGCCATGGACGTGATGGTGTGGGCGCTGGTGTGGCTTGCGGGGTGGGGTCCGAACTCCGCCCATCCCCTCGTCGGCGGCTATCGATTTCTGGCTCATGGGCTCGGCTACGAGTTGCCCCTGATGTTCACGCTGGTCGCGCCGCCCATCGCCGCGCAAAGCCTACGGGTCGCCGATGTTGTCGCCGCCCAACACGAGCTGTGGTTCGCGGTGTGGATGCCAGTCGCTTTCGTCGTGTATTGCCTAGGGGCAATGGCTTTTTCGGTGTGGGGGCCCTTCTCTGCGGCGCTGGGAGCTGATATCGCCGGCGGTGTCAGCGCGGAGCTGTCCGGGGTGGATCGACTGGTATTCCAGGCCGGCCGCTACACCATCTTGGCTGCCGGTGCAGCTTTCGCGGTGCCGATGTTCCTCGGCGGCGGCGCGGGTCCGCTCTTACCGGCCTGGTCCTGGGTGTTGATTAAGACAATTGGCGTGCTGTCGGTGTTCGTGTGGCTGCGCAGGCGACTTCCGTTGCTGCGCCCCGAAAAATTCTTAGAGATCGGGTGGATGATTTTGTTGCCGCTCACGCTCGTCCAAGACCTGGTCGTGGCCATCGTCGCAGTGAGGAAGTGACGTCATGATCGTGCACATCGTCTTCGGAGTCCTCGCCGTGATTGCCGTGCTGGCCGGGGCCGCGGTCTTCGTCTTCGATTCCATGGCCCGCGCCACCTATGCTCTGGCCATTTCGTTCATTGCGGTCGGCGTCGTCGTTGTGCTGTTGCAGCAGAACTACATTGGCATCGTCATCATCTTGATGATGGTGATGGAGATGGCCGTCATGGCGGTCTACATGGTCATGTTCATGGGCATGAACCCGGCGCTGATGCCCATGAGCATGGTGCATGACAACCGACGCGCGTTAGCTGCTGCGATCGGAACGTTCCTGATTCTTGCGTCAGGGATCCTGTTGTCCGACTGGCCGATTCGGCGGGGTGCACCGCCGAAGGATCTGACCTTCGCGCTCGGCGAGGAGTTGATGGGCCCCAGCATGCTGGCTATGACGGTGATCAGCCCGGTGATGGTCGCGACCATCGTCGCAGGCGTCGTCCTGGCCGCCCGCCGAGGCCGCTATGACCGCTTCGGCGACGATCTCAAACGCAGGCCCGCGAGCGACCCCCAACCCGGCGGGTTGGGGCGATGACGCTACAAACCGTTCTACTGGCGGCGGCGGCGCTGTTCAGCGTCGGCCTGTACGGAGCACTCTCGCAGCAGGTCGTGGTCATGGTCATGATGGGCCTCGAGCTGATGATGAACGCCGTCATCCTGGCGGCCGGCGGGTTCTGGTGGTTTTCGGCACCCACACCGGCCGGACAGGTCGTGCTGCTGGTGATCATCGCCGCGATGACGGTGGAGATGGCGATGGGCTTCGCGGTGGCCACGCTCCTGCACCGCGAGCGCCGAACCGACATGACCGACGCGGCCGCCGATTTGGCCGGGTGAGCAGGTGACCTCGACGACGCAGCTGGCCTTGTGGCTGTTGATCTGCCTTCCGGCAGGCTGCGGCGCGGCACTGCTTCTCACGCGCCCCCGAGATCGTTTCGCGGCTGCGATGTCGGTAACTGTGTCTGCGGTTGTGGCGGCGTTGTCGATCGTGGTGGCGCTGACTCACCCCGCTGTCAGTGTCGCTTTTGTGGCCGGTGGGCAATTCGGGCTGTCCGTCGATAGCCTGTCCGCAGTGGTGGTCCCTGCGGTCGCGATGATCACCGTCTTGGTCCTGATGTTCGCCGTAGCGGACATTCGCGAAGCGGCGGGTCGATTCCACGGGTTGATGCTGTTATTCGCCTCCGCTGCCCTGCTGACCGCAACGGCCGCCACCTTGCCCGCACTGCTTCTTGCGTGGGAGCTGATGGGTGCGGCGTCCTATGCGCTGATCGGGTTCTGGTGGCGCGACGACTTCCGGATGTCGGCCGGCCTCACCGCGTTCCTGACGACCCGCAGCGCCGATCTCGGGCTGTATCTGGGCGCCGGGGCGGCACTTGCCGGCGGCGCGGGGTTGAAGCTGGCGAACCTGACCCAGGCAACCGCGCCTTGGCGCGACATCGTCGCGGTCGGGCTGTTCATTGCAGCCTTGGGCAAGGCGGCGCAGCTGCCGTTTTCATTCTGGCTTTCCCGGGCCATGGAAGGCCCCAGCGCCGTCAGCGCGCTACTGCACTCGGCGGCGATGGTGGCCATGGGCGCGTACCTGCTGCTGCGTATTCAGCCGCTGCTGGCAGCGACGGGATGGGTCGCCGAATGCGCGGCCTGGTCCGGCGCCGTGACCGCGGTACTACTCGGTGCTGTCGCGGTAGCCCAGCGGGACCTCAAACAACTGCTTGCCGCCTCCACCGCAGCCCAGCTCGGGTTCGTGGTGATGGCAGCCGGTGTAGGCACCGTCAGCGGCGGCGCCGCGCAACTCGTCGCGCACGCGTTCACCAAGGCGGGGCTGTTTCTTGCGGCCGGCGCATGGCTTCTATTGCTGAATACCAAACAGCTTGACCAGCTGCACGGTGTGGCCCGGCGATGGCCGCTGATCGGCTGGTCCGCCACCGTCGGTGCGGCCGCGCTGGCCGGAATCGCCCCGCTGTCACTGTGGGCGACGAAGGATGCAGTGCTGGCGGTCGCGTTAGACCACTCGATCGCCCTCTATGTCATGGGATTGGTGGCCGCCGGGCTCTCGGCGGCCTACGCGGCGAAGATCCTCGTTACAGTTTGGCGCGCGCCGGCGTCACTACAGGAATCGCTGAATCTCAAGGTGCTCAACGCTTTTGCGCAGTTTCCGATTCTGATATCAGCCGCCGGAGCCGCCACGGCAGGTGTGCTGGCATTGCCGCCGATCGCATCCACGCTCAGCCGTGCCCTCGACCACCGTTCGGTGGTGCAGCCGGCCGCGGCGGAGTTGGCCGTCTCGGCGCTGTTGTCGCTTCTGGTCGTGGCTGCGGTAGTGCGTTTCGGGATTCCCGAGCCGCGATGGGCTGCCGACTGGCTTGGCCTGCAACGGGCCGCCAATGTGATCGTCGCCCGTCCCACCATGCACCTGGCTCGAGCACTCGCCCGGTTCGACGACGACGTTCTCGACCGCACCGTGCACCGGGTCGCGTCCGGATCGCTAGAGGCCGGCAGGTGGGCTGCGCGCATCGATGACCGTCGTGTCGATGCCGCGGTGGAATCGTTGGCGACACGAATACGTCAGCTCGGGGCGCTGGCGCGCAGACCGCAGACTGGCCAGCTGCACAACTACTATCTCGCCAGCGTGGTGATAGTCGTGACAGGCGTCCTGCTTCTGATAGCGGTGGGGTAAACCAGATGCTCAGTTTGATCGTTTTTCTGCCGTTGGCAGCCGCGGCCGGTGTGCTTGCGATACCGAAGTCCGGCGAAGCCGCAGCCCGATGGGTATGGGTCGGCACCGCCGCAGCGGATCTGACGTTGACGGTGCTGGCATGGACCCGCTACAGGAATCCGGGTCTTAACGGCCTGGCTTTCGAGGAGCGGGCCCGGTGGATCCCTGGGGTCAACAGCAGCTACCACATCGGCGTCGACGGTTTGTCGCTGCCGCTGGTCGTCATGTCGGCGGTGATCTTCTTTGCCTGCGCGACCTATAGCCTGCGGGTTCGCGACCGGCCCAGGTCTCAGGCGGCGTTGTTCCTGTTCCTGCAGACCGTGAGCCTAGGTCTGTTCGTCGCCGCGGATCTGATCTTGTTCTTCGTGTTCTTCGACCTGTCAATCGTGGCGATGTACTTCGTCATCGCCGGATGGGGCCACGGTAACGCCGCCCGCTCGGCGCTGAAGTTCTTCCTCTACACCTTTCTGGGGTCACTGGCGCTGCTCGTGGGCTTCATCGGCTTATACATCGCCGCCAACCCTCACACGTTCGACATGCTCGAGCTGATCACCGCCAACCCGTTGGCAGGTAGCCCGCTGGCCGGCGGGCTGGTCCTCGCTGCGATCCTGCTCGGCCTGGCGGTCAAGACACCCACGGTTCCCTTCCACACCTGGCTTCCCCCGGCTCATACCGACGCTCCGGCCATCGGCTCGGCCGTGCTGGCGGGGGTGTTGCTGAAGATGGGCACTTACGGATTCGCGCGAATCGCGATGCCGATGCTGCCGCACGCCTGGCGCGCCTGGGCCTGGGCGATCATTGCCGTCGGTGTCGTATCGGTGCTTTACGGAGCCCTGGTTGCGTTGGCGCAGCAGGACTTCAAGCGCATGGTGGCGTACACCTCCGTAAACCACATGGGCTACATCGTGCTGGCGCTCGGCGCTGCCGGCCTGCTCTCGGGTAGCACCGACCAGGCGCGGGCCGTGGCGGTCAGTGGAGCGGTCACACAAATGGTCAGCCATGGGCTGATCACCGGGGCGCTGTTTTTGCTTGCCGGAGTGTTCTACGACCGCACCGGCAGCTACGACATGAGTTCCTACGGCGGTCTGGCTGCACCGGCCCCGAAGCTGGCTGTGCTGTTCACCCTCGGCGCGTTCGCGTCGTTGGGGCTGCCGGGATTCTCCGGTTTCATCGCCGAGTTCCAAATCTTCACCGGCAGCATCGCCGCCGCACCCCTCACCGCGCTCGCGCTACCGGGCATCCTGATCACCGCCGCCTTGTTTCTGCGCGCCCTTCAGAACATGTTCACTGGCGATACCCGCGGTCACTCACAGAACTTTCTCGATCTGCATCCTTGCGAATCCGCTTCGGCAGGAATGCTTCTCATGCTCTCCATCATCATCGGCGTCCTGCCACGCCCGCTGCTTGATGTGATCGAACCGGCGTCACGCTCGCTGATCGGGCTAGTGGGGAGATAGTTGGTGAACACCGGGATGCGGCCGCTGCTGATGCTGCCGGAAATACTGACTTTCGGCAGTGGCCTACTGGTGCTGATCGGCGGATCATTTCTGCCCCGCCAGCGTCAATGGTGGGCCCGAATCGTTGCAGCCGCAGCGCTTATCGGCGTCGTCGTGGTCGCGGCGGTCAGAATCGCGGCCCCGGATCAGACGGCGTTCGACGGGGCCTTCGCCGTCGACACCACCACTGGCGTTGCACGGATCACGGCCGCGATCGGGGTGCTGGTGGTCCTGGCCATAGCCGGCGATGACATAAGAGCGACTGCCCGCGAGAGCGAAACCTATGCGCTGCTTCTCTTTTCGACCGCCGGCGTCATGGTGCTCGCCGGAACCGACGACCTGCTCGTCCTGGCAACCGGATACCTGCTGGCAAGCATCCCGCTCTACGGACTGATCGGGCTGTTGCGCTCGGGTGTGGCGGCCGAGGCAGCATTGAAGACTTACCTGATCGGCGCCCTGTTCGGGATTATCCTGCTCCTGGGGGTGACCGTCCTCTATGGGATCAGCGGCGCCACCCGCTATAACGAACTGGCCGCACAAATGCGCGGGGCGCCGGCCGCGGTGGTGGCGACGGGCGTCGTAGCCGTCGCGGCCGGGCTGATGTTCGAAGCGGGGGCGGTGCCCGCTCACTTCTGGGTTCCCGACGCCGCCCAAGCTGCCAACAGTGTGGCGGCCGTCTTCTTGACGACAGTGCCCAAAATCGGCGCGCTGATCGCGCTGTACCGCGTGGCCGCCGTGCTGCCACCGTCCCTAGTGCCGTGGCCGGTGCTGATCGCGATATTCGCGGTGGCGAGTATGACATTGGGCAATTTGGCCGCGTACGGCCAAGAGGATCCCCGGCGGCTCCTGGGGTGGTCGACAGTGAGTCAAGTCGGCTACCTACTTGTGCCGATCACGGTCGCCGGCCGTAGCGAACTGGCCCTGCCGTCGCTGCTGTTCTATCTGGTCGGCTACACGCTGACCAACGGCGCCGCCTTCGCGGTGAGCACCGCACTGCCCGATCGCCGCGCACTTGTCGCCTACCGCGGGCTGGCGCGAGCCCGGCCCTGGCTGGCGGGGGCGCTGGTGGTGGCGCTGCTCGGACTGGTCGGCACCCCGCCCACCAGTGTGTTCGTCGCGAAACTCACCACCGCCATGGCGGTCTGGGACGGTGGGTTCCCATGGTTGGCCGTGGTGGTGTTCGTCAACAGCCTGCTGAGCCTCTTCTACTACCTGCGTTGGATCGCTCCGGTCTTTCAGAAGCCGGATCAGTCAGACGATTTCACCCTCGGCGGGTGGTCTGCACGCACCGCGATTGTCGCGGCAGCCTGGAGCTTGGGGCTCGGCATTGCGGCGGGACCACTGTGGGACGTGCTCCCGACGGCACCGCTGCGGTAGCCGATGTCGGCGTATTGAGCGATATCATCGCCATATGGCGATGCAGGGCTGCAAGACGGCGGCAGTTGAGCCGGCGTCATTGGATGCGGCAACAGCGTTATTCCACAGCCTCTCGGACACGAACCGGTTGGCGATCCTGCGCCGGCTGGCGCTCGGGGAGGCGCGAGTGGTGGATCTGACCACCGAGCTGGGGTTGGCCCAGTCCACTGTCTCGGCGCATCTGGCCTGTCTTCGAGACTGTGGGCTGGTCGACTACCGACCGCAGGGCCGCGCGTCGGTGTATCGACTCACCCGCGTTGAGCTGCTGGACTTGTTCAAGGCCGCGGAGGCGGTACTGGAGGCCACCGGCAGCGCGGTCGCGTTGTGCCCGCACTACGGCCAACCCACCGCGGGGGCGGTGGCGCAATGAGCGATGCCTGCGGCTGCGGCCACGATCAACCCGCCGACGGCGACGAAGTCGAGCACGAACCCGAACGGCTGTGGCAGGTCGCCGAGCTACGCGCCGCCGCGCTGGCCGGGGTCCTGCTACTGGCCGGCTACGTGGTCGGCTGGACCCACGGGTCAAGACCGGTGGAGCTCGTGATGGTCTCGACGGCGCTGGCGGTGGGGGCGTGGACTTTCGTCCCCTCGACGCTGCGCCGGCTGGTACGCGGCCGGATCGGGGTGGGCACGCTGATGACAATCGCCGCGGTCGGCGCGGTGATCCTCGGCGAGGTCGGTGAGGCCGCCACACTTGCGTTCCTGTTCTCCATCAGCGAGGGCCTGGAGGAATACGCGCTGGCGCGCACCCGCCGAGGACTGCGCGCGCTGCTGTCGCTGGTGCCCGCCCAGGCCACCATCATCCGCGACGGCGCTGAAATCGTCGTCACCCCAACCGAATTGCGGGTCGGAGACCAGATGCTGGTTAAGCCCGGTGAACGAATTGCCACCGACGGGATCATCGGCGAGGGTCGCAGCGCGATCGACGTGTCGGCGATCACCGGCGAATCGGTGCCAATCGAGGCCGGCCCCGGCGATGAGGTGTTCGCCGGATCGATCAACGGCGCCGGCGTGCTGAGCATCGAGGTGACCACTACCGCCGAAGACAACTCGCTGGCCCGCATTGTGCGGATCGTGGAGGCCGAGCAAGCCCGCAGGGGCGCCTCGCAGCGGCTGGCGGATCGCATCGCCCAACCCCTGGTGCCCGCGATCATGATCGCCGCCGCGATGATCGCCGCGGTGGGCAGCGTGTTTGGCGACCCGGCCCTCTGGAGCGAGCGGGCCCTGGTCGTGCTCGTGGCGGCCTCCCCGTGCGCGTTGGCGATTTCGGTGCCGGTGACCGTGGTCGCTGCGATCGGCGCGGCCAGCAGGCTCGGTGTACTGGTCAAGGGTGGCGCCGCACTGGAGGCGCTCGGCGCAATCCGTGGTGTGGCGTTGGACAAGACCGGCACGCTGACCGCAAACCAGCCCACCGTCATCGAGATTGCCACCACAAACGGCGCCACCCGCGACCAAATCCTCGACGCGGCGGCGGCCCTGGAAGCCCGCAGCGAGCATCCACTCGCGCAGGCCGTCTTGGCCGCCGCCGACCAGGTCACCCCCGCCGATGACGTGCAGGCCGTCCCCGGCGCCGGGCTGATCGGCCACCGCGACGGGCACACCATCCGGCTCGGCCGGCCCGGCTGGATCAACGCCGGATCCCTAGCAGCGCAGGTCGATCGGATGCAGCAGGCCGGCGCGACCGCGATGCTGGTCGAAGACAACGAGACGCTCATCGGCGCGATCGCGGTTCGCGACGAATTGCGCCCCGAAGCCCGCGACGTCATCGAGGCGTTGCGCCGCGATGGTTATCAGGTGGCGATGCTCACCGGCGACAACCACGCCACCGCCGCTGCGCTCGCGACCCAAGCCGGCATCGACGTCGTCTACGCCGAGCTGCGCCCCGAAGACAAGGCCGCGCTGATCACCCAGTTGCGCACTCAGCACCCCACAGCGATGGTCGGCGACGGCGTCAACGACGCACCCGCGCTGGCCACCGCCGATCTGGGCATCGCGATGGGCGCCATGGGCACCGATGTGGCAATCGAAACCGCCGACGTGGCGCTCATGGGCGAAGACCTGCGCCATCTCACCCACGCGTTCAGCCATGCCCGCCGGGCCCGGCGCATCATGTGGCAAAACATCGGCCTGTCGCTCGCCCTGATCAGCGCGCTGATCCCGCTGGCGCTTTTCGGGGTGCTCGGCCTGGCCGCGGTGGTGCTGGTGCACGAACTAGCCGAGGTCATCGTCATCGCCAACGGCGTGCGAGCCGGCCGCGCTCCGGTTCGCCTGACTTCTGCTGATGGCCCATGACAACAAATGCTTTGTTGTGCAGGGTCCCGGTCAGGCCCGAGACACATCTGCACAGCAGGCGGAATGCCATTCCGCTTACAGAGGTTGCTCAGGGGTGCTGCGGGCAGCCGTTGTGCTGGGTGGGATGGGCTGGCTCCGGGTGGGCGCGCGGCGGTTGCGCGTCAGCTTTAGTGCCCCGCTTGTGCGAGGTAGAGGCTGGCGGTCGCGATTGCTGATGCGCCCAGGGTGATGCGTAGGACTCGTACGGGCAGGTGGGGTTGCAGCAGTGCCCCGAGGTAGGCGCCGATGAGTCCGCCTGTGCCGGCACATATTCCGACTGTCCAGTATGGGGCGATATTGCCGCCGGCGGTAGTGATGGCCAGCAGGAGGTAGGTCGCGGCGCCTGCGATGGAGGTGATGAATGTGGTGAGCAGGGCTGCGGGTGCGACGGTGGCCATCGGCATGCCGCGTCCGATCAGGATTGGGCTGAGCAGTGATCCGCCGCCGATCCCGTAGATACCGCCAAGGGTTCCCACGACGACCGCGGCCGTGATGGTGAAATCTGGTGGAGGGTCCGGTGGCCGCCTGGATGGGGTCTTCGGGTGGGTAGGCAGGAGCCAAATGCCCAGGGGCAGCAGGAATGCGGCGACCAGCAGCCGGAATATGGTGGGTCCGGGGATGAGGGTGACTCGGACGACGGCGCCGAGTATGACGCCTGGCACGGTGCCCAGCAGCAGGGTGGTCGTGAGCGGGTTGCGCAGTGGTGAGCGGCGGCGGTAGCGGGCCAGGGCACCGGGAATGGCAACGACGTTGAACAGCAGGTTGGTGGGGGTGACTGTTGGGTTGGGGAAGTGTAAGACGCTGAGTTGGATGGGCAGCAGGAACACTGCCCCGGAGACGCCGACGGGCGCGGTGACGACCGCGACGACCACGCCGGCGACTAGGCTGAGGATTAGCAGGGCGGCGGTGCTCACGTGGGGACTGTGGCTGATGAACGTGGGGTCTGACCAGGGTTGAAATCACCGTTCTCGGCGAGGAAAACGACGTTCGGGAGGTCGGAGGGTCCGTCGTGGGGTCCATCCGGCAGGGCAGCGGAGGCGTGTGTCGCGAGTCCGCTCCCCCGCCGAGAAGAACTTGCCGTCTACGGACCCGGGATTCGTGGTGTTGAAGGGACCGCGGCGCGGTGGGCCGCTGACTGCGGCGGCCCTGGACGAGATCTTCGACGGTGCGCGCGGCCGCGCTGGGCTGAGGTAGGCGACGCGCTATCCACTGCGCCTTGTGTTGGTAGCGCTGACCGACGACCGGCCGCGCTACTTGTTTCACACGCTCACGAGCACACGCGTGTACCCCAGAGGTTGCCGACAGCACCCACACGTTGGGTACCCGGACGGTGAAGATCAGATCGGAAACAGCGCGGCCAGGAACAAGATCGACATGCCAGCAGCCAACATCGCCTGAACAAGCTGGCTCAGCGAACACCCAACCGGCTCGTGCTGCCGCCGGTGGAAGTAGCGATAGGTCCACCATAGGGCGGCAGCTGCAAACCCGACGACCCCGACCCAATTCGTCGCGCTGAACCACACGGGGTGCCCGTTGCTTCCCGACATGTGCGCCGCATCCATGTCCATCCCCGGCATCATCTCCATGCCCGGCATCGGCGTCGCCGGCTGGGTGCCTAGCAGATGGGGGTCCATGATGGCGTACATCCAAGCCGTCGCCAACATCATCAGCGCGTGATAGCCGTCAAGTGCAAGGCGGTCACGAATCGGACCAGCCGCGACAGCGACCGCCACGAACCACACGGCTCCGAGCAGAAAGAACACCGCAGGGCCCGTCGCCGGCAAGCGCACCCCCCACGGCCAAGCCATCACCGCCATGCCAACAGCCATCAGCAAATGCCACCCATGGCTCACGGACAACGTCCACGGCCGGGGTTTTTTTGCGATCGCCCGAGCGCATTCAGCGGCCGAGATCACGAACAGTGCGGTCACTACCCACCGCAGAATGAGGTCATCAATCACGCACGGCGCTCCCGGCAGGCACTGGTTGACGCAGTCTGATACGGATAGAGCGATGCGGCACTGTCACGAGTCGCGGCCGAAGCGCCGTAGCCGCAGCGAGTTCGTCACCACGCTGACCGACGACAATCCCATCGCCGCGCCCGCGACGACGGGATTGAGCATGCCCAGGGCGGCAAGGGGAATGGCGGCGGTGTTGTAGCCGAACGCCCATCCCAGGTTCTGGTAGATCGTGCGTAGGGTCTGACGGGAGAGTTGAATCGCACGGACGACCCCGTCGAGCTGGCCGGATATCAACGTGATGTCGGAGGCCTCGATGGCTACATCGGTACCGGTGCCGATGGCGATGCCCAGATCCGCTTGCACCAGGGCAGGGGCGTCGTTGACACCGTCGCCGACCATCGCGACTATCCGGCCCTCGTCTTGGAGCCGCCGAATCTCGGTGACCTTGTCCTGCGGTAATACCTCGGCGAGCACTCGGTCGATGCCGACCTGATCGGCGATCGCGGCGGCGGTGCGGGCGTTGTCGCCGGTGATCATGGCAACCTGCAGCCCCATGGTGTGCAGCCGACGCACAACGTCGGCGGCGTCGTCTTTGACGGTGTCCGCGACAGCCAGCACACCCACAACCTTCTCGTCGCGGCCGACGAACACTGCGGTGCGGCCCTGCTCTTCTAGCTCCTGCGCCGCTGCAGCCAGGTGCTCAGGCAGCAGCAATTCCTCTTGGTCGACGAGCTTGCGCCGCCCGACCACCACCGGCTTGCCGTCGATCTGGGCCCGCACACCGTGTCCAGCGAGGTTGGTGAACTCCGTGGCCGCCGGAATCTGCAATCCGTGCTCCTGCGCAGCAGCGACGATTGCCGCGCCGATCGGGTGTTCGGAACCCGATTCGACCGCGGCGGCGAGCCGCAGGACCAGATTCGGCTGGCGCCGCTTGCCGGCGATGACGTCGGTGAGACGCATCTGGGCGCGGGTGAGGGTGCCGGTTTTGTCGAACACCACGGTGTCGATCTTTTTCGAGGCTTCCAGCACCTCGCCGCCCTTGACCAGGATCCCCATCTCTGCGCCACGGCCGGTGCCGACCGTGATCGCCGTGGGGGTGGCCAGGCCGAGCGCACACGGGCAGGCGATGATGAGCACCGCCACGGCAGCGGTCATCCCGGCCACCGGGTTGGCGGCAATCAGCGTCCACCCGGCAAAGGTCGTGGCCGCAACACCGATGACCGCCGGTACGAAAACGGCCGAGACTCGATCGACCAGCCGCTGGACCGGCGCTTTGCCGCCCTGCGCCTGCTCGACCAGACGCACAATCTGGGCCAGCGCTGTGTCCGCTCCCACCGCCGTAGCGCGCACCGTTAGCAGCCCGTCGGTATTGACGGTGGCCCCGGCAACACGGTCACCCACGGCTTTTTCGACTGGCACGGACTCACCGGTGAGCATCGACTCATCGACGGCAGCGCGCCCGTCGGTGACCTCACCGTCGACCGGGATCTTCTCACCAGGTCGTACGCGTACCAGATCGCCAACTTGAACTTGATCGACCGGGACGAGACGCTCCTCGCCATCCACTAGCAGCCGGGCTTCCTTCGCGCCCATCTCCAGCAACTTGCTGATCGCCTCTGACGCCTTCCCGGTGGCTCTGGCCTCGAAATAGCGGCCCAGCACGACGAACGCGATGATCAACGCCGCGGTGTCGAAGAACAGCGGCCCGCCGGCGAACAACTCATACGTTGAGTAGATGAACGCGGTCAATGTCCCCAATGCGATCAGCGTGTCCATATTCGCTGTCAGCGCCCGCGTCTGCTGCGCCGCAGCTGTGAGAATTGGCCACCCGGCCACAAACTGCACCGGCACTGTCGCGGCGAAGGCCAGCCATCCCGCCCACGGATAGGCACCTACCAGCATGGTCGATGCCAACGCCAGCAACCCCAACGGCACGGCCAGCCACACCCGTCGTAACCACTTCCGCCGTTCGCGACCACCGTCCTGGACCGGCGCGGAATGGCACGCCGCGGCCGGCGCGGAATGGCAGGCGCTATCTAACGCGGCCTCGTGATCGACGGCGGACGTTCGACCCAGCAAGCGGCGAAGCCCGCCGATGACTTTCTGCACCACTCCGGTCGCACTGCCATCGGCCGAGTGCGGGGCGCGCGCCGGTACTGATTCTGCCGAGATGTGCCGCGCTTCGGCGATCGCCGCCAGAACCAATTCAAGGTCGCAATGCTCGGGCGAAGACCAGATCACAATCGAAGAGGTGCGGGGATAAGCCTGCACAGCCTGCACGCCCGGCACCACGGCGACCGAGTCCTCGATCGCCACGGCTCGCGCGTCATCGAACTCAAACCCATCAGTCTGCACGCGCATTCGGCCGCCAGCAGCCGATACCACACGCAGCGTGAGATCAACGTCAGACAGGGTGCCAGTGGGCATGGTCGCGCGCGCCCTAGTCCACCACTTTGAGCGGCGCACCATCCTCAGCAGAGCGCTCCCGCGCCTCGGCCAGCACGTCGGCGGCCGTCAATCGAGCCTGCTCGGCACTTTTCGCGGCGGTGCGTCCGGCCTTTCGGGCAGCGCTTAAGCCCCATGCAGTCACCGTCACTGTCGCCCGGCGCAACGGAGCCTTGCCGGCCGCCTTGCGCACCCCTTCATACGCCACAGCCCCCACCAGGCCGGTTACCACCGTCGGAACCGCCTTGGCGGCGACTCCGTGCAACGCCATCAACATCTCCCTCACTACCTTTCTATTGTCATGCCATAGGTCTGCGTTCAGTCCAGATCGCGGCTGGCACATTTACGTGCGGACGGCAGCCGGCGCACCGGTCGGCGAGGGGGTGTTGACCACCTGCCACACGGGCGGCCGAAGGCGGCCACGAAGAATTCCGGTGTTCGTCATTCCACGCCCGCCGCGGTCATGAAGGGTTGGCCGCCGTTCGGTTCGCCGACGGCTGCGCCACTCAACTGCGCTTGCGGACCGGTCAGAGCTGACGTGAATTTCACCGCGTCGATGAGTTCGTCGATGGCGGCTCTCCCGTGCCCATCGAGCACCGCCGCGGAAAAACATGTCTCCAAATGATTGTGGAGCATTACCCGATTTGCCCGCTCTAGCGAGGATTGCACGGCGGAAATCTGCTTCATGACGTCCACGCAGTAGGCATCGGATTCCAGCATCCGAATTATGCCGTCCAGGTGACCCCGCGCCGTCTTCAGGCGATTGAGCGCCGCGCGCTTCTTGGCCGTCAACTCCATGTCAATACGTTCCGCCGAGTGTCACAACCGACACGGTACTCCACCCCACCCGGGGTGGGAAAGGGTATACGTCGACACCGTTGGCGGCGCAGGCGCTCTCAGGACGCAGCTAAGACTCAGAGCTGCGCGGAGGCACAGGCGCACAGCTCCACGTGTTCAGGTCGCGAAAGTCGTCCAGGCGCTGTTGCACAACGCATCACACGCATCGACGGGGCGCTTCAGCGCCGACCCCTAGTCCACCCTGGCCGAGATACTCCGGGTGATCATGACTTGCATCGAGCGGACCTAGTACCAGCGGCGCAACCGCGTCATGAGCGCACAAGTCGTGCGATTGCTGCCGACGCTTCAGTGAGCTTGGCGTCGGCTTCGGTCCCTCCAGTTGCGATTGCCTGCGTTATGCAGCTGTCAAGGTGGTCATCGAGGAGGTTCAATGCCACGGATCGCAAAGCACTGCTGGCCGCACTGATTTGCGTCAGGATGTCGATGCAGTACTTGTCCTCGTCGATCATCTTCGCGATGCCGCGGATCTGGCCCTCGACTCTGCGCAGGCGCTTAGCGTAGGCGTCCTTATTGGCCGCATAGCCGTATGTTGACATTACCTAGCTCCTGCCTCGTGATCGGCTAGTTTTCTGATCGCTACCGCGCCCTGATCGCAATCAGCCGCCAAGCCGTCTTTGGACCAGCATACCCGGTGGGGGTGCCGCCGGTTCGCAACTCACGACTACCTCTGGTGGGATTTGACGCTGACTCAGGCCAGTCGTCAGGCGGCACGCCCGTTCGCGGTCGAGTCCCATTGACTGGCAATGCCGTTGGCATCAGAGATCACCCTCCCCGCCGGTACTTCTCACACCGCTTGCGGTGCAGTACCCCGTGGGGGTACCTTCTTCGGCATGGACGAGGCCCGCAGTTGCACAGGCACCGGGCGCGGCTCCCGGCTCCCGACAGCTCGAGTCGCCGAAAATGTCACAACGCTGGTTAGACCCGCAACATCAGCTTCAGACGACGTGGCGAGGACAGTAGCTGTCCGCGACCTGTGATGGTTCAACGATAGGAAGGAAGTGTTCAACATGGCCTGGCAGGGACTCCTGGCAAAGGCGGTGCCCACTGTGGTGACCGGGCTCGTCGGCGCCGCAGCGTTTGAAGCCTTGGCGAAGGCGCCCTGGCGGAAAGTGACGGTCAGCGCGACCGCATTGGGCCTTCGCGCGGCGCGCACGACCGAGCGCAAGACCAAAGCGGGCGCCGAGCGTGCTCGGTTGGCGGTGGCCGACGTGCTCGCTGAGGCAGCAGACCGCATCGGTGAACGGGTCGAACCCCCCACGGCGGTACCGACGACGTCGACCTTGACTCCCAAGGCCGGCGATGCTTGCCACTGACACCCGGGTCGGTCTCGACATCTGCCCCACGCTGACCGTCATATCCCAGGGTGGCGGACGAATACGTGTGCGCGTCAATGGTTTTGACGTCGACGAAACGCGGGCCGTTGCGATCGAAGAAGCGGCGGGCACGGTGGACGGTGTGCTCGCAGTCCGTGCCTACCCGCGATCGGCTTCGGTGGTGATCTGGTATTCGCCAGATGACTGCGACACCGCTGCGGTCCTGTCCGCGATCGACGACGCCCAGCACATCCCCGCCGGATCGGTTCCCGCACGTGCCCCACACTCAGTGCGATCCGACGAGCCCGGAGTGGTGCAAAGGATTGCCAGCGGGATCTACCGGTTGCTGGGACTCGCGCCCGGCCCTACCGCCGAACCGTCCACCGGCGGGGGCAGCTGCCATGAGCCAGCGCCGTCGTGCCACGGGGCGCCGCCAGCAGATCCCAAGGGTGAGCAGCGCAAGTGGCTGCGACGAGTGTGGCTGGCCCTGCCGCTGGGGTTGGTGTCAATGGCGGCGCCGATGTTGCTCGGCGCATCCTGGGCGGGGTGGTTGGCCTTCGCGGCGACGGTGCCGGTGCAATTCGTGGCCGGCTGGGCGTTCTTGACGGGGGCTGTCCGGCAGGCGCGTGCCCGCACGGCCAACATGGACACCCTGATCACACTGGGCACGCTGACCGCGTTCGCCTACTCCACCTACCAACTCTTCGTCGGGGGACCCCTGTTCTTCGACACCGCGGCTCTGATCGTCGGGTTCGTGGTGTTGGGCCGCTATTTCGAGGCCCGAGCGACCGGCAAGACGCGCGAGGCGATCAGCAAACTGCTGGAGATGGGCGCCAAGGAAGCCTGCCTACTCGTCGACGGCCAAGAGCTTCTGGTGCCGGTGGAGCAGGTGCAAGTGGGCGACCTGCTGCTGGTACGGCCCGGGGAGAAGATCCCGGTCGACGGCGAGATCGTCGAGGGACGCGCGGCCGTCGATGAGTCCATGCTGACCGGCGAATCGGTCCCGGTGGAAAAATCGGTGGGGGACGGAGTCGCCGGGGCCACCGTCAACATCGACGGACTTCTGACCGTGCGCGCCACTGCTGTCGGCGCCGACACCGCACTGGCCCAGATCGTGCGCCTGGTCGAGCAGGCGCAGGGCGGCAAAGCGCCGGTACAGCGGTTGGCCGACCAGATCTCGGCGGTGTTCGTGCCCGCCGTCCTGGGTGTGGCCGCCCTGACGTTTGCCGGCTGGGCGATTCTTGCAGCCAACCCGGTCGCGGGGATGACCGCGGCGGTCTCGGTGCTGATCATCGCCTGCCCGTGCGCGCTGGGCCTGGCCACTCCCACCGCGATCATCGTCGGCACCGGCCGCGGCGCGGAGATGGGGATCCTGGTCAAAGGCGGAGAGGTCCTCGAAGCGTCGAAAAAAATCGACACCGTGGTGTTCGACAAGACCGGCACCCTCACCCGCGGCCAGATGCAGCTCACCGATGTCATCCCCGACAAGCGACAGAAGTCAGATACGGTGCTGCAGATTGCTGCCGCGGTCGAGTCGGGCTCCGAACACCCTATCGGCGCGGCTATCGTCGCCGGCGCACGAGAACGCAGCCTCGATATCGTAACGGCCACAGCGTTTACCAACCTGGCCGGCCACGGCGTCCGCGCCCAGGTCAATGGCCAAGCCGTGCTGGTCGGGCGGCGCAAACTGGTCGACGAAAACGAGATGCGCCTCCCCGAATATCTCGCTGCGGCCGCCACCAAACTCGAAGAGCAGGGCCGCACAGCGGTATTCGTCGGCCGCGACGACCGAGTAGTCGGCGTGCTGGCGGTCGCTGACACGATCAAAGACGACGCCCGTGACGTAGTGCGTCAGCTACATGCGATGGGGCTGCAGGTCGCCATGATCACCGGCGACAACGCCCGCACCGCTAACGCCATCGCCAACGAGGTCGGCATCGACCGGGTGCTGGCCGAGGTCCTGCCCGAAGACAAAGTCAACGAGGTCCGCCGACTCCAAGACGAGGGCCGGCTGGTCGCCATGGTCGGCGACGGCGTCAACGATGCCCCTGCACTCGTGCAAGCCGATCTGGGGATCGCCATCGGCACCGGCACCGACGTGGCCATCGAGGCCTCCGACATCACCCTGATGTCCGACCGCCTGGACGGTGTGGTGCGGTCGATCCAGCTTTCCCGACAGACGCTGCGCACGATCCACCAGAACCTGGGCTGGGCCTTCGGTTACAACACCGCCGCAATACCGCTGGCGGCATTGGGGCTGCTGAATCCCGTCGTCGCGGGCGCTGCGATGGGGCTGTCCTCGGTGAGCGTGGTCACCAACTCCCTGCGCCTCCGACGCTTCGGCCGCGACCGATGACAGCAGGCTCCTGTCCCGGCGATCTACAATTTCATCAACCACCGCGATCCGAGCGGCTTGCGATCGGATGATCCACGACTCACTGCTGCGCTGGGTCGTCACGGGACTCTTCGCGCTGGGAGCCACTGAATGCGGTTTGCCGCTCCTCATTAGACGCCTCCCTGCGACGGCGGCGGTCAGCCACGGTCTGCACCTGCTGATGGCCATCTCCATGTCCGTGATGGCGTGGCCATGGGGCGCGAAGGTACCCACTCTCGGACCCGCCGTGTTCTTTCTGCTGGCAGCTTTGTGGTTCCTCGCGGTAGCCATCATCACGGTCCGATCGCGCTATCCACGAATGGCCAACGGGTACCACGCATTGATGATGCTGGCCACGGCGTGGATGTACGTCAGCATGAACAACCCCGTGCACGTTCATTCCCCCCACTCGCCGAGCACTCCGATGCCCGGCATGGACATGGCTGCGATGAACGAACAGGCGAGCAGCGAAGCGCCCGCCTTATTCACCGCACTGAACTGGATCGGGGCGGTCGTTTTCACGATCGCCGCAGCTTTCTGGGTGTCCACATACTTCGTCGAGCGGCGGCACACCACAACGCGTTTCGGGCCGCTCGGCGATGTCGCGCAGGCGATGACAGCAGCCGCCATGGCAATCTTGTTCGGGGCAACGCTTTTCGCGATCTGAAGCAATGCAGCTCCCCAGCGCGCCGCCCTCCGGTCCGATCCGTATCTCTGTGCCCCGCTCCCCTTTTGTGTGCGCCAACGGTACGGTTCAGCATGCAGGGCAGCGTCGGGATCCGCTGTCAGCAAGCTGGTCCCGGAGCATCGACCACCACACGATTGGGCATTTCACCGAGCTGAGTGCGGCGGTCTGACACCGCTTCCGCCGTGCCGCGCCTGAGGCACGGGCGTTTGCGCCGCATCATGATTCGTGGCTTCTTATCGACGCCGTGACCAAGGCCGCTGCCTCTTGCCGGGCGGCATGTGTTAGATCTGTGCACCGGGGGTGCAGGTGGCCGGACGGGACACGCATGCCTTGGGGTACAACGACACCTCACCCGGGCCGACGCTGCGCTCCGCGAGGGCAGCCGTGCGGCTCGTACTCCGGCCTGTCGGCTCCGACCGACGGGTAGTCGGTCTGCTGGGACCCGCGTGCGCCGGCCATACTCGCAGGCGGGGCGTTCAGCGCCGCTAGCACAGCCCTGATGTTCGGCGCGCGACTGTAGGAACGTGGCCAACTGGCGGTAGAGCAGGCAGTGGTGTCCCACCCCGGGTGGGGTGGGGTATGTTGGGCAGATGCGGTGTTGCGATGAGCGGGAATTGACGGCGAAGAAGTCAGCCGCCCTTAACCGGTTGAAGACGGTGCGGGGTCACCTCGAGGGGATCATTCGGATGCTGGAGTCCGATGCGTACTGCGTGGATGTGATGAAGCAGATTTCGGCGGTGCAGTCCTCGCTGGAGCGAGCAAATCGGGTGATGTTGCACAACCACTTGGAGACGTGCTTCTCCGCCGAGGTGCTGGATGGCCGCGGGCAAGTGGCCATTGAGGAGCTGATTGATGCGCTCAAGTTCACGCCGGCACTGACGGGTCCGCAGGCGCAGTTTAACGGCGCCGCGGTCGGCGAACCGAGCGATGAGACGCCAGTGCCGGCAGGGGGCACGAAATGACGACCTCCAATTCTTGGCGTCAGCGACCTTGTGAAACTCAGCGAGAGGCGATGGAGATGTCATAACCGCCGCCGGGACGGCTGCGGTCCAAATATAGACGTGACGGCCAGGATTGGGACCGGGCGCAAGCCCTGCTAGGGGCGACAAATGTGAAGGGAGCGTTAGGAACGATGGTGTTGCATGGATTGCTGGCGAAGGCGGTTCCCGCGGTGGTGACGGGCGCGGTGGGGGTTGCGGCGTACGAGGCAGTGCGCAAGGTAGCGGCGAAGGTTCCGCTGCGGAAGGCGACCGTCACAGTGACCGCATGGGGCATAGGCGTTGTCCGCGAGGCCGAGCGCAAGGCCGGGGCGAGTGCTGAGCAAGCTCGACTGCTCGACTGACGGTCGCCGACGTGGTGGCCGAGGCCAGAGAGCGGGCCGGAGAGGACGTTCCAGTGATGACGGTCGTCGGCTCGGGCGACGACGAATCACCACTGATGTTCTTCTGCCGACGTCACGCTAAGAGTTCTATCCGACGCGGCGGGGCGGATGCGGGTGCACGCCACCGGGTTTTGTGTCGACGCGGTCCGGGCCGTCGCGATCGACAGCGGCAGGGTTTTGATGATGGCGGCGCCGTACGGGTCGTCGGTGGAATAGCTCCGCTCATGCAAACTGTGCATCTCGTCGAAGAACACCGCCCCGCCCAGCACACCTTCGAACATCTCCTCGGTGTCCTTTTCCGCGTCGGCCATGTAACGGCCCACAGCTTGGCGCGGCTGGTCTCCACCACCAGCGGTTTGCGCAGCACCTTCAACCCCCACAGCTGCTTGGTGAAAGCCCTTGCCACCGAAGTCTTCCCGGTGCCTGGGCAGGGCGAGCAGGAAGGTGTGCCGAGAGGTCACCAGCACCAGCAGCCCCACCTTGGAACGCGCCAGATTCACCGTGGTCGTCGAGCGGATGCGTTTGATCTCCCGCTTGGCGGTGTGCGAATTGGATTCCTTTGTCGTCAGTTCCCTACTGGACCGGGCGGCGCTGTCCGGGCCGGTTCTGCACGCAGTCTTGAGCCACGGACATTGAGGTCTGGCAGTTAGGCGGTCAGGGCCTCGTCGGGCAGGGGCGTGGCCAGCAGGTCGGACACGGTCGATTCGAACAGGGCGGCGACGTTGACGCCGCGCAGCTCGGCGAGCCGGGTCAGCCGCTGGTGGTCTTCGGGCCGAAGACGCAAACCCACCATCTTGGTGCGTTGCCTGGTCTCGGTACCCTTCCTGGTCCGGGCCTGGTGTTCGGTCTGTGTCGCCACAACTGTTCCCCTCGACAACATCGCTCAACAACTTGCCGCGCTACCGCGGTCCTCGCTGCCCCTAGTTTAGGGCATGGATGTCGCTAATTAACGACATTCGTGCTCACGCCGCGCGGCCGATGTCGCTACAATGCCACTAATTAACCGCATCATGTCGTTAGGAAGGAGCGCTCCCCCGCACGCGGATCGAGACGATGAGCGAGCTCAAACAGGCACCGCCAGGTGTGGAGACGACACCGACGGGTCCCCACGTGTCGCTGCAGGAGGCCGCTGCACGGCTGGGCAAGGACCCGCGAACGGTGGTGCGCGCCATCACGACGGGAGAATTGCGCGGCGGAGCCATCCCCCGCCCCGAACGCTTGCGGTGGTACGTCTACGCCGATGCCCTGCCGGCGCCGGCGGCCCCCTCCCCTACCGCGCCATCAAGCTCCGAACTCGCTGACCTACGCGCGCAGCTGGTCACCCAGCTGGAGGTCAACCGGCTGCTGATCGCGGCGCAGCAGAACATGCTGGCCGGGGAGAGTGCGGCCGAGAAGTATCGGGCGGCGGCCCAGAACTATCTGGATGCGCTGGCGCAGTTCGTCACGCCGGGGCACCTGGGTGAACTGGCTGACCAACTCTGACGCGCCGGTGAGCAGGTCAACCCCACCTAGGAGCGTCCACGTGTGGCACCGCCGGCATGCTCGGGCTGCAGCAGCGCTAGCAGGCGGCTGAGGCCGTCGTTGCCGAGGTAGTTGCGCAGCGCATCGGCGAGCAGGTTGGGTTCGGCGTCGAACTTAGCCAGGGCGGTCGCCAGGACACGCGACCGCGGGGTCGGCCTGGGATTCTCGGGTGTGGTCTTGTCGTCCCGGGACTGCTGTTTATCCAGTGCTGCGCGCCAGCGGGCGACTTGCTGTTCAAGGGGCACCCGGGCCAGGGAGCGGGCTTCGCGGATGGCCAGTTCCCCACGGCGCAGGGCGGTTTGCAGTTCCGGGGCCAGTTTGAGCAGGGCGCGGCGCTGCGACACCCAGCTTTCGGTGCGGTGCAGACGCTTTCCGGCCTCATCGGCGCGGCCGCACTCGGCGACCAAGGCCTCCACGGCGCGGGCTTCTTCAATGACGTCGAAGTCTTGGCGGTCGACGTTTTCGGTGATCGCCGCCGAGATCAGAGTGATCCGGTCGCGGGCGATGGCGTCGTTGACGACGATGTCGAGGTCGGTGCGACCGTATTTGTGCGCCGCGGCCAGCCGCCGGCACCCGTTGACCACGACATAGCGGGTGGTGATGCGGTCGTCGGGATACAGGGCCCGGTACGCCGTGGCGGTGACGACGACGGCGGGCTGCAGCTGCATGTCGGCGACGGAGGCCAGGTCGGTGAGGTCGCCGAGGTCCTCGCGGGGGTTGTGTGGGTTGGGGGTCAGTTCGCTCAGCGGTGCGCTGCGGGGCGGCCCGACGTCGGCGGGTGGTTGGTCGACGGGCGAGTTGTCGCCGACGTCGCCGGCCAGTGCGGCCAGGCTGGTGCGTTTTCCGCGGGGCGCCATCAGTTCCCTCCCCCGATGTTGAGCTCGAGCGCAAAGCGGTAGAAATCTTCGCGGGCTTGCAGTGCGACGCGGTTGGCCGGGTATTCGGTGACGACCTGCCCGTCGGCGCTGGCTCGGGTGTGCAGCTTGTAGTGGCGGATGACGGTGTTGGCCAGGGGCCACCCGTTGAGCCGGATGAATTCCTTGGTCTCGTTGAGGTCGTGGGTGCCGTCGCGGGGGTCCCAGTTGTTGATCACCACGGTGTAGGGCAGGCCCCGTGGTTTGACGACCTTGTTGATGGTGCGCGCGGTCGGGTCGAAGGACAGCGGTTCGGTCTCGATGGGGATGATGACTTGGTCGGCGACGTTGAGGACCGCGCGCAGCGCGTCGGCGGCCGGTCCGCGGCCCAATGGGTCGCTGGCGTTGGCGCCTGCGTCGAGGTCGATCCAGCCTGGGGTGTCGACGTAGACGTGTTTGATGTCGGGGAGCTGCTTGAGACGCGCCAGGCCAGCCAGATCGTCGTGGGCCTGCACGATGTGGAATGGCAGATCGTTGATCCGGGAGGCCCACCACACCGCGGAGCCTTGCGGGTCAACAGAGACGGCGGCCACCGGCGAACTGGCGTCCGGATCGTCGTGGTGGTTGAGGACGTCGGCGGTTACGGCGGCCAAGTTGACCGCGATGGTGCTCTTGCCGACGCCGCCCTTCTGGTTGAGAACGACGTGCACAGCCATGGAAGGCCTTCCGTATGCTTCCCCCGCACGGCGGAGTACTTCGGATGAGGTAGGACCTGATGCTAACGGCCCCCGCCAGGTTGTGCCGCTAGTGACACACGGCCTGTTGAGCGCGCACCACTCCCCCGTCAACGAGGGCGGTGGCTGGCTAGGTATTTGCCACTTTACCGCGGTAAAGTGGGAAAGCCTGCTCAAAACCCGCATTAGCTGGGCGTTTCTTGTGAAGTCCGCTTATCAGGACGGCGATGCCCGATTTGCCAGTACCGATCTCGCCAGCCTCGGCCGCGAATTCAGGTTTCCCGCGGCTCCCTGTGATTCTGTGATCGGAGAACAGCGCGGCCCGGTGTAGCCGTGATCGCCTCACCCGGTGATGCGCTGATCCGGTCAGCCGATCACGGGGTGTATTGATCACCCCGACACGTGGTGATGGCCTGATTGCGTGATCGGCTCACGGCGCCACCCCGTCGCACAGTGAGCCGATCACGGGGTCATAGGGTGATCCGGCGATCGGGCGATCCGATTACACGGTGTGCGCGTTATCGCATCACTAGGTGGCCGCGCGATTTCATCACCGCGCCACCGCGTGTTGCGATCACCGGGTCGCACGGTGTCTGGGTGGCGGGATCACCCGGCGATCGCGTCGCCGCATCGCACAAACACGTCGTCACCGCGCCACCCCGCGATCGGGTGTCGCGATCACTGAGTCGCGCGGTGTCCGGGTGGCGGGATCACCCGGTGATCGCAACACGCCGTTGCCGCGTCGCGCGAACACCGGGTCACGCCGTGTTCTAATCACCACTGTGACGGCTGTTATGTAAGGGGTGGATGTGAAAGCAGAGATTATTGCGATCGCGAACCATAAGGGCGGTGTGGGCAAGTCCTTCACCGCGGTCAGCTTGGCGGCCGGGCTGGCCCATGGGGGTTGGCGCACCCTACTGGTGGACTGCGACGCGCAGGCCAACTCGACGTCGATGTTCGACCCCGACGATGATGTGGACCTCGACCTGTACGACTTGATCGCCGAGCAGGCCCCGATCGCCCGGGTGATCCGCAAGACCCGGATCCCGAATCTGGAGTTGGTGCCCTCGACATTGGCGGTGGCCAAGCTCGATCAGCAGCTGGTCATGATGCATCGCCGTGAGTATCAGGTGGCGATGCGCCTGGCGCCGGTCTACGGCGACTATGACGCCGTGGTGCTGGATCTGTCGCCGAACTTGGGGCAGCTGGTGATCTCGGCACTCAACGCCGCCGACTGGATGATCGTGCCCACCGATGCCAGCAAGTGGGGCCGCCGCGGGGTCCACATGTTCTTGCAGTGGGCGGCCTCGCTGCGTGAGCACGAGGTGCTCTCGGCCGAGCTGCTGGGGGTGCTGCTGACCAAGTACGAGCCCAACACGGTCATCAGCCGCGAAACCCTGGCGGCCCTGCGCGCCGACGGGCTGCCGCTGTTCGAGGCGCTGATCCCCAAGCGCACCGCCGCCGAGCGGATGGTCAGCGGGGGGTTCGTTCTGGGCGACCCCGAGGCCGACCCCGATCTGGCCCAGGCCTATGCCGCCTTCACCGTCGACGTGATGCACCGCGTTGACCAGGGCCGCCGCAACCGAGGGAGACACCATGGCTAAGAACGTGTCGGACGTCGTGATGGGGATGTTGTCCGACGTCGGTTCGGCCACCCGCGCCGCGGGGGAGGCCGAACGCCAACCCGCCGCCGAACCACACCAGTCCCGCGCGGCGCTGGTGTCTCGCCGCCCGGCGCCGGTGCCACGTGCTGCTGCGCCGGTGCCGCCTGCCGAACCGGCGAGCCCGCCGCCACCGGCCGAGTCTGAGGTGCCCGGGGCCCCGCGGACGCTGCGTTTGCGGCCCGAGACCGCTACCCAGCTGCGCGCGGCATGGCTGGAAGCCAAGCGCGACGACGTGCTGTTGACCGCGCAGGATTTCGCGTCGAACCTCGTCGAGGAGGCGCTGGTGTCGCGCCAGCGCCGGCGCCGCGCGTCTAGCACGGCCTGACCTGAACGCGTCGAGCAAACGCCGTCATGCCCGCCCGTTACCGCGTCAGACACCGGTGAACTGGCATTCTTTCCCACAAGACCGCGAATAGCACTTTACCGCGGTAAAGTGGCAAACTTCCCGGCCCCCGGTCTCTCGGTGCACCGCAGTAGCGTTCGACCGCGCCCACCGGCCGGCGTCGGCCACCGTCACGGGCCGCTCAGGACTCTGGCTCCGACAAGTTCGGCGAGCAGGTCGATGGCGTGGCGTTCTTCGTCGACGGTGGGCGGTCCAGTCGCCAGGACCGCGCTCAGATAGTCCTGGCGGTCGGGGTCGATTGGCTCGGCGACAGCCGTGCTCACCGCGGTCTGGTTGTCGCGGGGCTGCTCGCGGGCATCTTCGCGAATACTGAGCCAGTCGTGCCAGGTGGCGCGTTCGCGCTGGTGTCGTTGGATGCGTTGGGCCCGGACCTCGTGCAGGTGATGGGCCGTGGCGATCTCATCGAGGGTGACTGTTCCCGGGCTGACGTGGCCTCGTCGGCGGGTGATCAGTCCAGCGGTGGCCAGGGCGGCCAGCGTGGCGTATCCGGTGCTGGTCCCCACGTGTGCGGCCGCGAACACGTCTTGGGGGTCGGTGAGCCCGCGGTGCACGATCAGCTCGTAGACGCGCCGGTGCCGGTGCCCGATCACTTTCCAGGCCGTGTGGACGTCTTCGACCCGGGTCGCCGCGATCACTGCTGGTGTGGTTTCCACCAGATTCTGTCGCGTCAGGGCGTAGTAGTCAGGCCGGCGTCCTTGCGCCACGCGCGTCCGCACCAACGGAGAGCCGGGCCGATCGCGGATGTCGCGCAGGAATTGCCACACGGTGGTCTCGCTCAGCAGGCCGGTGGCGATCGACAGTGAACGCCCGCCCACCCCGACCACGGCCACGCCGTTGATGATCTCTCCGGCCCGTACCGCGTGCACCGCCAGCGCCTGGAAGATCGCCGCCCCGATCCAGCGGTACGGGTGACCGGGGTATTCCCTTTCCACCCACGCGATCGCGTTCGCCAGCCACTGCCGGTGAAGCTCTGGGCCCCTGCCACCCCCCCGTGTGTGTACTTGTACTTGTGCACAGACAGGCCGGAAAAGCGGGCTGTTGGTGGCGGCCCAGGTCAGCGCCTTGTGGAAGTCACGGTGTAGCGCGGTGGCGGCGTTGTGGTGGTAGCGGGCATAGGCGCCGCCCAGTCCGGGCTGCCAGGGCCGGCTTGGGGCGATCAGGGCCTCGACGGTGGCCAGGCTGTGGCCGTGCAGGACGGCGTGAGCCAGGACGGACTGGCGGGCCTCGGAGTGGCTTCGCCAGGTGGTGTCGGGGGGGAGCTGGCCGGTGGTGGCGTAGGCGGTGATCCGCTCGGGGAGCTCTGTGGTGCGGGTGTATTCGGGGCGCAGCCGGGTGTGGGATCCGGTGCCGGTGAGTGCGTGGTGGGCATCCGGCGTCGGGTGGCCGGAACTGCGGGTGCCGCCGCCGGCAGGCTGCAGGGCGCCCAATAAGACGTTGAGCCGGGGGAGCAGTGCCGGGTCTGACCGGCTGGCGAAGGCGTCGATGGCGGTGCTCAGCTCACCGTCGAGGCTGCGGTATCCCCCTTCGCGGCACGGTGATCCGGGCACGGTGATGCACCCGGTCTTGGGATTGGTCATCGGGGTCTTGTCCAGGCTGGGCAGCCGGGCTTCCAGGAGCCGCAGCAGTGGGGTGATCTCCGCGGCGGTGGCCGAGGTGCCGGCGGCCAGGGGCACTAGGATGTGGCGGCCCCCGCTGCTGGACTGATCGGTGACCGCCACCCCGCCGCATTCGGTGATCCAGGTCAGCGCGCGGGTGAAGTCGGTGTCGACGGTGTGCTGGTGGTGGTGTTTGGTGTCGAAGTCCAGCGCCAGGACTTGGGTGCGCCCGCGCAGGTAGAGCAGCACGGCAGCTGGGACGCGGGGCAGTCGGCTAGTGAGCGGTGTGCTGCGGTCGAACTTGTTGGTGGCCGGGTTCCAGGTGCGGAGGGCGGGTCGGGCCGCGATCAGGTGGGCCAGCGCTTTCCAGGTGGCGGCCGGGTCGGTGCGAGCACCGGCCGGGGCAGTGGTGGGCATTGGATTAGGCGATTTCGACCAGGTCGGGACCGCCGGTGGGGTGCAGGCGACCCTGGGTGTCGAGGTAAACCCAGCGGTGTTGGCGCCACAGCATCGGCGCGGTGCTGGTGGTGGAGCGCGGGTCCACGATGTATCCGAGGTCCAAGGCGGTGGGGGTATCGGTGTGTTCGATCAGGTCGATGCAGTTGCGGCAGGCGGCGATGGCGTCGGCGGGGCTGGTGAGCGCGGTGGGTGCCGTGCGGCGGCGTCGGGTGAAGATCGCCGACTGCTGGTGGGTGCAGGCCGGCGCCATGATTTCGCAGTGCCCGCTGGCGCGGGCGGTGATGAGCGCGGCCACCGCCGGGGCAGGGGGCGCGGTGAGGAGTCTGCCGACCCGGGCGCGGCGGGCGGGTGGGCGCCCCGCGGGCGCCGGCGGTGGTGTCGGCGGATGTGCCTGTGGGTCAGGGGATTCCGGTGTCACGCTGGGGCCGATGTCCGGGTGGGGCAGGCCCAGCAGGTGCTGCATTGTGGCGAAGTCGCCATCGATCCAGACCCCGGCCCACATGCCGTAGTTGGGTCGGTTGCGTATCGCGGCGGCCGCGCAGCAGCTGCGATCGGCGCAGTTGAGGCACTGCCGGCGGGTGAAGGCTCGTCGGCTTGGATCGAACCAGTCGTCGGGGTCTTGCTGGCAGGGTAGGGACGGTGACGAAGTGTCAGTCTTGTGGTTCACGGAGGTGTCCTCTATCGTGAAACCGGCCTGGCTAGGCGTGGTTTCTGTTGTCAGAGGCCATATCCGGAGTCGCGAGCTCCGGTGCAGGTGTCCCCGCTTCGGCGGGGATTTCTGCGTTTGGGCCGTGTGAAGTTGTCGTGGTGGGCTCGCCGGCGGCGGGGCGGTGGGGGCCGTGCGTTGGATTCCGGCGACTCCTAGTGACTCGTGTTGTCTGTGTCTTTGGTGGGACAAGAGTGACATAACGGCGCGGTTTAACCGCGCAGACACGCCGCGCGGTTTAACCGCACGCACGTAGTGGCGTCGCCCCACCCCGGCTGCCCGTAGCGGCAGACAGTCTGGCCGCCCGCCTGTGGACCACGTAGTGAGGCCCGGCCGCCGTTGCGAATGTGGCCGTCAGGGTCTCGGAGATGGTGGTGCGCCGGGCGTGCAGTCGTCGTCACCGGTTCTGTCGGCCTGCGACCGTCGCATAGCGACGTCGGCGCCGGTAGCGTTCTCGGGGCAGATAAGTGCAAGTCAGCGGTTGTATAGGGGCGCTCATGACTGACCTGGTGCTAGATGCGATCGATAGCCTTCTCCCACCTGGGTTGCGGGTTTTGTTGAAGGGCGCTGAGGCATTGTTTGGCGGCCACAAGCCGCCAGCGGGCGGGGGTGGATTGACGCCAAGCCAGCGTGTCGAGCAGATCCTCAACGAGACACCGCCGCCCGGGCCGGTGACGCCGCCCGGGGGTAGTGGTGGTTTGCGCGATGGGCTTGACCGCGCTGGGGAGGAATACCAGCAGGCCGGTGGTGCGGCAGCGGCGGCCGACGCGAAGCTGGCGCACCTGCTGAAGCAGTTTTTCGCGTCCAACGAGGCGCTTCGGAACAAGGTCACCGCCATCATCGGCGAGATTGACTCGGCTCGCCAGAAGATCGCGGCCGATCCAACGTTGGCCAACGATCCGCGCGCGATGAAGCGTTTCGGGGAGTTCGTAGACCACAAGCTGGGCGAGATCCAGCAGCTGATGGAGTCCGCCAAGGTCGAAAGCGCTAAGCAGGCGGATCTGCTCGATGCGCTCACAGCTGACTATCGCGCCGCGGCGGCAACTGCGCATCAGCAGAGCTCCGGGAAAGACGATTCCCACACCGGTGGCGGTAGCGGCGCGGGCGATGCTGCTGCTGACGGCGGGGGCGGCGGAGCCGCCGGTGGGGGAGATCCCGGTGCGGCCGGGGCAGGGTTGAGCGATCCGTTGGCCGGTGTGGGCTTGCCCGGCGGGTTGGGCGCGATGGCCGATCCGATGTCGATGCTGGGGCCCGCCCTGGCGGGGATGGGCTCGATTCCCGGCGCGCTGGGCGGGTTGGCCAGCTCGCTTCCGGCCGGTGCGATGGGGTTGGCGCCTTTGGCCGGCCAAATGGGCGGCGCTGGGTCCGGGGATGGGTTCAAAGACCAGGCCGCTCGGGATGCGGCGAAGCCGGCCGATGTCGTCGACGATGGGCACGGCAAGGACGGCGGGGGCGCCAAGGCCGACGCTGCCGCAGATGACCATGGCAGCGGGGACAAGAAGCCGGAAACCTCCCCGTCGCCGGTGCCGGCGCAGACGCCGCCGGCTGGCGCGGTGCCGGCCAGCGCCGGCGCGGACCCGGCGCTGGTGGTGCAGATGCCCGATGGTTCGCCGGTGACCGCGCCGTCGGGGCAGCATGCGACGGCGCTGCGTTCGGTGCTCAACGGGATGTCGGTGACCGAGGCGTGGAAGTCGGCGCATGTCGATTTGCCGCCGCCCGGTACCCCGGTCGCTGAGCCCGCCGATCCCAGCCATTTGGCGCCGGGTGCGATCGCTCAGTTCAAGACTCGCGAAGCTGTCATGTACATGGGTCATGGGAAGATTTGGCTGGACGGCCAGCTACAGCCCCAGAGCACATTGCCAACTGCGGATTTTTTGGGTTGGGTTGACCCGACTCAGCAGCTGGCGCCGCGCCGGTGACGTTACCGCCACCCAAAGCGCCGGCAGGTACGTAATCGGTTGTGGTTGAAGGGATATGCGGGCGGATGGCCGACAGCGATGAGCAAGCCGCGTCCGAGCCCACTATCGTCGAGTGCTCTGCTGATGGCACGCTGCTGATCGAGGTCGATTACTCCGGTGAGCAGGTGCGGGTGCAGTTGGAGCCCGAAGCGGCCACCTGGCCGATGGAGGTTCTGGCCGACCGGATCATTCGCTTGCATCGTTTGGCCTTGATGCGTGCCCGGGCCGATAGGCGACTGGTCGAGAACTTCGGGGTCAGCCCGACCAGGGGATGGCCAAGTCACGCTGAAGTCGACGAATACCGCCGCTCAGCCATCGATTTCTGAGCGTCCCCGACCATGCATTAGGGCGCATCGACTGGTTAGGCTCGCAAACAGCAAGTTCGGAGTGTAGGAGGTAAAAGTCGGTGGCCGCAGAGGTTGTGCTCGACGTCGACGAATGGCACGAACATGCACGGTGGTGGGATGCGGAAGGGCCTCGGGTTCGCGAGCAGCTCAGCGTGAGCCCTGAGGTCTTGAACGAGTCCCGCTCGATGTTCGGCAAAATCGGGTCCTCCACGGTGGGGGCCGCATTGCAGGAGCTTTTGCAGGCCCGGGCGGACGCCGGGCATTCCTTGGGCCGCTATTGCGAGGGCGTGGCCGGTCAGATCCGTACCAGCCTTGCCGCCTACACGCAGTCCGAGGACACCAACCAGCGAACGCTGCGCACGTAACGTTGGCCGATTCGGTGCGGGCCGACACCGCGGCACTGAGGTCGGCCGGATCATGGGCAGCAGCCGCGGCGGCCAGCGCATCGCCGGGGGTCGGCCACGTGCAACCCTGCGCGCCGGACGTGGTATCTGTGGGCGCCAGCACCCGCTTCGACGCCCAGGTCGTCCTGGCTCGCTGGTACACGACCGTGGCGAACCGGATGGCCCGCCAGTTCGGTGTATTGCTGGATGCCGGTGCTGATGCCTATGACGGGCAGGAAGCGGCCTCGTCAGCGATGTTGGGCGGGGCGGCGCCGCCAGGCGCGCCGGCCGGGGCGTCTTCACCGACCGCGGCACTCGAGGCCGCGGCCTGGTTCGAGGGTGGGCAACCCCCCTCGCTGCCGAGCGCGCCGGGCGGGCAGGTTCCGGCGTCACCCCGCGATATCGCCCGTTTGATCGACAGCGGCCGCACGGGTCCTGGACCACCGGCGTGGCAGGGGGTGGCCGACAGTCTGCGGAAGGAGGCGGGCCGTCTGGAGCGGGCCTCCGAGCAGCTGGCAGCTGTGATCGCCGCCGCGCACCACGGGTGGAATTCGACAGCGGCTGATGCGGCGTTGGCGCGGATGGGGTCGTTGCAGTCCTGGTTTGAAGGTCACGCCACGTACGTGCGCGGCCTGGCCGCCGCTGCGACGGCGCATGTGGAGGATTTCCGGACGGCCGCGGCGCAGATTCCGGAGTTTTCTGCCGTCGTCGCGGCCGAGCGTGAGTTGCGCGCCGCCAACGACGCCAATGTTCGCAGCCGAGGCACGTTGCAGCCGGCGGTGGTACGGGCTCAGGTCCAGTTGAGCAGGCTGTACACGCAGTCGGCCGACGGCTTCAAGAACTACACGTCCGCTGCGGGGGCGACCTCGCCGCATCCCCCGCCGGCACCGCCGGCGTGGACACCGGGGCCCCACCCGCAGCCGGTTCCGGCCGCCGGCCCGGGCGACGCGGTGATCTCACACAAAACCGATGCGGCGCCGGCGAACGCACCGCTGCAACCGGTGGATGCCGCCAACGGGGTGGGGGAGGACGTGGTTTCCGCGGGTCCGACGTGGCCGCCGACCGGAGTGGACCCGGCCGCGGTCGATGGGCGGCCAGCGGATGCGCTGTCGGATGCGGCGGCCGTCGCGCCGCAAGTGATCCCGGCGGTTGTCGGGGCCGTGGTGGGCGGAGCCGGTGGCGCGCTGGGCGGTCTGACGGGGGCCGGGAGCAGGGCCCTGCAGGGGTTGCAGCCGGCGTCGATGATGAGCGGTGTTGGCGAGCAGCCGGGCGGCGGCGGGCCGCAGCAGGGCGGGGAAGCGCCGCCGCAGGAGGCGCCGCCGCCGCCCGGTGGTGGGGATGAGGCAGCGCCGGGTGGCGGCGGGGGAGGGGAGCCGGGGGACACGGAGCCGGCCTGGGGTCAGGGTTCGTTGAGTGCGCCGCCCGGTCTGTCGGCCGCCCCGGCGGCCGCTGCGCCGATGTCGGCGCCGGCGGCAGGTAGCGCGTTGCCGGAGGCGGCGCCGGCTGCCGGGGCGCCGATGGGTGCGATGGTGCCGCCGATGATGGGCGGGTCGCGGGGGGGTGGGTCGGGGGATGACAAGAACCAGCTGTATAAGGATCGGGAGCTTAAGGTGGTGGCCCCGCCCAATAGCGAGCCGGTGAAGGGTCGTCGCGAAGGGCGCGGGAACAGGGACGGAGCTGCGAAGTGACCGACGACGAATACGTGGACACTGTGACGCAGGGCCTCAGGGAGTCGCGGTCCTGGATGGCGCAGTTCAATGATGTCGTGCAGCGGGCGATGCAGTTCGACCCCGTCAGCGACGTGGTGGCCGCGACGTTCGACGGGGATGGGTATTTGCAGGACTTGGTTATCGATCCGACCGCGCCTGCGCAGTACACGCACACCGAGCTGGAGGAGCTGATCACGCTGGTGCTGCGCGACGGCAGCGCCAAGCTGCGTGAGGCGATGCGCAAAGCGGTGGAGCGGTACTTCGGGACCGACTCGGCATGGCGGGAGATGGACGCGCTGGCCGAGGAGTGGTGACCGTGATCGATTAGCTATCGGGCGTCCCTCTCACACGTGATTTCGTCGGCGCGCGGCGTCATCGAGAGCCTGCCGGACAGCAGCCCGACCCGGGCCGGACAGTGCTTGGCGGCCAACGAATTTGGCCTGACGTGACTCGTCGAGCTCCGCTGTTGATGCTTCCTCGCGGGCCTGCCGGAGGGCCAGCGCTTGCGCGTCGCGGGCGTCGTCGAGGGCTGCGGGTCGTTCGTCGAGGTTGTAGCGACCGTGCCAGGCCAGGATCGCACCGAGCAATCCGATGGGCTTGTGGGGGCTGTCGGGTATCCGGTGCCCGGTGCTCAGCCAGTCGGTGACCATCTGGTTGAGATCGCGAGGGGTCCAGCCATGACGTGCGGGACGAGCCAGGATGCCAGACCAGGCCGCTGAGCTGTGCCGCCGGCACCACGGCGGTGCTCCGGTATGCGCCCGCCACGCTTTGGCCAGGGCCAGCCCCACTTCGTCTGGGCTGCGGCGGCGCGTGGCGCCGCGTTGCCGGCGGCCGCAGTGCCGGCGGTGGGTAGTAAGAGATGTCAAGAAGGACCTCTTCGAGGTAAGAACACCACTACGTGGGTGGGATGACACGCTGTGGATAAGACGGCTCAGCTGCTGGTTGTCGTGGAGCGCCCACACCGAGGCCCAGCCGCGGCCGCGGTCGCCGACGCGCCAGGACGCCAGCCGCTCGGCCCGGGTGCGCTGCCTGCCCCGCAGGACTTCGGTGGCCACGCCCAGCAGTCGTAGGGCTTCATCCACCCGCTGAACGGTGCGCACCGTGTAGCCGGTGTCTTGCGCGAGGCGCTCGTTGGTGGGCCGTGAGTTGCGGCCGGTGGCGTGGTCGGCGTAGCGCGCCCGCGCAGCGGCGACGGCAACAAGGGCCTGGCGGCTGACACCTCCGTTGCGCATCAACGGACGGATCCGGTCGTAGTGCAGGTCGTAGGCGATCGGCACCGTCCAGTGCGCCCACCGGGCAGCCCGGCCCGCCCAGCACGGCAGCCCATGATAGGCATCGTCGCCGGGGTCGAGCTGGATGGCCGGCGGCGGTAAACGGCCGCCCAGGTCGCGGCAGCCGGCCGCCACAACGACATGCGCTCGCGGGCGCGTACGCGCGACGCCGCGCCGCGGAGAGCGGGAGCTACAGCCGCGGTAAAACGGTGGCGAGAGAGAGTGGTTTGGTGCTGGACTTGTTACTGAAAAGCCACGGTGCGCCAGTGGAACCTGACATAGGTATGCGCTACCGTGAGACGAGTCAGGCACGACACGTCCCTTCGGGGAAATGGGTAGGAAGACCCAGACGAGCGCCAACTCGGATCGAACCTTCAGACATGGCCCCGCTTCGGCGGGGCTTTTGTCATGTCAGAGGGGGGTTGGTCCCTACCCGCTATTGAGATGTTCACGTCTGCTCCGCGAAGCCGCCCGCCGGGCCACGGAGCCCGGGTTTCACATCGCCAGGGGCAACTCCTGCCGCCGCTTCGTCCCGAGCCCGCGGGCCGAATCTGGGCGGCCTGTGTGGATCGCGACAAGATCCGCTAGATGCTGCGACATCGAGGAGACCCCGGAGTCCACTGACTTCGCCTCAAGCAGAGGGACGACTTCGTTCGGCGGCCGAACGGTCAACGCCTCGCGTCGGCCTGGTAATGAGCCGGCACGGCCTCGACGTGCCCACTCACCGGGATGACGCAGCATCAAGACACGCCGGAGGTCTCACTCGTTGTGCGCGATGCCCTGACCGCAGGGAACGCTTGATCCCGGCCAGGGGGAAGTAGCGCGAAAAGGCTTGGGTGTCGACCAGATTCAGTCGTGCGCGCGGCATTGCCGGGGGCGCCTACGCGGCGCCGGCGTACGTCGCTGGAGGGCTGTCGCGATCCTCAACATTGTGCAGCGCGGCCACTGGCACGTCGCCGACTTCGCTGCGCCGGCACTGCTCGAACTGTTCGGCGAGGCGAGCGTAGATCGGCGCAAGTTTGGAGGGGTAGTCGCCGGGCAACACCATGCCACCCCACACACCGTGCGTGGCGCCGGTGGCCACGGCGTTGTAACCGCAGCGTCCGCGGAAAGGGCAACCGGCGCACAGGCTGACAGCCCGGCGCATCCGGTGGGGGTTGAAGAACATGTCGGGGTGTTGGCGGCAGGCCAACTCGGTGTCAGCGGTGTGAAACAGCCGTACAGAGGTCGGCATTTGAATGGATGCAAACGGCCGGCCCGAAGGCGATTTCGTGAGCGGGGCCGTGATCGGGCTGGTCATGGGCATCCTCCGTTTTGTGCTCAAGGGCAGGTACTCCCGGACCGGTCGGCCCGGTTCATCACCGGTGCGTAAGCCGGCGAATCACCGCCAATCTAACAGATATTTTAGCGGTTCTAGCGCCTATACCGCTAACCTGGTGGCGTGAGATGGTTGGGATGCTTGGTCAGGCCGGTGGCTTGAGGTGTAATATCCGCATGTCAGCGATCATTTCTGGGCCCGCCGAGTAGTGGGCCGCCGAGCAATGGGCCGCAGCGCTGATTTAGCCGAACCGACGGGGCGGATAGCGATGTTTAGCGGTCTGTCGGGCAAAATACTGGTTATGTCGTGGGAGCGGCTCGGCGATGAGGTGCGGCTTCGGCGCAAGCACCTCAAACTGACGCAGCCTGAGGTGGCCGAGCGCGGTGGGCTTTCGGTGGCCACGATCCGCGCCATCGAGACCAACCGCGCAGGCCGTCTTAGTCCGCGGCTGCGCCGCGCACTGGAGCGCGCGATTGAGTGGGAGCCGGGCACCATCGACACCGTGCTCGAGGGCGGTGGCCCACGCCCAGTGGCTACCACCACCGCCCCCGCGTCGCGAGCAGGTGGCCAGAATCCGGCGGCGACTGCGGAGCGTTTCGCCAGGGCCCGCTGGATGCTCAAGATGCGGCGCTCGTTTTCCCAGCACCGAGACGGTATGGCTGCCTCAGCGCGGGCCGCGCTCGACGAAGAGTTCGCCACCGCGGCCCGCGAGATGGAAGAAGCGCTGATTTGGATGCTGCCGTGGTTAGACGATGGCGAACGCGCCGAGGCGATCCGGATTCTGGCGGAGCTGCGCGACGGCTAAACGGCGGTGTCGGCCCCTCCGCTTACGGTCTGCACATGTTTGACATTCCTGGGATGCCGACGGGCCCACAACGACTCCCCGCCATCCGCACAGTCGCCGCCCCGGCGCGCGTCTGCGCCCCGGCGAGCCCGAGAGTGCGCGCCGGCCAAAATCCCCGAACTGCTGCGCGGCCACTCAGCGACGCCGAGCAGTGGTGGCAGTACAGCCGCAACTGTGCTGCGGCGCTGCAGGCTGGCCTACCGCCGACACCGGTGAGCGTGTTCGGGCCAGTGCTCAGAGCAGGCGAGCTGGCGCTGCTCAACGTCGAGGTCGGTTACAGCCGCTATTGCGGGTCGAAGGCGAGCTATTCGTCGCTGCCGCTGATCGTGGCGGGCAGGCCGGGGGTCATGGTTGGCGCGTTGGCCGTTCAAAGTCTGGTCAACCAGCGTCGGAAATCAGCAGCACAACGTCAAGCCGCACCGCAGTGGCGATGGCACCAAACCACCGCGGCGATCGTGACGACCGAGCGACTGCTGTGCGCCACCGAGCCGCACGGCCTGGTCAGCTTGTGGTTCGGGGACTGCACGGAGTTCCACCCAGACCTGCAGCAGTGGACGTTGACACTTGGCTTCGGCTCGACTGTTCCGGTCAGGTTCAGCGGCGTGGCTACACCAGCGCTGAGCCTGTTGAGCGCCTACGGAATGTTCGGCGACGCCTGGGCCGATGATCCGCGGCTGGCCGCGCTACTGCTCTAAGCGTCGGAAGTTGGTGCTGGTCGACCCACGTATAGCAGGGTCGGCGACGGTAGCATGCCAACCATGTTCGAAATGGATCCCGCCGCCACACGTACCGGTTTGGCCGATGCGGATGCCTCTGCGGCGGCCCAACCGAGCGGGCAGATTCGGAGTCTAAGAATCGGCGGCTACATGACGCCGCTGCTACATGCAGTCGATGCGGTGCACGCCGTCCGGGATGCACAGGTGCAGGCCCACGCCACCGCCAATTCGGTTAGCCGCGAAATCAGCGTCGCCGCAGTCGAGACGACTGAGGCGGGTAATTCCGGGGCGTTGAGCTGCTAAAAAGGGGGACTTTGGAGATGGCGTCGCCGTGGTCCAAGAACGCATCATCGTCGCCGGTGACATTTCCACCACCACCCGCGACCTTCACACCACCACCCCTGCCGCCAGCGGCCAGCAGCATCCCCCCACGCTCACGCCGTTATTGGCCCTGGGCCGTAGCTGCATTGTTCGTCGTGGTGAGTTTGTCCGCAGGGCTAGGTTCGGCGGTCACTTACTTGGCCGCGCGAAGCGACCGTGGCGCATCAATGCCACCCTCCGCGCCACCAACAGCGCCGACGCCACAGTTCAGCGCAACAGAGACAGCCGCAGCCAAGCAGAACCTTTGTACCGTTTTTGACGGATCTGTAGGGCATGAGGGTCAAGGCGGATTTCGAGTTGAAGGCAAAGTAAATGTGCCCGTGACGCTCCAGGCGGTCACGAGTGCCATCGCTGTGGAACACGCGCTTGGTCCGGCCGTTCCACCAGATGTGAACGCTGCGGCTCGCCGATATATCGACGCGACACTGGCCGTGACGACAGCAACGATGGGCGGAAGACCGACCAGTGAAGTCAACCGATTGACCGATGCATCAAACGAGGCGATCGATGCGCTGGCTGATGCCTGCGGACTGCCGAAGTAGTAGCTGCATATGGCGGTAGTGACGGGTTCCGTTGACGCCTGGGCGGAACGCAATAAGGACCAGGCTGGGCAGCTACTGAGGATGTTTACAAAGGCCAAACCGTTGTCAGGCGTGCCGAACATCGGGATTCCTCTGCTGTCGGGTGGCGATCACCCAAAGCCGCAAGGCTTGTTCGCCTCCGCACTATTCGCGCCGTTTGTGTGGCCCGAGGATTCCGAAACGGAGCTCAAGAACGCCTCGGAGGCCGAGGGACAGCGCCAGAAATTTCGTGAAGGTCAGTCTGATGGCGTTCACGCCGCGCGAAGCGCAGTGTTCAACCCCGGCGTCTGGCAAGGCAAAGGCGCGGACGCCGCCGACGCGGCCTACGCCAGATTGGAGCGACTGCTCAACGACTCCGTCGGCGCATCTAAGCTCGCCAAAAAGCTCCTCGCACAAGCCGCAGCGGATGTAGAACGCACGAAACGTCTTATGGCACAGGCGAACAACGCTATGCACACCGAAATCGAAGCGTACCTGCGCAGCGGTAGCGGGCAGTCCGTGGCGCAGATCGCGGTGATCACCAGCAAATATCGGGCAGTCGTGCAGGCGCACATGGCAGACCTGCACACCTACTCCGCCCAATACACCACCCAAATGCTTGGGAATTTCCCGCTTACGCCGGAAGGCGGCGGAAGTGTTAAACCCGCAGGTCGAGGGACGGATGCGTCAGCTGACCCGCCTCCGGGGACACCGCCAGAAGGACGGGGTCCAGGCGGCAGACCTGGTCCCTACGGCGCATCGGCAGGCGATCCCGGCACTGTGACTGGATCTGCAGGACAGCCTCACCCTACGGATTCCTCAGTTTCGTCGGGCACGCCACCTGGACGTGGCTTACCGACGCAGTTGGGCTCGGCTGGCGGTTTGCCGATGTCTGGACTGCCCAGCGCGCCGAGTGGCGGCGGGTCGGGTTCTCCGCTTTCTGGGCTACAGGGGTTGTTCAGCGGCTTAGGTTTTCCATCGGCGGCACCGATGTCGCCGACTGGGCTGGGGTCGCCATCAGTGCAGGCTCCAACCACGCCTTCGACGGCGGGTCTGGACTTCGGTCGCGGCTTGGCCGCAGGTATGACGGCCGCAGGTGGGGCCGCGGCCCCGGCGCTTGGGCCTGTGCCGCAGCCACCAAGCGGGCCGCTGGCTGCCCCGGCTGCGAGCGCGCCCACCGTTGCCGCGCCGGCCGCGGCAGTTTCTATGGCTGCGCCGTCAGCTGTTGCGGCACCAGCGCCAGCGGCGGGGATGCCGGCGGGTGGTTTGACTCCTTATGGGTCGGTGCTGCCACCGGCCGGACCTGCCGCGCCCGCGCCGAGTTCGATTCCATCTATGCCGGGGCTTCCAGGCGAAAGCGTGAGTTCGGCCTCGCCTGGACCTGGTGCAGGGTTGGTGCCGGCGATGGGAGGACGAGCCGCGGCCTCGGTGTCACGTGACGATTCGGCGTCGGATGTGGAGCTGGCCAAGATGGCGGTGGCTGAACTGGCCGGCGCGTCGTGTGTGGTGGATGCCGGGCTTGATTGGGCGGTGGCCTTGGGCCACAACGGATCTGGCGGTACGACCTTGTGGGTGGCAACCAATGACGGGGCCTGCTACATCCCGCCGGGAGTCTTTTTGCGGAACGGGATGGCGGTTGCGGCGGGTTTCGATGAGGATTTCGATGCGCGGTGGCTCGGGTGGTCAAACCCGGCGGAGAAGGCGGTACGTGCGGCCCGCGCATACGGGGACAAAGTAGGCGCCGTCGCGACGACGTGGGCTTGGCCCTCGGAGTTCCTCGAAGATCCGGATGAGGGGGTTCGTCAGGTGGCGATCGGTGTGCCCCATGCCGGTCCGGATGGTCCAGCCTCGGAGTTGCGGCGCACACGGATGCACCGGCTACAGACGGTGAGCCCCGGTTTGTATGGGGATTTGAAAGCGTTGGATGAGGCGGCGGTTCGCGGATACTGCCGGGAGTTGGTTCGGCGAGTGGTGTTCGGCGGCGGGCCTGAGTTGTCACCGGTTGCGCAGGCGGTAGCACACGCGCTGGTGGCGGGCGGGTGGCCCAAGGCTGAGGAGTGGTCGGCGTTGAGCGCCGAATACGATGCCGAGCGGCTAATGATGGCCGCACAGCGCCCTGGCCTCAACGGCTTGGAGGATCCTGCGCAGGTCGTCAGTTACCACAACTGCTTCATCAACTGTCGTAGGCTCGAAATGTTGTTGTGCTGGAAGAGATCTGATCCGTTGATGGCAGCTGATGTGGTGTACGCGGCATCGGTTGCAGGGGTGCGAGTGCCCATTCTCGATTACGTGTGTTGACCCGCGCCAGTCAGGGCGAGCAGCCCGGAACCGTTACCCTCACCAGCTGTGGCAGCAAGCACCGCGTCGGCGGCCGAACGATGCTGTCCGGAAACCTCCACAAAGATTTTATCCTCTCCGCCCTCGTGAAGCCTTCCCGTTTTGGCTGCTGTCGCCCTGGAAGCCTAAGCACACAGGCCGCGCAACGTCTGACGCAGCAATCTCGCCCGGTGAGGATTTCAGGAACGAGTTATACCGGGTTATACTATTGGCCTATGAAGACCGCCATCTCCCTACCCGATGAGACGTTCGATCGCGCTTCGCGCCGGGCCCGTGACCTCGGCATGAGCCGGTCGGAGTTCTTCACCCGGGCCGCGCAGCGCTACCTCGACGAGTTGGACAGCCAATCGCTGACCGGGCAGATCGACGACGCTCTTGAGCATCTTGGTGAGCGGCTTGGTGACAGCGATGGGGGGCAAGCCGCAGCGGTGGCCGTCGGGCACCGGGTGCTTGACGCCGTGGACGACGAGTGGTGATCGGCCGCGCAGAGATCTACTGGGCCGACCTCGGCGCCCCCTCCGGCAGCCGACCCGGAAAGCGTCGTCCCGTAGCAGTGATCCAATCCGATCCCTACAACGCCAGTCGCCTCGCCACGGTGCTCGCCGCCGTGATCACCTCCAACACGGGGCTAGCAGCCATGCCAGGCAACGTGTTCCTACCTGCGTCCACAACGGGACTGTCACGTGATTCGGTCGTCAACGTCACGGCACTTGTGACGCTGAACAAGACCGACCTCATCGATCGCATCGGGGAGATACCGGCGAGCTTGATGCACGAAGTCGACCGCGGACTTCGTCGCGTACTCGACCTTTAAGTTAAATCGAGCATTTCCGACCCGCGGCGCGGGTGGTGGTGTGTTGGCCACCCTCTTTCGATGTGTTCGGTTGTGGTGTGGGGGTTTTTGGCGGGTTAATTTTGGTGGGTGGGTGCTGGTGTGGCGCAGTTGGTCGCGGATGTGGATCGTCTGCTGACCCGCGCCCATGAGCTGTTTCCCGCCTCGGGGGGCCCCGCCGGCAGGGTGTTCGCCGCTGGTGGCGGTCAGGGCGCTGCACCGCCGGCTCCTGGTGGTGGCAGCGGCTTAGGCGCCGGGGTGGCCGGCGCCGCCGGTGCGTATGGGGCAGTGCGCGGCCTGGTGTCCGGCCTGGATGCGGAGTCGGGTCACGGTGCCGGTGAAGCGGGGGCGGTGGGGCAGCGGGGACATGCTGGTTCGGGGTCGGTGCGTGAGGTGGCGCGGGCCCAGGCGGCCGCGATCGGGCGGGTGGCCCACACCGGGGCGGGGATGCGCCTGATGGTGTCGGCGATGGATGAGCGGTTGGGCGCGATGCAGCGTCAGATCGAGCAGACCACCGCCCAGAATCGGTTGTTGACGCTGCGGTTGCGGCAGATGGCTCAGGCCTATCAGGGGTTGAGGGTCGGCGGTGGCGGCGGCGGGTTGTCGGGACTGAGCGGCATTCCGATGATGCTCGGCGCTGCCCGGGGCGGGGGTGTCAGCGGGCTCAGCGGCCTGGGTAGCGTACCGACGTCACTGCTGGGCCAGCTGGGCTCAGGCGGGCCGGGCGGCGGCACGGCGGCGACGCGATCGGCCGGGTTGGCGGCGGGGGCCGCCGGGGTGGATCGGGGCGCTATTCCGCTGTCTGAGGTGTCGTTCGAAGGGAAAGGGGTCTGGCCGGGAGGCCAGGGGGCGATTGGCCGTTTCCTTGACGAAGCGCTGGACCGAATGGGGATCTCCGATCCGAGGGCGCGGGCGAACTGGCGGGCGGGCATGATGACGATCGCCGAGCATGAGTCGAGTTTTAGGGCTGATGCGATCAATCTCATTGACGGCAATGCGCGCGGGTCGCGTCAGGTGGATGGCGGGCCGTTGAATTCCAGTCGTGGGCCCTGGCAACTGGTGCCGGGCACTTTCGCTCAGCATCACCATCCGGGGACCTCGAATCACATTTGGGATCCGGTGGCCAATGCGTGCGCATCGATGAACTACCAGCTGTCGCGTTATGGGGTGGCGCGTGATGGGCACAATCTGCGGGCGCTGGTCGGGCAGGCCAACCCTGGGGTTCACCACGGCTACTAACGGCGGCGGTTCAGCGTTAGCGTGGTGGCGTGAGCGGCGAGGTTGATCCGGTGATGCAGGAGTTCGCCGATCTGGTGATTGATCGGCTGATGGCTCGTGGGTGCACGCTGTTTCCTGGCGCTGAACCTGCGGTGGCGTTGGCTACGACGGATTCGGCCGCGGCGGTGCCGGCGGGGGGTGCGCTGGCGGACACAGTGGCCGGCGCGCAGGGTGAGCTGGCTCGTGTGCAGTCGTCGGTGCGGGGCGCGGATGAGGCCAGCGCGCAGGTGGTGGCGGCTGCTGGTCAGGTGGGCGTGGATGCCCGCCGCGAGGCCGAGTTGCTGCGGGAGCAGGCTCGCGCGCAGGTGTCGGCGATTTTGCCGGTGACAAATTCGGCGGCCGGGATGCGGCTGCTGGTCTCGGTGCTTGATGAGCGTCTGGGGGATTTGCAGGGTCGAGTTGAGGCGGTCAGGGAGGCTAATTCTGCTGCGGCCGAGCAGCTTCGTGAGTTGGCGCGCGGCTACGGTCAACAATCTGTTTGACGCCACCGGCGGCGGTGGTGGACGGGTCCGCTTTTCCTCCCTCCGTTGTGGTGTCGGGGTTTTTGGCGGGTTAATTTTGGTGGGTGGGTGCTGGTGTGGCGCAGTTGGTCGCGGATGTGGATCGTCTGCTGACCCGCGCCCATGAGCTGTTTCCCGCCTCGGGGGGCCCCGCCGGCAGGGTGTTCGCCGCTGGTGGCGGTCAGGGCGCTGCACCGCCGGCTCCTGGTGGTGGCAGCGGCTTAGGCGCCGGGGTGGCCGGCGCCGCCGGTGCGTATGGGGCAGTGCGCGGCCTGGTGTCCGGCCTGGATGCGGAGTCGGGTCACGGTGCCGGTGAAGCGGGGGCGGTGGGGCAGCGGGGACATGCTGGTTCGGGGTCGGTGCGTGAGGTGGCGCGGGCCCAGGCGGCCGCGATCGGGCGGGTGGCCCACACCGGGGCGGGGATGCGCCTGATGGTGTCGGCGATGGACGAGCGGTTGGGCGCGATGCAGCGTCAGATCGAGCAGACCACCGCCCAGAATCGGTTGTTGACGCTGCGGTTGCGGCAGATGGCTCAGGCCTATCAGGGGTTGAGGGTCGGCGGTGGTGGCGGCGGGTTGTCGGGACTGAGCGGCATTCCGATGATGCTCGGCGCTGCCCGGGGCGGGGGTGTCAGCGGGCTCAGTGGCCTGGGTAGCGTACCGACGTCACTGCTGGGCCAGCTGGGCTCAGGCGGGGCGAGCGGCGGTGCCGGAATACCGGCCAGTCTGGTGGGCCGCTCGGCTGGTGGGGTGTTGCCGCCGGGTGTGGCGTCGGAGAAGGGGTTGCAGCGCGACACGATTCTGGCCGCTCGGGCGGTGTCGGCGGCGTTTCCTGAGATCCGGACTATCGGTGGGGTGCGTCCTGATTCGTTGAAGTGGCATCCGAATGGTCAGGCGATCGATGTGATGATTCCTGATCCGAGTTCACCGCACGGCAAAGCGTTGGGGGATGCGGTTTTACGGTTCGCGCTTGCGCACACCGACCAGTTCAACCTGAATCACGTGATTTGGCACCAGACGTTATACAACCCGGACGGGTCGTCGCAGCTGATGGAGAACCGCGGGTCTGCGACGCAAAACCACATGGATCACGTCCATATCGCGACCAACGGCGGCGGGCATGCCCGTGGCGACGAGGTGTACCGGCTGTGAGTGAGATAGAGCCTGTGAGCAGGTCTGAGGAGGATCGGCGGCCGGGCCGTGGTCTGGTGCTCTCGACGCGGGTGCAGGTGTCGGGGCACCAGTTCTTTGCCCGCCGCGCGGTGTTGGCGATGACCAGGCGGCGGGTGCGGATGGAGGCCGAGCCGGGGCGGCGCCAGTCGATGGCGCTGCTGGCGGGAGTGACGGCCACGGCGGTGTTGTGTCTGGGCGCGTTGTTCTTGTCGTTCGTGCGGCCAGCGAGCTCGGCGGGCTCGTCTCGGATTTTGGCTGACCAGCATTCCGGCGCCTTGTACGTGCAGGTGGGCGACAAGCTGTATCCGGCGCTGAATCTGGTGTCGGCCCGGCTGATTGCCGGTGAGCCGTCCATTCCGGATCGGGTGCGGCGCAGTGAAATCGACGCACGCCCCCGGGGTCCGTTGGTGGGTATTGCGGGGGCCCCGCAGGAGATGTCGGCGACGTCCCCGCCGCGGTCGTCGTGGTTGGTGTGCGATGAGATTACGAAGGCGTTGGGCGCTGGAGCTCCCGAGCCGGTGACGGTGACGGTGATCGACGGGCGCCCGCAGTTGGGTGAGCGCCGCCGCGTGTTGGGCCCTGATGATGCGCTGGTGCGCCGGTTCGGTGACGACGTGTGGCTGATCCGCGATGGTCGGCGTTCGCTGATTGATCGGGGCTCACGTGCGGTGTTGCTGGCGTTGGGGTTGGGGGCCGAGGCGTTGTCGTCGGCGCGGCCGATGAGCCGGGCGTTGTTGGATGCGATTCCGGTGGGTCCGGTGTTGTCGGTGCCGGTGATCGCCGGTGCGGGGTCACCGGCGAGGTTCGTTGGGGCCCCGGGGCCGGTGGGCACGGTGGTGTCGACTCCGCAGGTCGGTGGTCAGACGGCGTATTCGGTGGTGCTTGCCGAGGGTGTGCAGCCGGTGTCGGCGTTAGCGGCGCAGGTGTTGCAGAATGCGGGCCCTGCCGGGGTGGGGACGCCGGTTGTCGCGGGTGCGGTGTTGGCAAAGCTGCCCGTCGTCAACGTGCTGGATCTGTCGGCGTTTCCGGCCGCCCCGCCGCGCGTGGTGGATAGCCAGGTCAATGCGTCGGCGTGCTGGCAGTGGGAGAGGGTGTCGGGGGAGTCGATGGCGTCGACGTCGCTGATTGTGGGGCCCACCATCCCGGTGGCCGACTCTGATACCGGCAAGGTGGTTGAACTGGTGAAAGCCGGCGGTTCGGCGTTGCAGGCCGACCGGGTGTTTCTCGGTCGCGATTACGCTAATTACGTTGTTTCCACCGGTAATTCACCGTCATCGTCCACGGCCGAGTCGTTGTGGTGGCTGTCCGATTCCGGGGTGAGGTTCGGTGTGGCTCGCGAGGATGAGACTTTGAGGGCATTGGGGTTGTCGAGTCCTCCGCGGCCGGCTCCGTGGTCGGTGTTGCGGCTGTTGGCGGCCGGCCCGATGTTGTCGCGTGCCGACGCACTGGTGCGGCACAACGCGTTGCCGGTGGACGGTAACCCTGCCCCATTGGAGATCCCCAAGTGAAGGAAGCGTTCGCCCGGTCCAAGCCCGCTGCTGCGCCGGAACTGAAGCCGGCATCGATTGAGCTTCCCACGCCACTGAAAACGCCTCCGCCGGAGGGTAAGCCGTGGTGGACGGTGGTGCTGGTGATCGGGTTGATCGGCCTGGTCGGGGCGATGGTGGGGATCAGCTTTGCCAGCGGTGCGCGATCGTTCACCGGGGCGGGGTCGTTCTTCCCGATCCTGATGGTCGGCGGTCTGCTGGCGATGCTGTTCACCGGCCGTGGCGGTTCGCAGGAGTTGTCGCGCACCAAGTTGGATGCGTTGCGGGCCAGGTTCTTGTTGGTGGTCGACCAGTTGCGGACCAGCACCGCGGAGATGGCGGACCGCCTGGATGCCAATTACCGGTGGTATCACCCACCGCCTGCGACCCTGGAGGCCAGCCTGGGCAGCGTGCGGATGTGGGAACGCAAGGCCGACGGCACCGATACCTGGTTCGGCGTGGTGCGGGTGGGCGTGGGTATGACGGATCTGGTGGAGTCCGGGGCGGCGAGATTCGTCGAGCCGCAAGACATGCCGACCGATATCGAGCTGGAGCCGGTGACGGGCAAGGTGTTGCAGGAGTTCGTGCGCTATCAGACGGTGGCTTACGGCACGCCGGCGTTGGTGTCGTTGATGGTCGAGCCGGGTTATGAGTTGCGGGGGCCGCGGGAGCGGGTGCTGGGGCTGATGCGCTCGGTCATCTGTCAGCTGGCGTTTTTCCACGGCAGCGATCACATTCGGCTTGTCGTGGTGACATCGGATGCGGCGGAATGGGATTGGGTGAAGTGGCTGCCGCATGCCGCTGACCCGGCTGTTGAGGACGGCGCCGGGCCGATACGGATGGTGTATGGGTCGGTGGCGGATTTTCTCGCAGCCCAGCAGGAGGCGCTGGCGTTGCGGGGGCGCGGCGAGTTCCGGGCACGACATGGGGCGATCAAAGAACCGATCGCACCGTTGCCGCAGACGGTCATTGTGTGCGACACCGGCGAGGGTTGGGATCGGTTGGGGGATAGCGCCGGAATCAGCGGGGTGACGTTCTTCGGTATGCGGGGGAGCGGCGTGGTGCCGGCCTGCGCTGACCCGAAGCGGGTGCTGGATATCTCTGAGGTCGGGACAATCACGGCGGTTCCGCGTGACCCGGTGACCTGGGACGCCAAGGAGGCCCACCGCCGGCAGTTTTTCGCCGTCGCCGACCAGATGAGCCGCGATGACGCCGAAGCCTTCGCCGAACGGATGGCCCGCTGGCGGTTGGCGGAAGCTTACGAGACCCTGGATATGAGCAGCGCGGACCGGTTCATGGCGCGAGACATCCTGGCCCATTACGGGATCGACGATGCGGCAAACATCGATTTCGAGGCGCTGTGGGCGAGTCGAAGTGACATCAATTCCGTGCAGCGACTGCGTATTCCGCTGGGCAACCGAGCCGACAACCGAGAGCTGTTCTTCCTGGACCTCAAGGAGTCATCGCAGGGGGGCCACGGCCCGCACGGGGTGATGGCGGGAACAACGGGTTCGGGGAAAACGGAGATGCTGCGCACTGCGCTGGTGTCGCTGGTGCTGGGGCATCCTCCGCAGAACCTTCAGTTGATGCTGGCCGACCTCAAGGGCGGCTCGGGTGTCAAACCGTTCGCCGGCGTTCCGCACGTAGCGCACATCATCACCGACCTCGAGGACGACCAGAGCCTGTTGGACAGGTTTGTCGACGCGATGTGGGGGGAGATCGCGCGGCGTAAAGCGGTGTGCGATAAGGCCGGCGCCGATGATGCCACGGAGTACAACAAGATGCGCACGGCCCGGTTGGCCTCGGGGCAGCAGCCGTTGCCGCCGCTTCCGGTGCTGCTGGTCATCATCGACGAGTTCGCCGAGCTGTTCAAGATGATGGCGGCCGACGTTCAAGACGCCCTGGATCAGATCTGCCGGCAGGGCCGCTCGTATTGGGTCCATCTGCTGATCGCCAGCCAGGAGATCGACAACCGGGCCGAGAAGCTGCTGGGAAACATGGGGTACCGGCTGGCGTTGAAAGCGCAGACCCAGGCGGCGGCGACGGCGGTGGGTGTGCCCAACGCGGTCAACCTGAAACAGTCCGGTGACTGCTATTTCCTGCACGGCACGCCGTCGAACGCGGACGTGACGAAGTTCCGGGGCGAATGGCTGTGGCGGGAGTACCGCAAGCCGGGCATCGAGGACTTCGACGACGACAGTTCCGCGGGAGCTGGCCCGTCCGTGACCTACGTTGCACCGCAACTCTTTACGACGGATTTGACACCCGTCCCGTCCTCCGATGCCGGCGAGGACCGCGCCGGTGCACCCGATTCGGGTGTGCCGGCATCGGCGCCGCATTCGGAGCCCGCCGCGGGTGAGGACGCGGTCAATGCGGCGCTGATGCGGCCCAAGGTCGCGCGCATCATCATCGATCAGCTTCGCCACGTCGACTTCGAGCCGTACCGGCTGTGGCAACCTCCCTTGGACGAGCCGTGGAGCGTTGAGAAGCTGGTGAATGCGCACCTGGGCCGCAACTGGCAGGACGACTATGCCGGCACCGGGGACTTGGTGTTCCCGATTGGTGTGGTGGATCGGCCGTTCAAGCATGATCAGCACCCGTTGAGGCTGGATGTGTCGGGCCCGGGCGCCAACGTTCTGGTTGTCGGCGCGCAGGGTTCGGGTAAGACGACCGCACTGCAGGACTTGATGTGCGCGGCCGCGATGACCCACACCCCTGAGCAGGTGCAGTTCTACTGCCTGGCGTTCTCCGGTGCCGCACTGGGCAGTGTGGCGGGTTTGCCGCACGTCGGCTCGGTCGCACCGGCGTTGGATCGGGATGGTGTGCGCCGCAGCGTGTTCGAACTGACACATCTGCTCAAGCAACGCCAGCGCAGCTTTGATGAACACCGGGTGATGTCGATGGAGGTGTTTCGGCGACGCAAGTTCGGCGGTGAACCTGGCGACGTTCCCGACGACGGCTACGGCGATGTGTTCCTGGTGATCGACAACTACGCGGGCCTGGCAACCGAGTATGAGGTGCTACTGGACCCGGTCAACAAGCTGATCAAGGAGGGGCCCACCTTCGGGATTCATGTGGTGGTCACGGTGAGCAAGACCAGCGAGTTGCGCCCGGAGGTACGCAACAGCTTCGGGGTGGGGTCGCGGGTCGAACTTCGCCTCGGTGAGACCACCGATGCGGTGCTGGTCAAGCCGCGAATGGCCGACACGGTTCCGGCGAGCCGTCCGGGCCGGGGCATGATCGCGCAGAACTATGAGCGCCGCGGCGCGGACCCGGTGGGTTTGCACACCTTGATGGCACGCCCGACCACCGAAGCCGCCACGGGCGACGGGTTCGATTCACGCAGTGTCGTCGAGGCGGTGAGCGCGCGGGCGGCCCGGTTCCGTGCGGCGCCTCGGGTGCGCCGCCTGCCCAAGCGGGTGACGTCGGCGGAGCTGACTGTGCTGGCCGGCGCCGTTTCCAGCGCAGATGAGTCGCTGGTGTGGGCGCTGAGCGAGACCGAGCAGCCGGTGCACTTCGAGGGACAGCATCTGCTGATCACCGGGCAGGGCAAGTGCGGGCGCACGTCGGTGTGCGCGCTGCTCATGACCGAGCTCGCCCGGGCGTGTGCGCCGGGCGCTGAGGGGCATGCACCGCACTCCGATGGCCGTAAGGCGGTGCAGGTGTGGCTGATCGATCCTCGCCGGCAGCTGCACAACGTGCTGGGCCCGTCCTATGTGCACCGCTTCGCCTCCACGCCGTCGACGATCAAGCAGCGGATGGCAGAGTTGGCCGCGGTCCTGGCCGCGCGGGAGCCCGACGACACCCCGCAGGCGGGCCCGATCGCGCAGCACAGCTGGACGGGGCCCGAGATTTGGCTGGTGATCGACGACGCCCAGCGCCTGCCGCCGGGCTTCGATTCCCCGCTGGAACCCATCGCGCGGTTCGTGGAGTCCGGGGCCGATGTGGGCCTGCGGATCATCTACACCCGCGCGTTCGGCGGGTTCGTCTCGGCGATGGGGGCCGATCCTGTCCTTCGCCGGCTGCGGGAGTCCCGGGCTCCACTGCTGGTGATGGATTCCGACCCCGATGACGGTTTCATCCAGTCCCGATGGAAGGGGCACCCCATGCCACCGGGCCGCGGATTCCTGATGAATACCACCGAATCGGGAATATACGTGCAGGTCGCGGACCCGGCGCTGCGGGAATCGGGGCCGTCGTGAACCGCGCGCATCCGAGTCGGTGGCGCTAGACTCCGGCCAAGGAACCATCATCCATTCAACGATGTTTGCGATGCACTGACGTTTCAGGAGGTTGTAATGTTCGTAACCGCGTTACCGACGTCGATGGAATCGACGGCGTCGAGCCTGGCCGCAATCGGGAGCACCGTGGCGGCGGGCAATGCCGCGGGTGCCCCGGCCACGCTGGGCGTCCTACCGCCGGCGGCCGAGCCGGCCTCTGCGCTGCTGGCCGCCGCGTTCGGAACCCATGCCGGGGTGTATCAGGTGACCCAGGCCATCGCAGCGGTGGTGCACGAGATGTTCGTGGCGACGATGGGGGCCAGCGCCGGCAGTTACGCCGCCGCCGAGGCGCTCAACATCGCCGCCATGATCTAGCCGTGCCATGACCGGCTACGAGGTGCCACCGGAGATCAACTCGGGACGGATGTATGCCGGCCCGGGCTCGTCGTCTCTGGTCGCCTCGGCCGCCGCGTGGCAGGCGCTGGCAGTGGAGTTGGGCTCGGCCGGCGCGGCGTTCGGGTCGGTGGTCTCCGCGCTGGCCGCGGGTTCGTGGCTGGGGCCGTCGTCGATTTCGATGGCACTGGCGGCGGCACCGTATGTCGTGTGGATGATCGCCACGGCCCAGCAGTGCGAGGAGGCCGCCGCCGCGGCGGGTGCGGCCGCCGCGGCGTTTGAAGGCGCGCGGGCCGGGGTGGTGCCCCCGCCGGTCATCGAGGCCAACCGCAACACGCTGTTGACGCTGATGGCCACAAACTTTCTGGGCGTCAACACTCCAGCCATTGCGGCCACCGAGGCCGCCTACGACGAAATGTGGGGCCAGGACTCGACGGTAATGTACGGGTTCGCCGCCGATGCGGCGGGAATCACCGGCACGTTGGTGCCGTTTTTGCCACCGCTGCCCAACTCCAATCCGATGGGCCTGGCCGCCCAGGCCGCAGTGCTGGGTCAATCGGGCGGTACTGCCGGTGGGCAGCAACCGTTTAACCTCGCCAGTCAGAGCAGCGGGTTGACCAGTCTGCCGGCCGGCCTTGACGCGCAAACGGTGCTGACGATGGGGCCACAGCTGGTCACCATGATACCTTCTGCGCTGCAAGGACTTTCGTCTCCGCTCAGTAGTGGCCTGGGGTCACCGGCCGGCGGTCTGGGCCAGTTCCAATCCCTGCTGTCCCCCTTTATGGGCATGCTGAACAATCCTGGCCTGCTCGGGATGGGCACTGGCGGGGCGGGAGCTGCCGGTGGCCTCACGGGTTCGGGGTTATCCGGGCTCAGCGGGGCCGCCTCGGCCGGTGGCGGGGTGGAGGCGATCGCGGGGCGCGCGGCGTCACTGGGCGGATTATCGGTGCCGGCGACCTGGACGGCCGGTGGGCCCAGCGAATCGGGCGCGACAGCCGCCAGGGCTGCGGCGCCCGTGGTCGCGCCACCGGGTGCGGCGACGGGGGCAGCGGTACCCGCCTCTGCCTCGGGTGCGGGCATGTACGGAGGCGCACCGATGGCGGCCGGGCTGGGTGGACGCCGCAGCGACGGCGCGGGCACACCCCGCTACGGGACCCCGGTGAAAGTGTTCGACCGCCGCTAGTCTCGCTCGGGATTAAAGGGACCGGAATGGCGTTCAAAAGAGTCTCGAACTTTCTTTGAAATTGGCCACCGGCCACCGTTGCCCGACGTTGTGAACGGCCAATAGACTTGGGTCACAGCAACGCTGAACAATAGTGCGCAATACCCGTCAATTAAGGAGAGAAGAGGATATGACAACACGGTTTATGACCGACCCGCACGCGATGCGGGACATGGCCGGGCGTTTCGAGATGCATGCCCAGACCGTCGAGGACGAGGCCCGCAAGATGTGGGCGTCATCGCAGAACATCGCCGGTGCCGGCTGGAGCGGTCAGGCCCAGACGACCTCGCTGGACACGATGAGCCAGATGAATCAGGCGTTCCGCAACATCGTCACCATGCTGCACGGCGTCCGCGACGGGCTGATCCGTGACGCCAACAACTACGAGCAGCAGGAACAGGCGTCCCAGCAGGTTCTGAGCAGCTAGCCGCGGACGAGAACCACAACCGTCAGGAGAACGCGAACCATGTCAATCAACTACCAGTTCGGTGACGTCGAAGCCCACGGTGCCACGATCCGCGCCCAGGCCTGCGCACTCGAGGCCGAGCATCAGGCCATTGTGCGTGACGTGCTGGCCGCCGGCGATTTCTGGGGCGGCGCAGGCTCGGCGTCCTGCCAGGAGTTCATCACCCAATTGGGACGGAACTTCCAGGTCATTTACGAGCAGGCCAACGCTCACGGGGCTAAGGTGCAGACCGCCGGTAACAACATGCACAGCACCGACGGTGCGGTCAGTTCTGCATGGTCGTCGGTATAGATCCGGGCGGCATCGGCGCGGCGGCACCTGTTTGGTGCCGCCGCGTTTCGTTGAGGAAGGGTGAGTTGGCGCGGTGAACGCTACTGCCGGTGACATCACCGTCAACCTCGACGGGTTGTGGCTGCTCCAGGCGCTGCTGGGGGTGGGTCGGCTTGCTCCGGAGTTGCGCGGCCGGCCCTATGGGCAGCCGCGCTCGATGCAGTGGGTGATGCAGCACCCGGGTCTGGGTGTGCTCGTCGAGGAGGGCATCTGTGACGAGGGTGCCGTCGTGCGCCCGGACATCGCAGCCCGCATGCGCGTGCTGGGCACCCCTGACGTGGAGGTCATCGTCCTGGTGGCGCAGGGGCCGATGAGCTGGTCAGCCCCGGTGGCACTGGACGATCCGGCCAGCTGGCGCTCGATCCCGGAGGGGCAACTCAGGATCGTGCTGGCCCGCCGGGACGGGCGCTGGGCGTCGGCGGTGCGTGCCGGCTCACACGTCACCATCGATGACTGCGCCGTGGTGGATCCGGACTGGTTAAGCCGGTTGGTGTGTGAGGCGTTGGACTCGGTGCACCGCGCGGCGCCTGCGGCAATCAGCGCGGTGAATGTGCCGTTGGACGGGATCTGCGGTGCGGCAGCCGAATTGGCCGGGGCCAGTACTGCCGCCAGCCGCCAGGCGGCGCTCACGTCGGTCGGGTTGGCCGGGCCGGCGCTGGCGCAGGTGGCGCAGGCGCTCGAGGAGCCGGTGGCCGAGGCAGTGCTCTACGGGCGGGCGTACATCGATGCCACGACGGCACCCGGTGACTCGGTACTGGACTTGCGCGACACCGACGCGGGGCGGGTGGCGCTGTACCGGGTGAATCCGCCGCGGGGCAGCCAGCAGCAGTGGATGGCGGTGGGTCCGGCGAATGCGGCGCAAGTGCGTCACGGGGTGGTGTCGGCTATGGACAGTGTGCCGGTGAAGTCCTGGGACACCCACGAAAGAATGGGGTGAAAGGGTACCGCCTCGTGACACAGCCGGCCATGACAGGAAGTGATTCCAGCAAACGGATTCGCGGAAAGTATCGGGTGGCCGTGGTATAGCGAGAATTCGCGTCATAAGATTGGCGCAGACGGTCACACTGAACGGACTATGTGGGGTTACTGAATGACTACCGATAATACAGATTTCATGGCGCGCTACCTGCCCCCTGAGGGCCCGGACCGCGCCAATCCCGCCGGCCCGGCCCCACAGCCGGGTGAGCCGTCGATGCCGGCCCCTGTCGCGCCGCCGCAGGCCCAGATGGAGACCGCGCGACCGCCTCAGGTGGCGCCGCCGCCCTCGGGGCCGTCATTCGCGCCGCCGGCCAGCGAACGCACGCCACCGCCCCCGGCGCCTCCCCAGCCCACCGGAGCCGGGGCCGCCGGGGTGGGGCACCTTCCCGACAGCGGTAACCGGCCCGAGCCGGCGCCGCCGCTCCCGGCCGGGCACCAGCATGAAGTAGCCGCCGCGGCCCAGCGGTGGGCCCCGCAGGCCGACCCTCATGCCGCGGCATACGGCCACCGGCAGATTCAAGTCGGCGAGGTCGTCAAGCAGCGCCGGCGGCCACCCGAAATGGGTTGGCGCAAAGCGGTTTACGCAGCGACGATGCATCAGGTGAACTTGGGCGCGGGCCCGGCCGAGCGGACATTGCGGGACCAGACGGCACGGATCACGACCAACATCCCGGGCGTCTACCAGATCAGCGCGATTTCCATCAAGGGCGGTGTGGGGAAGACGACGTTGGTCGCGGCCGTGGGTAGCACACTGCGCAAGTTCCGCAACGAACCGGTCATCGCCGTCGACGCCAATCCGACCTACGGGGGCTTGGGTCGTTTGGTCTCAGATGGCACCAAGGCGCCGTCCTCCATTCGGGAATTCCTGGGGCACGGCGACTTGACGAGCTACAGCATCGCCCGGCAATTCTTCGGCCACAACGAGGAAGGGCTCGAGGTCCTGGCCGGCAACCAGAACGTGGCCCATCCGCTGCCCCTGACACCGGAGACGTTCGCCGACACCATCGCGCGCACCCAAGGCTTCTATCAGCTGTCACTGGTGGACTGCGGGGCTGAAATCGACCATCCGGTCATCCCGTCGGTGTTGTCGGCGTCCAACGCGCTGATGATCGTGGGATCGATGAACATCGAAGGGGGCCTGGCGGTCGAAAAGACGCTGGACTGGCTGGCCGCCCGCAACGGGCACGAGCTGTTGAAGCGGTCGGTGATCGTGCTCAACGACGCCTACCGGTGCGCGAACAAGAAGTTCATCACGCACGTCACACAGACACTGGGTCCGCGGGTGGCGGCGGTGAAGGTCATTCCCTTCGACGCGCACCTTCGCGACGCGCAGCCGCTGGACTTCGGTGGGCTGCGACCACGGACGCGCGCTGCGTTGATCGACCTGGCCGCCGAACTGGCCGACGGATTCCCCACCGCAGGAGCGCTGCACGGGTGAGCGCCGAGCAGCACGACGCCGCGGGCACACCGGCGGCGGTGTTACCGCCGCGGGTGCTGGTGGCAGTGACGGCCGCAACGACCAAAGTCGGTGTGGTTCTGGATGCCTGCGCGCCGGTGTCGGTGCAGATGTCGGCCCTGGTCGAGGTGATCAATGCCCGGCTCGACGAGCTTGGGCAGCCCGCCATGACCGCCGGGCAGGGCCGGGGCCGGTGGGCGTTGTGCTGGGTGGACGGCAACGCGCTCAAACCATCGCGATCGCTGGCCGATCAGGGTGTCCGCGACGGCACGCGCCTGTGGCTTCGGTTCGTGCCTGATAGTGAGGCGCGGATCAATGTGGTCGAACATGTGACCTCGGCGGTGGCCGAGGAGCTCACCAAGCGGTGGCCGGGTCTGACGCCGGCCTGGGCGGGGCGGGTCGGGGCGGCGATGGTGGTCGCCGGCGTGCTGGCCGCCTCGGTGTTGATGCTGCGGTGGCGTTATGGCCACCCGGGGTGGTGGCCGAGCCTGTTCTGCGGCGCCCTGGCGGTCATGCTGTTCACCGCGGCGGTGATCATCGTGGTGCGCTTGACCCGCACCGAACCTCGCCGAATCGGCGACACATTGCTGCTGACCGGTGGCGTGCCGGCGGGGGTGGGTGCCGCAGCGGTGGTGCCGGGCCCGGTCGGGGCCCCGCATGCGGCCTTGGGTTTGGCGACGCTGATCAGCGCGGCGGTGCTGATAGTTCGGTTCACCGGCCGCTATATCGCCCTGGGGACAGCGGTGGTCGTGGCCGGTGGGGCGGCCGGGCTGGCTGCGCTGGCGCGCATGTTCCTGGTGACCTCGGCGGTGACCCTGTTGACCACTGTGCTGCTGGCGTCAGTGCTGATGATGCACCTGGCGCCGACCGTGGCGCGGTGGGCGGCGGGGATCCGGTTGCCGGTGTTCCCATCGGCGTCGGGGCGCTGGATTTTTGAAACCCGCCCAGACCTGCCGTCGGACAAAGTGGTGGCCTCCGGCGGCATCGCCACCTATGACGGGCCGGAGTCGGTGCGTGATGTGGTGGTGTGCACCGACCGGGCCCACGCCTATTTGTCGGGGCTGCTGATCGCCACGGCCACCCTGATGGTGGTGTGTTGCGTGGGGTTGTGCGATCCGCACGGGCCGCGGCGATGGCTGCCGCTGCTGGTGGCGGGATTGGTGGCGGTGGCTGTGTTACTGCGAGGCCGCTCGTTCACTGATCGGTGGCAGGCCACGGTGCTGGCGGCGGCGGCCGTCGCGGTGGTGATCGGTGTGGCGGGCCGTTACGTGGTGGGGTTGTGGACGGTGGCGGCTTTGGTGGTCGGGGCATCGGTGATGGTTGCCGTGCCGGTCGCGGGACTGGTGGCCGGGGTGGTGGTGCCGCACCGGTTTTACACCCCGACGTTCCGCAAAGTCGTGGAGTGGATCGAATACCTGTGTCTGGCCGCCGTTTTCCCGTTGGGGTTCTGGCTCATGGGTGTGCTGGCCGCGATCCGGTACCGGTAGGCGGGCGGTGATGTCGGTGCAGGGTTGCCGCAAGACGGTCGCCGCGGGGCTGAGCGTGGCGGCTCTGAGTGTGAGTGCGATGTGGGTTGCCGCGCCGACGGCCACGGCGGTGGAGCCGCCGCAGATCGACCTCGCCGCGTTGCCTGCCGATGGCCCGCCTGGCCCGGATCAGCCGATGCGCCAGGGCGCGTACTGCACGCGGGTGGGGACGCTGCCGGGCACCGACTATCGAGTGCAACCCCACTTCATGGACATGCTGGAGTTGGCTGAGGCGTGGCGGTTCGGACGCGGCAGCGGAGTGAAGGTGGCGGTCATCGACACCGGGGTCAGTCCGCATCCGCGACTGCCCGATCTCGTCGGCGGCGGGGACTACGTGGCGGCCGGCGGCGATGGCCTGTCGGACTGCGACGCACACGGCACGGTGGTGGCCTCGCTGATTGCGGGCGCCCCCGCCGACGGCAAGACCCCGCTACCGGCGCCGCGGCAGACGCGCCGGCCCGACTCGGCACCGACCACCGAGGCCCCACCGCCCCCTCCGCCGCCGCAGACGGTGACGGTGCAGGTGCCTCCTCCACCGCCGCCGGAGGAGGGACCGGCGCTGTGGCACCGGTCGGCCTCGCCGGTGATCGTCGCGGCCGGGGCCGGCGTGCGACCGCCGGTCAACGTGCCGGGGGCCGCTGAGGACCCCGCACCGGCAACCAGTGGCGAACAGCCGCCGCCCGGCCCGCCCCCTGCACCCCCGCCGCCTGCGGCGGACGGATTCAGCGGCGTGGCCCCGGGTGTGCAGATCATCGCGATCCGGCAGAGTTCGCGGGCGTTCAGTCCCAAGGATGCCTTCGGCGGGGACCAGGACCCGGCGACGCGGCGCAAAGCCGGCGACATCCGCACGATGGCAAGGGCCATCGTTCATGCGGCCAATCTGGGCGCGGCGGTGATCAACATCTCGGAGGTGTCGTGCATGAGCGCGACGAACATCATCGACCAGCGTGAACTGGGGGCTGCGATCCGCTATGCCGCCGTGGACCGTAACGCGGTGATCGTGGCGGCGGCGGGCAACAGCGGGGACAGCGGTAACAGTGACTGCAAACAGAACCCGGTGTATGACCCGTTGACTCCCAACGATCCTCGGGACTGGGCGGGAGTGACGACCGTGGTTACCCCGGCATGGTTCTCCGACTATGTGATGACTGTGGGTGCTGTGGATGCCACGGGGGCGCCGCTGGATACCAGCATGGCCGGACCGTGGGTGTCGCTTGCGGCGCCGGGCACCGATATCGAGGGCGTGTCACCACGCGAGGACGGGTTGATGAATGCCGTTGAAGGCAGGGACAACACGATGGTGGCGCCGGTCGGGACCTCGTTCTCGGCGGCCATCGTGTCCGGGGTTGCCGCGCTGGTGCGCGCCAAGTATCCCCAGCTGACCGCTCATCAGGTGATCAACCGCATGTTGGCGACGGCGCGGGCTCCGGGCCGCGGGGTGGACAACCGGGTCGGGCACGGGATCATCGACCCGGTCGCCGCGTTGACCTATGACATTGCACCGGGGGAACCGGTTGGGCCGCAACGGTTGTCCTCACCATTGGTGCTGGAACCACCGAAGGTGGGCCGCGACATGACGCCGGTGTGGGTCGCCGCAGGCGGCGTCGGGGCGCTGGCGGTGGTGTGCAGCGCGGTGTTGGGAAGCGCGGCATTGATGCGAAGCAGGGGGCAACGATGAGGCCGATGCTCGCGCTGGGCGCGGCTCTTGGATGGCCCCGCGTGGTGGCTTTGTTTGTCGCCGATGTGGCGTTGCTGTGGGCTGGCAGCGCCGTGGCAGGCCGGGCTGGTTGGTGGGTCGCGGCCGTGCTGGCGGCAGCAGTCAGCGCGTCGGCACTGCTGCGCTGGCGGGGCGCACCGCTGTTGACGTTAGCGTGGCGCACGGTGACGTCTCGGGGCGCTGCGGTCGGCGCACCGGCAGGCGAGGCCGCCGACTATGACCGCACCTACGGGCAGGGGCCGGTCGGAATCCGCGGTGTGGGGCCGTATTTGGTCGCGGTGGTGGCCGTGGACGGCCAGGCGCACAGCCCGTCGGCTCTGGACCACCATCGTGTCGCCTCGTTGGCGAAGTTGCCGGTGGCCGCGGTAGCGCAGGGATTGCGCCAGTTCGATGTCACCCTGGACGCGATCGACATTGTCAGTGTCGGAATGCGCCGGGCGTCAGCACGACACCACAACTACGCGGCGGTGTATTCGAGCCTGGTGGGGGATCATCCGGCGGTGGGGCAGCGCCGGACCTGGCTGGTCGCGCGATTCGACGCCACCGCAAGCGCCCGGGCGATCCTCTGGCGGGAGTCGGTAGCGGCCACGTTGGGAGCCGCGGCGGAGTGGCTGGCCCAGGAACTCACGAGCCGGCGCTGCCCTGCGCGGGTCCTGACGGCCGAGCAGATACGGGAGGCTGACATGGGGCTGTTGGCCGGGGCCGATCCGGCAGCAATTCGCCGCGGGTGGGGTCGGCTGCGTCATCCCGACGGCTATGTGCAGACCTATTGGATGTCGCCCGGCGACATCTCCAGCGACACCGTGGACCGGCTGTGGACTCCGGACACCGATGCGACGGCGGTCACCGTACAGCTGCGCCCGGCCCCCGACGGTGCCACGACAGTGGGGGTGGTGGTGCGCTACCACACCGGCGGCCCGCTGCCCGAGCCGCCGTTGAGCGGACTGAACCCGCTGACCGGCCGACATGATGTGGGGTTGGCGGCCGGATCCATCACCGCCAGAGCACCTTTGGCGGTGCCCTCCCGCGAGCTGAGCGATGACGCCGAGTCGCTGGACGTCGCGATCGGGGCTACCGGCATCATCGTGGGCGGTAACGCGACCGGGCATCCGCTGTTAGTCGATCTGGGCTCCCCCACGGCGGCCTCGACGGTGACGGTAGCCGGTGAGCTCGCGTTGACGGTCCAGGTTGCGCTTCGCGCGGCCGCGACCGGCTATCAGGTTCTGGTGCACACCGACAGGCCCCAGCAGTGGAAACAGGTCACCGGGGCCGGGTTGGCGCTGGTGGGGCCCGGCGGGCTGGACGAACAGTTGCCGCCGACACGGCGGCGCTGGATGGTCGTCTATGACCAGGTGCCCGGCACAGCCCCGCAGGGGGCGGCCGTGACCGTGCGCACCGTGCCCGCCGGTACGGCCAGCGGCGCCGACATCCATCTCGAGCAGGAGGGTGCGCGCAGCGCCGTCATCCGAACGTGGGCGTTCCGGTACCGTCTGCGCATTGACCTGGACTACGAACGCCGTCTGGTCGATGCCCGCCCGCACCGGGCCGCCTGAAGACCCGGGGGGAGCAGCGATGACAGGCATCGATGCGGAAAGCCCGGCGCGCAGCGCGTTTCGCCGTGGCCTGTTGGCCTCGGGGATCGGTGTGGGCGGGCTGGTGCCCAGTCATAACGATCGGGTGGCCCGCGACATGTTCGCCACGGTGACGCGGACCGATCCCGGTGTGTGCGACGGATGGCTGGGCAGGATTCTGACCGGTGAAGACACCCTGGAGGTCCTGGCCGGCGCGTGGGGGGCCGCAGAATCCTACGGGTGGGAGATCCGCCGACTCGGGTTGGCGGGCACCGAATTTCGCCCCGCGGTCTTCGATGGGCTGTTTCTGCAACTGCCGATCTTCTCGGTGGATTCCCTGCGCGCGGCGTTCGCCACCGTGCTGATCCGCGAGCACAGCTACGGCCAGGCGCACGAGTTGCTCACTGCCGGGGGCACGCCGGCGGATCCACTGGATGCCGACCTGCATCGCTATGTGTCGGGCCTGCTGCATTTCTGCGCGCACCGCTGGACCGATGTGCTGCGGATGTTTCCCGCGGACAAACGTTGGCACCGGCCGGAATACGAGTGCGCAGCCACCGCGATGGCCACCACGGCGCTGGCGTCGCTGGGGGTGTTCGAAGACGCCTTCCGTCGCGGCGAGCACGCCGCACGCGATGATCGCGTGCCGCCGGCGACAACGGTGATCCTGTACACGCAGGCGATGTGTCTGCGCCACCTGGACCGCGAGGCCGAGGCCGCGCAGCTGCTGCGGCGGGTGTATTCGCGGGATCCGAAGTTCCCGCCGGCGCGCCAGGCGATGGACGACCCGACGCGGCGGCTGGTCCTGACCGATCCCGAGACGATCGAGTCGCGCACCGACCCTTGGGATCCGGCCAGCGCCCCCAGCCCCCGCGACAACGAAGCCGCCCGTGACGCGGAGACGGCCTCTCAGTGTTTGGCCGAGGGCCAGGCCGAGCTCGACGCGATGCTGGGCATGGACACGGCCAAGCGGGAGATCAAACGCATCCGGTCGACGACGAAGGTGAACCTGGCACGCTCCAAGGTGGGGCTACGGGTGCCGGTCACCTCACGCCACACGCTGCTGCTGGGCCCGCCGGGTACCGGGAAAACGTCGGTGGCAAGGGCATTCACCAAGCAGCTGTGCGGTCTGAAGGTGCTGCGCAAACCGCTGGTGGTGGAGACCAGCCGCGCAAAACTGTTGGGCCGCTACATGGCTGATGCGGAAAAGAACACCGAGGAAATGCTCGAGGGCGCACTCGGCGGGGCAGTGTTCTTCGACGAAATGCACACGCTGCATGAGACCGGCTACTCCCAAGGTGATCCCTACGGCAGCGCGATCATCAACACGTTGCTGCTGTACATGGAGAATCATCGCGAGGAACTGGTCGTGTTCGGCGCGGGTTACGCCAAGGCCACCGAGAAGATGCTCGCAGTCAATCAGGGTCTGCGGCGGCGCTTTTCGACGGTGATTGAGTTCCACAGCTATACCCCGTCCGAGCTGATCGGCCTGACCAAGTTGATGGTCAGCGAAGATGACGACGTCACCACCGACGAAGCCGTCGAGGTGTTGCGACCCGAGTTCGAAAAGTTCTACGCCGAGCAAACCATGACCGCTGACGGCGATCTCATCCGGGAAATCGACATGCTGGGCAATGCCGGGTTCGTCCGCAACGTCGTGGAAAAGGCGCGTGACCACCGCAATGACCGCCTTGACACCACCGAACTGGACGAGCTGCTCGCCAGCGACGAGGTCACCATCACCGACGAGCAACTGCAGAGCCTGCGGGAGCTCACCGGCGAAGATTTGGCCGAAGGCCTGCGCGCGGCGGTGTCCGAAAAGCGGGAACGACATGGCTGACTAGCGGCACGCATCGAAGAACCGGCTGCCGGGCTACTCCCGTCAACACCTGCAGCGGGTTGCTGGACCTCACAGCTAACGACCAAGTAGCCCCGACGGCATCGGCAGGAACCCCGGAAGAGCCCGAAATCCGTGGGGGATCGCGCGGAACGGTTCAAGTATGCGTACCAGCTTTTGTCAGATCGATACTGGCTGGGCGAAAAGGCGGGTGCGTGAACTCGCAGACCTTCGCTGGGTACGAGTTGGTCCGGTTCTGGGGTCTGGGGGTATGGGCGAGGTGTACCTTGCCCAGCATCCAAGGCTGTCACGACGTGATGCCCTCAAACTTTCTGCCTCCCCAGTGGTCAGCAGACGAGGTATTCCCCGGTTGGGACGACACGTATCCGGCCTACCAAGGCCAAGGTGGAAGCTGCGGTAGATGATGCCGTGAACAGGGGCAAGATCACCGCGGCGCGCCGCAAGCGCTGGGTGTCCCTCATCCAGGCCGACCCCGGTACGGCCGGCGTTCCGGACAAGACCGCAGTGCCCTTGTCGGAGATGGATCACAGCGCCGACACCAGCCGCGAAACCGCCGACGTCGGCCAGTGGTTTTACTGAGAGCCCGCAACGTTTAAGGAAATGGGGGGCTGCGTCGGCCGGCGCTACTAGCCGCCTTGCTTCTCCTTGCTGGCCGCCTCGATCAGGCTTGTCACCGACCCAGGGTCCATGTGGTACATCATCGCGCCACTAGGGTCGGCCAACACGATGACCTCGAGGAACTTTTGGGTGCCCTTGCGCGTGTGCACAGTTGCCAGCCCGTCGTATTTGTTGATGTCGATGTTGATCAGCGTCATGTCGTCGGCCACCGTGATCCCGTATTCCTTGAACGCGTCGTCGGTGTTTAACCGATCTCGCAACAGCCCGACGACCTCCTGCTTCAGCAGTGGAACGTTGACCGACGGCGGCGGAGGTGGTGGCGGTGGCGGTGGCGTAGTCCACCAGTGGCCGGCCACGACGACCGACATGGCGAAGGCCGCGACGGTGGCGCCCAGACCCGTCTGCACCAAACGAATTTTGTTGGCAGTGCTCATGTTTCGGGTTCCACTCTCGGCAGACCCTGGTATTTGCTCTGGTGTTTGCTCCAACTTTTACCCCTGGCGGTTGTAGCGACTGGCGAGCACGTTTTCATTCGCAGTTGTCGCATACCCCTGTTACCGGTAACTGCTGGCGGCAGCTTGGGCACAACCCCGCTTCCCGCCGCACAGTGCGGGAGCGTTCAGCGCCGGAGTAGACCTTGTTCACGGGATGCGTCACGTACCAGGTGCCCTTCGGTGAACTGCTGCTTCCGACTGTGCCCACACCGCCCGCGACACGAACGGCTTCCTCTTTGGTGGTGAATCCGGTCGTATAGCCCCAATAGATGTGCAGATCGCGGAGCCCGTCGCGCCGGGTTGCGATGACGTACGGCTTGTCGGACCTCTCCACAGCGCGGTACCCGGAGATGCCGACGGCATCGGTGAGCCGCCGTATGAACGGGTGGTTCTCGGACGTGATCTTGGCCTTCGTCAGGGCCGAGAGGAGGGAGTCGGAGGGCTCGTCTGTCACGTTCACGACCTATCTCAGCTGTCCAATGTCCACAGCAACTGATCGAGCACCAGCAGCGACACGTTGATCTCGGCGGCGGCCGCTTTAGCGATGACATGGGCGGCGTAGTCGTCATTCGGGACGTGGAACCCTGACGCACGCATGGCCCTCTTCACACGCACGTCGATCTTGATGGCGTCAGCGCCCGAGCGCATCCTCATGTAAGACCACAGTGCCAAGCCGATGCCGCTCACTGATCCGACCACGGGGTCGAGTCGAGGTGCTAAGTCGAAAGGTTCGTAACGGTCGGCCCACAACTTGCATACACCGTCCTCAACGACGGGGTCTTCCATACCCTCGGAGACGGCGAAGTCCCGCATCCGCTGAGCCACCACGCCAATGGTTTCCGCCTCTGCAGCCGACAAGCTGTAACGGGACGGCTCCACCGGGTGTTGCGCCAGCCAGGCGATCGTGGGCTCGTCGTTCGCGTCTATCCAGTCGGCGACGATCCGCTTCACCTTCGTAGCGTAAGTGCGCTGCCGTGAGGCCACTACGTCGACGATCATCGCCCCCGACGACCGTCGTAGGCACCGACGTACGCGAGCGCGGCTGCTTCGGCTTCCCCGCCGCGTGATTCATTGAGTGCTACGAGGTTCTCCACGGCCGGGCCCCATCTCGGATCGGTCCGCAGTAGTCGAAGTATGTCTTCCACTGGTTCCCTCCCCATGTCGAGGGATTCGGAAGGACGCCCCCGACCCGCTCGGCTCTGACCGTAGATCAAAGCACCGACAGGGCCCGAGAAGCATCGGTGATCATCGGGCGTCAAGGAGTTGTATGCGCGGTTCTCGAAGTTGTATGTCCGCCGCGTTCGGCCAGGGCCTTTCAGGCGAAGTCCCGCGTACATCCTGTGCGCTGCACCCTCACATCGCCGAGGCCGGAAGTGCACTCAGGGCCGTTTCGATCGAGAGCGCTGAGGGCGAACCTTTCACCACCGTCGTTCTTGTCTGCTGCGGCCGCCCGATTGGTCAGATTCGTTTACGGAATTCCCGAGGGTGACACTCCAGGAGGTTGATGATCTTGTCGCGCATCGCCCTGTACTGGTCGGAGGGACCGGCGCGGGTGGTGAACAGCAGCTTCCGTGCGCCGAGGAGGCGTGCCTCGAACTTCGGATGCGCGAAGATCGATTTCCAGTCCGCGTCGGCGCATTCATGCCGCACGACGTAGGTTGCATGTCGCCCTGCGAGCGGGCTGATCGCCACCGCATTCTCACCGGATCCGTTGGCGGACTTAATAGCCAGGACCAGGTAGCGGTTCCGATGCCGTCGGAGGAACCGGAGCCTTTATGCCAGACACATCGGGCACCCCCGAAATGGTTGTGCAGATCCTCCAAAACGGTGAGGCGGTGTTCGTCAACGCGGTAGCCGCCGTACATCTTGGACTTCCGCATCTCACCAAGGAAGGCGCGGAGCTGCTCACCCTGCGGAAGGATCTGGAATGGGAGGTCTGTGGTCGTCTGACGTAAGGGCGTCCACGATACGGCGGCGCTGTCGCGGAACGGCCGCAGGAAGTTGTACCTCTTCAACTGGAGTGCGATCAGATGCCCACGCGAGAGTCGAAGGAATTGCGCCAGGTTCGCTTCGTCTGTGCTCAACAGTCGCTCGGCGGTCACGATGAACCCGGTGAGCCGTCGTGTTGCTCTCTCCAGTTGCGGACTGGTCTCGACGAGGCGATCCCTGGTCAGGGGTTGCAGTCGGCCGAGCACGTCCCACAGTCGCTGGTCATTACTCGCGCTGGCGATGGTGAGCATGACAGCGCGGCGAAGAGAGTCGAAAGAGGCTCTCGCGCGGCGCAATTCGTCAGCTGCAGAACGCCCGCCATCGTCAGCGGCGGTGAGTAAGCGTAACTCCTTGGTCAGCCCGCGTTCGGCAAGGCTAGGTTGGGTGAGGATGGAGCCGTGGGCGCGCACCAGTTGATCGAGAAGCTGTTTTTCGTGGTCGATGACGACAGCGAGGGCTACGAGGTCCTCCGGCGCGGTGCTCAATCGTACTTCGCTGCGCGCAGCGCGCGTTGCAGCGTATCGCCACGTCAGGTACCCATATCCGCCTGATCCATCGGGAGCGAGTTCCTGCAGGCAGGCAACGACTGTCGTCCTTCCGGTGTGGCTCGCGGTGGTAGCGGCGACGATGTCAGCGACAGCCTGCACGTCCATCGTGGCCACGAGCTGTGGCAGGCCGGCCGTGCGGGCGCGCGGACGAATGATCACAGGGTCAGGGTCAGGGTCTGGGGTCTTCGCTGTGGGCTTGGCGGGCCTTGCAAGCTTTGATTTCTGCGACTTCTGCAGTCGCGCTTTGTTTCCAACGCTGGGTTGGGCGTTGGGACGGTTCCGAGGAGCGCCTTTGTTGGATGAAGTGCGTCGCTCTTCGTCGGCGACTATTCGGCGCAGGCTGTCGCTCGCGACGACATGGCGCAGTGCGGACCGCTTAATTCCGTACTTGGCTTCACATTCCCGGTAAAGCTCGTCGATTGCCTGGCTCGGGTTCTGCGAAGCGGAGGCAATTCGATAGCGTCTGAATATGTCGAGGGCATCGGCGGAGGTGAGCAGGGAGGATTGACGCGCCCGCTTACCGGCGGATGCTTTCGGCTGGGCGGGGGTGGGGCGGGCTGCCCGCCGCTGAGCCTGACCGGCGCCGCGGTCGGAGCCGGTTGTGTGACCCCGAGCGATTCGCGCAGCCGACGCGCAACGGGCGCCTTGATAGTTGAGGATGCAGACTTGGCGGACTCGCCGTCCGCGGCGAGCTGAGCCAGGATCTCCTTGCTAGTTACGCCGAGCTCTTTGGCCAGTTCATGTACCCGGGCCTTTCCGCCCATCGTTTAGCTCCCCCTGGTCCGTCAGATCGACAGTAAGCCCTGAAATGGCAGACTACGACGAGCTAGCGACATGTGAATTCGGGCGTGCGGACACGGAAAGGCAAGCTGTGCTCAGCCATGAACCCAATAGGGAAGGAACCGGGCTGGAACTTCCAGTCACAGAAAGACCCGGCCCGCCGCTTTGGGTCTTCCGCTCTTTCAACCTTGCCTCGGGGAGGGCGGCCGCGGGCGACCGAACGGACCTGAGACGCTGCGGCTAGCAGGCTCCTGCGCTCCGCGACATGACCCAGCCCAACCGCGGGGCGTCCCAGCGGGGGGAGGCACCGCCGCTCTGCGGACTGGTTGTGGTTCCGCTCGAGCCAGCGCCCCCGCCCTCATCACTAAACGCTCACAACAGTTTCTATCCGACGTTGAAGCGGCTTCGCGCTGAGGCAGAACAAGTTGCGCGCAACCTTCCGGTGATTCAGCCCGGGACCGAGGGACTAGGGCCAGGGGGTGGGGGGAGCCCCCTCGCGGTGCCACCTGTGCCTCGAACGGCCAGGAACTCGACGAGGTGCCCTCCAATGGCATGGGTCTGGGTTCCTAGCGCTTCGTTGTTCATCGCTGCCGGCCCTGTACCGGGGGACAGTCAGGCGGGGTGACTGGATGGGGGAGGTCGCGCGGTGGCTGGCTGGCGGTGGCCGCCGCGGGTGGCCCAACGTTACCGGCGCGGCCGGGGGCTGGCCCAGACATGTCCACGGCGGCGTCTGGTGCGGCGGGCCCGCGTGTGTGCAGGGGAGGCTGCGCCTGTGGAGCCGAGTTGGGGGCCGATGTGCGCTGGCCGTTGCTGTGGTGCAGCTGCTGGGCGGTTTGGGTGGCGACCGCGGCCGCTGCAGCAGCTTCGGGTACGACGGTGGCCGCTGCAGCGGCGGCTCGGGAAGCCGGTGGCGTGGCCCCGCCGCCACCGGCGGCCGTGCTGCCGGACGGCGAGGTCGGCCCGACAGGGCATGGGGTGCGACCGCCGCTGCCCGGTGGGCGCCCGCCTGGCGGCCGGCCGTCGACGGGGTTGCCGGTAAGGGGTGAATCGTCCTGTCCGTCAACGCTTGTGCCCGCCGGTATGGCGGTTGACATGCCTGGCAGGCGCTGCGCGGTATCACGCACACGGTCGATGCCGGCTCGGCCGCGGACATAGCCGTAGCTGGCTTCGCGGGCCACGGCGGTGACGAGGTGCGTGATGTCGTGGCGGGTGTGGTCGCCGAGTTCGCGTTTGAGCCACCAGAGTCCGCCGATCGCCACCGCGGAGATGAGGGCGATCATGACCAGGCGGGCCAGCGGATGGGTCATGCCGACTTGGTCGGCGTAGCCTCCGCGCGCGGCCATTTTGAGGACGATCACCGCGGCGACGGAGACGTAGGTGGTGTAGACGAAGACCAGCAGAGCGTGTTTGAAAAACAGCGTCAGGCGCCGCAGCGCACGCTGGCGTGGCCGGCCGTGGATCATGGCGGGTGCGGCGGCCACGACGGCGAAAAGCGCGTTGATGAAGGCGGCGCAGCAGACCATCACGTAGCTGTAGGTGACGTAGAAGACGAACAGGGTGAACGCCGCTCCCAGCAGGAGGTAGAACGCGCCGAGGGCGAGGTTGGCGCCGTCGAGCTGCTGAGCGAAGGCCAGTGCCTGTTGGGCGCCGCAGTTGCTCATTGCGTGGGCGGGGCCGTCTGGTTTACCGCTGAGGATGGCCGCGGTGTAGGCGTTGCCGCAGCTGCCGATGTCGTCAACGGGAGTTCCGAAGTTCATCAGTTGCAGGGGCATTCGCAATGTGGCATCGGCGATGAGGCCGGTGAGGTGCTGAAGTTGGGCACTGGTGCCGCCGCCGGTGACGGGGCCGTTGTTGGCGAATGCTTGGGCGATCTGGAATCCGAGGTCCCGTGCTCGGCCGAGCAGCCCGTTTTCGTTGTAGAGCTCGGTAAGTGGATCTCGGGTGAGAACGAGGCCGAGGATGCCGATGATGAAGGTGGACAACATGATTCCGGAGCCGTGGCCTTTGCGGCCGTGCCAGAGGATGTGGTAGGCGCCTACGGCTAGCCCGGCAAGCATGCACAAGGGGAATACCCACAGGTCGGTGAGTAGGGCTCGGATGATGTCGAAGAGGGGCCGAAACCAGGTGGCAAGCCAGTACAGCCAGGTGTTAGACATGGCGAACCGCATCAGCCACAGGGCCGTGGTGATCATGAAGATGTACAGCGCTGCCTCGAGTTGGAGCAGCTGGACGATGCTTTGGTGGGTGAGCCCGGTGGTGACGGCGTTGGCCAGCCAGCGTGTCCAGCTGGTGGGGTCCGCGGTCAGTTCGGGTCCGGCTCTGGTGAGCGCTTCGCTGGTGCTCACGACCGAGAGGTAGTAGTTGCCGACCGGTACTGCGTGGCTGTCGGTGACGCCGGTCCAGTTCAGTGCGCCGGCCAGGGTGGACGCCGCCGCTGTCGGGGCGGCCACGACCGCCCAGGTGGCCAGCAGGTGCGTGGTGAGCCATAGCGTGCAGATGCGGCGCAGTCGGGGCCTGGTGGCCAGGTGGTAGCCGAGGTGCTCCGCTGCACGTCGGGTGAATGTTGGTGGGTGCGTGGGGTTCATGCGGCTCGTCCGGGTGTGGTGTCGTAGGCGTCGTGGACGGCTGCGTCGGGTTCGGCCGCGACCCTGATGGGTGATTTGCGGCGGAATTCGTCGACGAAGAAGCCGTAGCCTTTCCGGTCGCCTCGGTCTGGGGTTCCGCAGGTGTCGGCGTCGTCGAATCCGGTGGGGTCGCGCATTTCGTCGGCGCTGGGTTGGGCGAGGAAGAATTCTTCGATGTCGCCGTAGTCGTCGGCGCGGATGCCGACTTTGGCGGCGACTTGGCGTGCGAGGTCTTCGTTTTCGAACGGCATGATGAGTTGTTGGGTGATGAATTGGTCGCCCATGAGCGCCAGGTCGGCGATGGGGTCTTGGGTGATGATCAACAAACCGGTGTAGTGCTTGCGAGCGCGGCGGCTGATCAGGTGGGCGTCGTCGGCGCCGGCCCGGGAGTTCAGGAGGGCGGCGGCTTCCTCGATGACAATGAGCCCGAAGCGTTGTGTGTTGGCGAAGAACGTGACTCGGGCCAGGCGTACCAGCATGCCGTAGAGGGCCACCGAGGCGCGTTTGCGGTCTGAGAGACGTTCGTAGAGGTGCGGGGTGGCCATTTCCTCGGCGCTGGGCAGGTCGAGACTGCCGGTGAGCCAGACGGAGACGTCGAGATTGGCGAGGTCGGGAACGGGCAGTGTGTCATCGAAGATGGCTCGGGTGAAGTCGTAGGTGGCCCAGGATTTGAGGGCGGCCAGGATGGGGGCGAGGTCGGTGGCGAGTTGGGCGACCTGCGGTGGCCGGTGGTCGGGTCCGCCGGGGGCTTGGATGGCGGCGATATAGGTCATCAGCGCGGTGGTACTGGTGAGGCCGAATCGCCGGCGGGCTGAGGGTTCAAGTAGGGTGCGCAGCCGCTGCACGCCGGTGGTGCGGGGATCGATCCCCATCATGGGCACCATGTAGTCGAGCCAGTATCCGCCGGCGATGTCGTCGGGGAAGGTGCGAAGCGGATCGCAGCTGTATCGGTTGCCGGCCATGTCGATGACGGCTGTGTTGGTGACGTCGGCGAGCGCGGTTTCCCATTCGGTGCCGGGGTCGACAATGAATGCTTGTGCGCCGCGCTGGATTTCGGCGCGGGTGATGCGTTTGGCGGCGTAGGACTTGCCGTAGCCGAGGGCTCCGCTGCACACCAGGCAGGGGTTGCGGTTGCGTCGGGCAGTGCCGGGCAAGTCGAGCATGACCGCGCTGCGCAGTGCGTTGTTGGTGTTGAAGCCCAGCAGGATCCCGGTGGTGTTGCCGACCATGGATGAGGTGAAGGGGACGAAGCGCGACCATTTCTTGGTGGTGGTGGGTTGAGCGAATTGGTCGACGGCGGTCTTGTGGTTGGGTGCGCCAGGGTTGAAAGCGGCCCAGAGCCGGGTTTGGGCGCCGTGGTAGTGGCGGATGGCGATTTGTCCGGATTGGGTGAGTTCCTCACGCAGCCGTTTGACGCTGTAGTCCAGGGTTTGCGGGTCAGGAGCCCCGACGGCGATGAGGAATGCGGCTTCAACGGGGCGTTCGTCGATGGTGGCCGACAGTTGGCGGTTGTATTCGGCGAGCTGGCGGGCGGTGGCGATGAGTTCGGCGTCACCGTTGCGGACGTCGCGGCGCTGGGTGAACTGGTCGTCGATGTTGCCTTTGGCCCGGTCGTTGCGCACGAATTCCATTTCGCGGCTTCGTGCGACGAGGTTGAGGGCGAAGTCGAAGGTGGCTCCGGTGTCGAGGTCGTCCAGGGCTTGCAGGAACTCGGAGCCGGGGAAGACGATGCCGGCTTTGGGCATATCCACGACGGGCAGGATCGCCTGGTAGCTGTCGGGGTGGAGGCCGTCGGGGCTGACGATCCGCAGGGTTTTGCCCCAGGAGGGGATTCGGCGAATCCCGAGGGTCCAGGCCGCCGTGAGCAGCCCGCCGAGGCACGCGGCGAGCAGCGCGAGCGCAACGGCTCCGGCGGCTGCGGCGAGGACTGCGGCTAACGCCAGGATTGCGGCCAGTGCGCGCAGTGGCAGGGCCCGCCCGGCGCCGTGCTGCTGGTCACCTTCGTCGAAGTCGGCCGGCGGTAAGCGGCCGCCGACACCCGCTGAGGTGGTGCGGTGACGTGGCAGCGGGTCGTTGCACACACCGCGCCAGGCGTTGTGCCGCCAAAACCAGTCGATCATGTCTTCGCTGGCCGGTGTCGGGGTGAATTCTTCGGGCAGGGCGGTGATGATGTCGTGGGCCAGGCGCTGGTAGGCGGCAACGGAGTTGTCGGAGTCTTTGTCGCGGCCGATAATCCAGTCGCGCAGCTTGGCGGCGTGACCGACCGGGCTGTGCCCGGCGCGGCCGGCGTCGACGGGTAGTGCCAGCCAGTAGATACGGGTGCGGGGTTGCTGGCCGGCGATGACAGGGCCCATCTGGCGGCAGGCCTGGACCCAGGGGTGTTTGTCGCGGTGACCGTGCAGCATGGCGCCCAGGAGTTGGCGTTGGTTCTGCGGAACGCAGAGGCCGTAAACCCATGTACCGGAAGGGATTTCGCGGGCGAGCACTTGGTGGCGGTCAGCGACGCCGATGCGGCGTTTGGTGGATTGCAGATAGTAGGGCAGTCCGCTGATCAGGTAGTGGGCGTGGACGCCGTGGGCGGTGAAGCTCACGTTGGAGGTGATGCGGGTCGGTGGTGCGAGCAGGGAGTTGTCGGTGCTGGAGGATTGCACCGGCCGAAGCACCTGCCACCAGCTGCGCAGCCGGAAGCGCAGGGTGGGTCGCCCGCGGGGAATCAGGGCCGCTATCGCGGCTGCGGCGCCGCTGAGCAGCGCCCCGCAGATCAGGGTGGCGCGGGCATGTCCGGAGTCCAGCGTGAGCACAGTGAGCACCATGGTCAGGCCGCCGCCTCCGTAGAGGCTGACAGCCACCCAGAGGCGGAGGGGTTTTCGGAAAAGGATGTCGGTGTAGACGGGTGTGTCGTGGACACCTTTGAAGATCTGTGCTGACTCAGCCATGTGAATCCCTTTGACAATCCGTGATGTTGGACACGAACGCGGGCCGCCGGGCCGGCCCGCGCGGGTGGGGCGTCGCGAGGGGCCGGGGTCACATCCCGAATTGCCCGGTGGTGATGCCGGTGCGGTCAACGGTGCGCTTGCTGGAGGTGTAGATGGCGTAGCCGGAACCGACGACGACGGCGACGATGACGCTGGTCAGCGCCCAGGCGACGGTTTGGCCGATGCGTCCTCCGAAAAATGCTGCGGCGGCACGTATTCCGCCGGCGAGCAGGATGAAGATGACGAGGACCGCCACGCCGATCGTGTAGAGGGATCGGCTGCCCGAGACCAGGTCGGCGGCCGCGAGCAGCGTGGGGGTGGATGTGGCGAAATACATGGGAGTTGCCCTTCGTGTGCGTTGATTTCAGCGTTGGGTCGGGTCCGGTGGCGGTGGCTATCGGGGTGCCGCGGGGGTGGGGATGACGGGGGTCATTTCGGCGTTGTCGGCCAGAAGTGGTGCGTAGTCCAGCGCTGAGACCGTCCATCGCCCGCTGGTGACGGTGAGCGAGATGGGGTAGTCCATTTGCAGGGGTGCGAATTGGCCGGTGACTGCGTTGACGGCGGCCAGCACGTGCAGGGTGGTGCCCTCTGACGGCACGTCGTGGTCGGGTGCGTTGTGGTTGGCACTCAGGCGGGTCAGTTGGGCGGATCGATAGTCGGCGGCGGGCAGCAGCCCTGAGTCGGGGGTGACGTAGCGTTCGAGGCCGCCGGCGGCGGTGAGGTAGCTGGTGAGGAATCCCGCGACGGTGCTGAAGGCGGGGGAGGTGTTGGGCAGGGTGGCGGGGTAGGCCAGCGGGGCATCGGCACCGGCCCCTGGGCCGTTGACGCGGGCGGGCAGGGCGCTGGCGCGTACTCCGTAGCTGCTGTAGACGACGGGCAGCCGGTAGTAGGTGGTGTGCGGGGTGGCGGCCTGGTAGGGCCGCTCGGACACCGAGACGACGACGCTCCATTGCTGGGCTGTGCCGGTGTCGCCGATGAGGGTAACCGCGGATACCGCAGGAGAATTCACGACGACGGCGGGGGTGGTGGGCAGCCGCAGGGGGTCGCGCAGGGTCCAGCAGTCGTGCAGTGACTGCTGGTCGGATTGGGTGGCGGTGAGCCAGCGTGTGACGCAGTCCTGGGCGTAGGAGCCGATCAGGGCGGTGCGGTTGACAGCGGTGCGGGCCGGGCCGGCGACGTCGATGGGGCTGTCGAAGAACCAGCCCAAGATGGTGGCGATCGCCACCACGGCGCAGGAACCGATGCCGGTGATCAGTGCGCCGCGGCGAAGCAGGGTGCTGCTGCGGTCCAGGCGTTTGCGCCAGGTGTTGGTCAGCATGGGGGGCCCTTTACTGGGGTGGGTGGCCGAAGATTTTGACCGACGACACCGCGAACGTGTGGTCGGCGGGGTCGGTGCGGGATGGGTCGGCGGGCAGGCCGGGCAGGACGGCGGTGGTGGTGGGTGCCGGCTCGGCAGGGCTGGGTGTCGGCCCGAGGATGTCGCCGAACAGCCCACCGCCGCCGGGGTTGGGGTTAGGGGCTGAGCTGGGGGCCGGATCAGTGGCGGCGCGGCCGGTCTCCTGGATGAGCACGATGATTCGGGAAGCAAGGACGCCGCGCCCCGGCAGTGCCTGGGGAGCGTCACCGTGCACGCCGTGGGTCTCTTGCGGGATGACGGTGGGTGGGCTGTCGTTGAAGCTCCACTGCACCCGTTTGACTACGAGGTGCTGGAGCCACTGGTCGGCGCCGGAAGCGTCGGTGCCGACCCAGCCGGGGGTCAGCGAGACGCCGGTGATGACCATGGTGCGTCCGAGGTTGAGCACCAGGTGCTGGCCGACGGTGGCGCCGTGCACACACACCCATGCCTGGGTGGGATCGGTGCCGGCAACCGATTGGGCGGCACTGGATCCGGCCAGGCAACCGACGGCGGTGGCGGTGTAGGGGATTGGCGCGTCTTGACCGCCGGTGCTGGGCCCGGTGCTGGTGGTGGGCGCGGCCACGACGCTGATGTGGGTACTGGGACGGGTCGGGTGGTCTTGGTCGTCGGTATGGGGGCTATGGCGCATCGCCAGCAGCACCCCGCTGACCACCAGTGTGGTCACCAGGGTCGCCGCAGCAAACGCATGAGCGATGGCCTTGTTGTAGCGGGGTGATTCGGCGCCGGGTTCCTCGCCCGCCGCGGCGGCGGCGGGATCGAGAGCGACGGCATCGGGAGGTGGGTTGTCCTCGTCGTGTTCACCGGTGTCGACGTGACCGGCTTGGGTGCCCTGCTCATCCGAGGAGTCAGGTTGAGCGCAGTCAGCAGCGGTCGATGCCCCCTCATGCCCGTCTGCGTGGTGTTCGTGGACCTGGCCTTCGGCATCGCCGCCCGGTTCACCGGCCTGGGGGTGCGGGTCAGGAAGGTCGGGTCCGTCGAGTTCCCCCGGTGGGGCGTCGAGGTCGTCGGGGTCCTCCGATAGAGCGTGGAGGTCATCGAGCTTCCCCGGCAGGGCGTCGAGTTCGCATCCACCTTCGGGGCCGACGAGTGGACCGTCCTTGTCGTTGATCCACTCTTGGGTGTGACACCAGAGCTGCTCGGGGTCGTTGGCTGTGCCGCTCACGGAGAGGTCCGCCGAGACGTCAGGGGCCTGGGATTGTCGCAGCGGCGAACCGGCGCGCAGGACGTCACATCCGCGGGAAGTGAAGAGCCCGCCACCGCCCGTTGGTAGTGCATCAGGGGGGTGCGGCAGAGCGGCTCACGTCGCCGTGCTGGGCGGCTGCGGTATCGGCGGTTCGGCCACGCTCCGGGGATGCTGGCCGCCGCGAGCAACGCGGTCACGGCGGTGCGCCGCGCGACGAACAGTGCGGCTTTCGCCGCAGTATTAAGGCGTAACATTCCGCTGCGCTGGAGCGCCCCTATAATCATTCGCATGATCCCAACCTCCTTACCTTGGGTCAGCTTAAGGGGGGGTATAACGAATATTCGACGGCCGTAGCGGAATAACTTGACCGATTGTTACCGTCATTGGCGTGGACCCAATGCCAACAGACGGTATGAAGCGGTTGTTCTTTTTCGTGGAGGACCGCCTGGCGCAGCTGCGCTGGACCCGGGACGACCTCGCCTGCGCGGGTGGCCCGGCCCCGTCGACGCTACGTAAAGCCGGTCAGCGTGGCGGCGGCCTGACTGCGCGGACACTGGCACGCCTGGACTTCGCCCTCGGCTGGCAGGAGGGGTCAGCGCAGCGGGCGTTGCTGGGCCAAAGCCCCTCTGTCCGCATATCTGAGCAGCTCAGCGCGTATTCATCCAAGATCGATGCTGCGATGCGTGAAGCGGAGCGCGAGGGAACGGGGCGCTGCGCGACGGAGTTGAAAAACTTCCTGTTGGACGTCGCACAACGACTGGGCGACTTCTACACTGATCCAGTAGAGCCGGTGAGGGACAGCGCTGATGCCGGTTGCTGCTGACACGTTCGACGAGGTCCGCCGTAAATGGATCGCCCGGCATCAACACACTTTCATATTTCAGAAAAGGCGCGCGGAACTGTTGGCGCGTCAAATACGTGACCGCGACACGATAGCGAGCGGTGCGCGCGATGATCCCGCCGATGATGAGGTTATTCATCCGTGGTTTATGCGGCCCGTGAAAACGCCTTACGCAATGCTGGACTGGGCCATTTTCATGACGGCAGGCGTGCTGGCTCCGGCGGGCTGGGCGCTGGGCAAATCGCTGTCGAAAACGGTGGTTCAGCTAATCCCTGGCGAACTGCGCTCGTATCCGATCGCCGCGTTCATGTGGTCGGCCGCCGTCGTCGGATTGCCGCTGCCGGCGCTGGTGATGATGATCGGGCCCAGCCCATCCCTGGATGAGGCGGTGGGGATCCCGTGGCTGCTCGCCCAGATTCCCGCTGCCCTCCTCACCGCAGGTGTCTACGGCATCGTGGAGGGGTGGCTGGCCGTCGACGGGGCCCGGGACTGGTGGCCGATGCGTCCACCGGGCAAGGCCGATGAAGTCGATTTCGGCTTCGAGGCCGACGACCTGACCGGCCCCGGGATTTTCCCTACCCGCTACGACCCGCTGGGCGATCCCACCCCGATCAGAAAGGCACAGTGATGGGCCCGCGGCCCATCGCCCCGTATTGCGGCTTTGTCCGCGGCGATGACGACCGGCTGGTGCTGGCCGACGCACCCGCACACGTGCTGGTCTCAGCCCCCACCGAGACGGGCAAGACGACCGGAGTCCTGGCGCCGGCGGCGGTGCTGTGGGGCGGGCCCGCGGTGTGCGTGTCATCAAAAGATGACCTCATGTGGCTTGTCGGGCAACGCCGTTGGGGACCAAAGCAAGTCATCGATCTGCGGCCCGACTATTCACCGTTGTACCCCGGCGACGTCGAGGCCCGCTCGTTCGATCCGACCGCACTGATCACTACTGCGGATCAAGCTGTCACCGCGGCCAACACGATGATGCAGATGTCGGCGGTAGGACTGGGATCGGGCGTCGATCAGGTCTCCGATGGGGGGGTGTGGGAGGCCAATACGGAAGCACCCCTGGCCGCGATGCTGTACGCCGCATCACCATGCGGAAACGGCAAGGGGATCGAGTGGGTACTGCTGGCGGTCGACAACGTCCGCCAGGATGACAACCACCCCGATGCACCCGGCTGGCATAGCGCCGCACGGCGCGTGGCCGACCAGCCGCTGTTTCGCAATGCGCTGCTGCGGACACTGGACATGGACCCCAAACAGCGCGACAGCATCGCCTTGACCATGCGCAAGGCCGTGACCCCGTGGATGAGGTTGGGGCTGCGCGGAATAACCGCTGCCACCTTCGACGAGTCGTTTCTGTGTCAACCGGATGCGACCCTGTACATCCTGACTTCCCCCGAAGGCGCCATCGCCGGGGCGGCGGTGACCCTGCTGGAGCACCTGGTGCGCAGCTGGCGCGGCAAGACGGCCCGCAAGGAAATGCTGCACCGCCTACTGATCCTCATCGACGAGGCCGCGAACGTCGCACCCATGCCGGCCCTGCGTCGCCACGTCTCCGAGGGCCGCGGCCTGGGAGTCAATCTGCTGCTGTCGGTGCAGGCATCGAGCCAATTCGACACCGTGTACGGAACCAGCTACGCGCGCGAGCTACGCGACACTTTCCCCGCCGCGCTGATCATGTACGGGGCCGCGGAGATGGACATGCTGCAACGGGCCGAGCAGTGGTCGCGGCAAACCACGCGCCGCCAGGAGACCTTCGATCAGGCCAGCGGTTCCAAGACGTTGTCATCGCATCTGAGCAGCAGCCTGGACTACCGGCGCCTGCTGCCGTCAAACCAGGGATACGCGCGGCTGCTGCGGCGGGGAACGGCCGGCGTGATCACCGAGCTACCGGACTGGGGAACCTTCGTGGAGCGCTACGACGGCGCGGTCAAGAGGCTGCTGTGCCAACCGGAGCTTCGAGAGCGCGAGCCAAAGAGCCTGTGGGAATGGGTCGCTCAACGGCATCGCCGGGCAACGGCAGCGATGGGCCGTTGACATGGAGGCCGCACACCTTCGCGCCGAGCTCGTGGCGGTCCTGGCCACCGCTGAGGGGCCACTCACCACAACCGATGCACGGATCACGGTCGCCAACAGGCTTGGTAGCCAGGAACGTCCGGTGGTAGCCGAGCAGGTTTACCACGCCTTACTCGTTCTGCACCGCCGCGGCGTGATGCGCCGCGTCGATGAACGTCCAAGCCGGCGAGCGCAGTGGGAGCTGGCGGTGCTGTTCGGCGACGCAATGCACGGTGTCCGGCCGCGCCCACCGAAATCGGCTGAACAGTGAGTGGTGTTGCCACCGAACAGATCGCTGCGGGACTGCGGCGGCGAGGTGTCGATGCGCGCACATTCGTCGATGGCGACGAGCCAGGGGGTCAGGGCCACCGCGGCGTGGCCGTACATGGGATCTGCGTCTTGGGCTGGCGATATCCGGACGGCCGTTGGGAATTCACCGACCGGCCGCCGCGGCTGATGGAGCCTGACGAGCACGACCCTTCCGGACGCTGGATCTGGGACGACATTTTGAGCGATTGCTGCCAGCCGGCGGCCGCGGTATCCGATCAGGTCCAGGTGGTTGTGGGGCGAGTCGCAGAACTGCTTCCTGCGGACCCCAATCAGCCTCGCTCGCAACGCTTTGCAGACTTCTGGGCCTGGGATGCGATGTGTCGGACAGCGCGCAGGCGCCCGATCGACGGTACCGAGCGTGGTGTGACCATTGGTTTAGCGAGTTGCGTCCCGAAGCGCGGCTCGGGCGGGCTACACGCCGGACACCGCGCGGTTGGCGGATCACATGGGCAGTGCGCGGGCAGTTGTGCAGTGCGTCGACCCGGCGGTGTCTGGGTCACAGGTCTACCGCCTCGCACCAGATGTTCCGTTGGCTCCGGCGCTACTCGATCGGGTGCGTGACGTTCATCTGCGAACCGACTTTTCCACCTGGGTGCAGATCGGGCATACCTCGTATCCGGTCGACTGGCCTGCCTCATCGCCGAGATGCATCTACACCTGGGCTGGGACAACCAACAGCTCGACGGTGAGCACGGGGCGGATTCCAGCGCCGCACTTCAACGCGTCCAATCCGAACCGCGTCTCGAAGTCGCCCGCAGCGTGGGACCAGACGGGCGCATATTGGTTTCCCCGAACGCTGTCGCGGTATCAGCGTCCCATCACGGATGGAGAGCAGAATAGTGACTGATTCCCGTCGATTCCCTTGGCTCAGTGGACTTATCGTGGCGATCACCATCGCTGTCTGGCTGGTCTACGAGGTCATCGTTGATGCGATAGCAGTGATCGGCAGCAGCATCGACACCACTGCGGTGTGAGATGATCGTGGGCAAAAGCGCAACTAGGGTCTCGCGAGGACCGGACCGACCAACGGGCCTTTGAAGTCACCACCCCGGAATGCACCTTCGAGCTGACCATCACCGAGGAACTCGTCAACCGGGAAATGCCAGACGAAGAGGTGCTGACCGTGGCCAAGTACCCGTGGCAGCGGGTCCCCCTGCAGATGCGCAAGGTTGGGTCGGGCCGGCTTGTGTCCAAAACGTGTCCACAGGTGGCGGCGGCCGAGTGGCCGACGCCGCCTGGGCTCGCCACACCGGCTTGCGTGCGTCTGCCGTCTATTCCGTGCTACCGCTGTGAATTATCTGCGCCCGCTTGGCTAGGTCCTCGCGTGCTTTCCTACCTTGCTTCTTCGGTAGATCGTTGTCGACGACTAAGGAGTGCGCGACGTCGCGAGGGTGTGGCTGTTCGGTTTCAGGGTATGGGTCGAACGCCACGCCGAGGCGGACCTCACGAACATCCTTCACCAGCATTGAGAAGACTCCATTCTTGGGTTCGCGCTTGACATCAGCCCAGCTGAGTCCGTGTTCAGCGAGAATTCGGTGTCGGTAGCAGGAGATACCGTCGTCATCGAAGCGCACAGCAGCCACGCTGATCGACACCTTTTTCGTTCCCTGGTCAGTCACTGTCCAGTGTTCGTGAGGGATGCTGGGCGAATATCGGTACAGCACCTCCTCGGGGCCGATCTGAGGATCGTCGGCCTTCACCGCGGAATCAGTTGATGTTGAACTCCTGCACTGATCTTCTCGAGGAAGATGCGCGAATCATCAAGTGCGACTCCTAACAGCCGTTGGCCGTCAGTCGGGCCTTTGCTGACTGCAAGTTCATGATCAAACGCTTCGCGACCATCGGCCCAGTAACCGCGAAACGCCAGTTCACCATCCTCAAACGCGATCGTGAGCTGGTCACCATCGACCAGCCAGACGACATTCAGGCCACCGTCGGGGAGCGGCGAAAATTGCGGCGTTGCGAGGCCGTCAGCCTGTGCAATTGCCTTGATCAAGGACACCGCAAGGTTCGCGACTGCGGTGTGCACCGCGCGGCCGCGGGCGCCGTCCCAACCGCGGGGCAGCCGCGTTAGCTTGGCTAGCTCGCTCTGTGCGTACACGATGACTTCCGACCGCGTCGGGTACGAGACCTGCGGTTGTCCGGGCCGGGCGGCCCACCAACGAGTATCCGCATCTTGAATAAACGTCGGCACAGTTCTGGGCGCCGACGTGATCGGCGACTGTTCAATTACTGGCATCGGTCTTCCCCCATTCGATGTGCATGCCCTCCGTTGTGACGTGATCAAACATCATTACGCCTTCTCTATGTGCAACATCAAGGGCGGCGAAAACGTCCACTGAAGAGAGTTCGGCGTCTATCGCGACTATCGAGTTGATCTCAAGTTGCAGCGCATTCTCGTCAGCAGGGTAACCGAGCGAGATTGTCTGCCGCCCAAACGGTTGGCCGTCCATCTCGCTGAGTTGGCGCTCCATCTGAAGCCTTGTTGCGACATGACCGTCGAGAGTGAAGGTGGTTGAGAGCGCATCAATCACCCGAGGTACATCAGATGCGCCGGCTACCGGTACCCGATTGAAGAAGGTCACCTCTGCGGCACTTGGCCGAAGAACGCCAAACCCTGCACCTTCTATGTAACGCTCGAAGTCACTCCAGATCGTCGACAACTCAGCGCGTAACACGTCATAGCGCGGATACGGGTTGTCACCTTGTTGCTTACGCCAATTGATGAGCAGGCGGTCGTGTTGCACCTGAATGAGTAGTGACTCGTCCTCGGTCAAAACCCACAGCCGAATCGGTGCGACCGAGTTTCCGAATTGGAACATGAAGTTCGCCGGCCCTAGTGGTGGCAGAGCTACCTGTTCCTGAACTTTTGGGAAACGTTCTCGCCATCTGTCGACCAGGCGGACCAACGCCACGGTGTCAAGACCAGGCAACTGCAGAAAGTGGATGCCCACGGCCACCTCGATCACCGGAGGCAGTTTGAACGAGGGGAGAGCTTCTGCAGTGGCCACGTCCCCCATTGTGCAATGTTAAGGCAGCTATGGGACCGTTGTGACCAGCGACACTGGCGTCAGGGCGTTGTCGCGGTCGCGACTTTGCTGGCGTCGGGTGATCGCGTCGAGTTGGACTTGGGTGGAGTCGACGTCGCGAAGGTGTTCGAGGAGTTCGTTTCGACGAGTGAGTAGTTCGGCGGCTTGGGTGCGCGCGCCGGAGGAATTATTGGTTGTGGCGAGGTGGTGTTCGGCGCGGGCGATGGCAGTGCGGGGCTGGGTGGGGGCTGTGGGGGTGCCGATGTGTTGGGTGTGGGGCAGGTTGTCAGCCAGGACGTCGAGCAGGGTGTGCGTGGGTTGGCGGTGGTTCTCGGGGGTGGTGATGAGGATGAGTTTGGTGTTGGCCGTGGCCGCGGTGTGGGTGAGCCGGCGTAGTTGGTCGGGGGGTAGGTGGTCGGCGTCGTCGACGATGAGCAGGGTTCCGGGTGGGAGTTTCCAGCGTTGGTTTTCGATGTGGGCTTGGGCCTGTTCGGGGGCGGCGGCGGTGTCGGCGTAGCGGTGGGTGGTGGCGTGGTCGAGGGCGGTGGGGCTGGCGGGTAGGGCCAGGACGCGGTGGTTGTGGTGGTGTGCGGTGGCGGCGAGTGCGCCGAGCAGGCCGGCTTTGTCGGCGCCGGGGTGGATGTGGAGCGGTTGGACGGTGTGGATGCTGCTGGTCAGCGCGGTGACGGTGTGGCGGTGGGGTTCGTCGAGGCCGGCGAGCGCGGTGGCCGGTGGGTGGTAGAGGGCGGCGGGGCTGGCGGCGCTGGCGGTGGTGAGGTAGTCGATTTCGTCGCGTAGTTGGGGCAGTTCGGCGGCCAGATCGTAGGTGTGGGCGGGGTTGTCGGCGAAGGAGCGGGCGGCGATGTTTTCGGCGCGGGCGAGTTGGTTGTCGAGGTCGCGGGCGTGCCGGCGGGCCGCGGTGAGGGCTTGGGTGTCGGCGTGGAGGGCTTGGGTGCGCAGGGTGTGGATGTGGCGGTCGGTGACGATGCCCTCGGCGCCGCCGGCGGTGCCGAGCAGTGCGCTACGGGCGGTGTCGAGGCGTTGGCGCGCTGTGTCGACTGCGGTGGTGATGCGGGGGGTTTGGTGGGTGATGTCGTGGTGGTGTTGTTGGTAGCGGTGTGCGGCTGCGGTGTCGCCGCGTTGGTGTGCGGCGGTGATGGCGGCGTCGAGCTGGCTGAGCAGTTGGTGGTGCAGTTCTGCGGTGTCTTCGGCGTGGACCCAGAGTTTGTGGGCGTGGGCGAGGGCGTGTTGGTGGGGCCGCTGGTGGTGTTGGAGGCGCCGCAGTTCGGCGAGTTCGTCAGCAGCGCCGCGTTCGGCAGGTCCGCCGCCGCGCAGGATGTCTTGGGCGAGAGCTTGGGCGTGTTGGTGGGCGGCGTGGCGGCGGGCGCGTAGGGCGGGGATGTCGATGTCGTCGACGCGCGCGGTGGTGGGGGGCCGCTGGGTGGGCAGGTCGTTGACGTCGAGGCCGGCGAGGTCGTCTTCGGCGAAGCCGTAGGGGTAGTCGTAGGGGTCTGGGGGTGGTTCGTCGAGGGTGTCGGCGGGGTGCGGGACCGCGGGGGTGAACAGGTCGAGTTGTTCGCCGGGTGGGGGTGGGTGGAGGTCTTCTGCGGGGTGCGGGATGTCGGGGTCGATGGTGGCGGCGCGGTGGGTGAGCAACTCGATGCGGTAGGTGAGTAGGCGGGCGTATTCGTCGGGGCGCAGGGGTGTGGTGGCGGCGATGTCGTGCAGGTGTTCGGTGGCGGCGGCAAGTAGGTCCGCGGGTGCCCAGTCCGAAGCGGTGACGGCGGCGACGAGCGCGGGCCAGGCCGGGTCGGTGAGGACGGCTTCGGCGATTCGGGTGCCTAGTAGGTGGTGGAGCTCGTCGGTCCAGGCGGGCCGCAGTTTGGTGTCGGGGCGCTCCAAGGAGGGCGGTGCGAGGGTGCCAGCGAGGCGCCACCAGAGGGCGGCGGCGGGCATTTCGTCGGGCAGTGGGCCACCGGCGTCGATGGCGTTGTGCAGCAGGGTGGGGATGTCAGCGCCGGCGCGTGCGGCTTCGTCGAGGTGGGTGGCTAACCGGGGCCAGAAGGGGTCGCGGGCCAGGTGCGGGTTGGTGCGGTCGGCGAGTTGGCGCCAGCGGCCGGCGGTGTCCTCGGCGCGGGTGAGGCTGGCGTCCAGGCGGGTGTGGATGAGGTGTTGGACGGCGGCGGAGCGGTTGGGGTGTTGTTCGGGTCCGGTGATGCGGGTGTCGGCGGTGTCGACGTCGTGGGCGGCGCGGAAGACGGCGATTTCGGCCATGAGTGGGGCCCGGTGGTTCAGCAGTGGGCGGGCCCAGGTGGGTGCGGTGTCGGGTGTCCAGTGGCGGGCGGTGTCGCGGATCTGGTTGGCGAGGTCGGCGACGAGTTTGGCGCGTGCGGTGAGGTAGGGGCCCCAGGTGGGGTGGGTGGTGAGTGCGTCGGGGACGGCGGGCAGCCAGCGCAGGGGCCCGACTCGTTCGGCGGCGGTTCCCGGTGGGGTGGGCAGGCGCCATTCCAGGACTGCGGCGGGGTCGTGCGGGTCGCCTAGGGGTGTGGCTGCGGCCTGGTGCAGGGCGGCGACGGGGTCGTGGCCGTCGATGGCGAGCAGGGCCAGATTGCGGCGTAGCCCGGGCCAGGCTTGGGCGTCGGTGAGGTCGCCGCGCACGGCGGTGGCGGCGGTGTCGATGCTGGACATGATGGTGGGTCCGGCGTGTTGTTCGGCGGCTGCGGTGAGTGCGTCGGTGTACACGGCGGCGGCGCGGTGCAGTCGGGTGAAGGGGTCGGCGTCGGCGGCGGCGGCGCTGTGGGCCGATCGTTGCGCGCCGTCACGGCCAAGGATGGTGGACAGGACGTCGACGGCGGTCGGCGGGTAGGTGGCTTTGGGCGCGAGGATGCGGTGCGGGTCGGCTTCCGAGGTGGAGCCGTACAGGTGGTTTTCGGTGCGCCCGCGGGTCAGTGCGACGTAGAGCAGTTGGCGGGAGAGCCGGTCGTTGATGACGGTGTGACAGGTGCCTTCGATGTCGCGGCCGCCGGCGGTCATGCCTTGGGCGGCGTTGATGGTGCTGGCGTATCCGAGGGTGGTGTAGGTGCGCACGTAGCGGGCGGGCAGGCGCACCGGTGTGGCGTGTCCGCGCAGCGGCACCACGGTCAGCGAGCCGTCGTCGTGGACGGTGCGGATGGTCCAGCGGTGGCCGTTTTTGACCCAGCTGCCGTTGCTGTCGGTGACGAGGTAGCGGGCGTTTTTGCGGGTGGCGATGCAGTCGCCGGCCGAAGCGGTCAGCCCGTCGGCCAGGGTCACGGTGGCCGCTGAGGTGGTGTCGTGGGTGCCGGCGAGTCGGTCCAGCCGGGCGCGTTCGTTGAGTTGGGCGACGATCTCGTGAGTGGGGGCCAACAGGATGGAGTCGCGGCCTGCGGCGCGGTCGGCTGCCCACGCCGCATAAGCCAGGTCGGCGGCGGTGTCGTCGGCTCCGACATGGACGCGGTGGTGGTCGATGTAGAAGCCGATACCGGCGGGGTCTCCGGCGCGGATGGCCAGGCTGGCGGCGGCTTCGGCGTTGCCGGTTTCGGGGTGGGTGAAGCGCACGACGGTGTTCAGGGTGACCGCGTTGTGGCGGTCGGCGAGGTCGCGCAGGATGCCGCCGGCGGAGATGGATGCCAGTTGCTGGTCGTCACCGACCAGGCGCACGCTGGCACCGCGTGCCAGTGCGTGGGAGATGGCGGTGTCCAGGTCGAAGGTGGAGGCCATGCCGGCTTCGTCGACGACGAGCAGGGTGTCTGCGCTGATGGTGTCGAACCATTGTCGGGCGGGGTCGTCGTCGGGGCCGTGCGGTTCGCTGCGGGTGCCGGTGAGCTGGACGAGTTTGGCGATGGTGTCGGTGGCTGCGCCGAGGTCTTCGGCCAAGACTTCGGCCGCCCCGGCGGTGGGGGCCAGCCCGATCACGGTGCCGCCGCTGTTGCGCCAGGCCGCTGCCAGGGCGGCCATGGCGGTGGTCTTGCCGCTGCCCGCGGGGGCCAGTGCGAGCTGCACGCGGGCACCGGAGGTGGCCATCTCCTTGACCAGTGCGGTTTGTCCGTCGTTGAGCGCCAGACCGGTGTTGGCGTGGGCCTCCAGCAGCGCCAGCCCGATGCTGTCGTCGTCGACGGTGCGGCCGTCGCGCAGCGTGGCGGCGGCCAGGATGCGCCGCTCGGCGGCCATGACGTCGGTGCTGGTGTAGACGGTGGAGTCGTGGCGGGTGTAGACGCTGGCACCGTCGATGCGGCGCAGGACGGCGGGCTCGTTTTTCTCGGTGTCGACGTGGCTGGTCAGCGCGATACTGTGCTCGCCCACGGCGGTGGCCACGATGCGGTTGACCAGTTCGGGACCGCCAGGGTGGTGCGCGTAGCGCAGTTGGCGTTGGGCTTCGGCGCGGACGTGGTTGACCGTCCACGTGGCGCGGGTTTGGGCGACGTTGTCGATGACCTGGGCGGCTTGGGTGCTGATCCATTGCGTGGTGATCTGGGCCCGCACCGGCGGGTCGCGGCTGGTGACGTCGGCGATCATGTCGGTCACGGCGCGCTGGCCACCGAGGACGCCGATCGCTTGGCCGCGCCAGGTGTGGCGTTGCTCGCCTCGTGAGCGCGGTTCGTGTTTGGCTTGCCGGGTTTCCAGGGTTGCCTGCTGGGACAGTGCGAGCATCTCCACGGCGGTCGGTTCGCGGCCGTGGGCGGTGTGGAATCGTTTGGCCAGCTGCCCGACTCGGTGGTCGATCGCGGTGCTGCGCGAGGAGTACGCATCGAGGAGTTCCTCGGGGATTCCGTCGATTTCACGCACCGGGCGCTTGCCGCGTGTGGCCGCTCTGGCCGCAAACCGGACGCCCAGTTTGTCGATAAGTAGGGACTCGATGCGGGTGTTGTAGAACTCGGAGGCGGCCACCGTGGCGTGGTGCAGCGGGGTGCCGTCCAGGGCCAGCCAGCGGGGTACTGCGTCGGCGCCGATGACTTGCACTTTGTTGCTGATGACGAGGTGGGTGTGCAGGTTGGGGTCCCCGGCGCGGGAGTCGCGGTGATCGAATGCCGCTGCGATCAATCCGGTGGTGTTGACCTGGGCGACACCGTGGGCTCCCATGCGCGAGAACGCCGCATTGTCTTCCAGGAAGGCCAGGGTTTCGGCGACCGCTTGGTGGTGGCAGTCCTCGAGGGTGCGTGCGATCGGCGCCGGGGCTACCGCCCATAACGCTGACACCGATTTGACCGGGGTGAAGGTGAGGTCGTAGCCGGCCACGGCGGTGGTCGCGGGCCGCGACTGGCGGGCGATGAATCCCGACAGTTCGCGGTCGTCAGCTGGTGGCCGACTGTAGGTTTCAGCGAATAGTTCCTTCCCTACCGCGGTGCGGATGCGGGCGCGGAGCTCCGGGTCCAGGCCGGCTTTCGGGTCGGCAGCGGCGGCGATGTTGTAGTCGCGGTAGGCCTGCCGCACACGGATGCTGAACCGGTTGTCCTTGCTGCTGATCGGGAATGGGCGACCCAGCCGTGTCGCCGCCAGCGCGCCCGCCTTTCCTACCCCGAGCCCGGTCAGATGGCGGGTGATCTGATCGGCGTTGGGGTGCAAGCCTTCCCCGAACAACGCCTTCATCTGGTCCTCGCTGACCTGTGAGCCGTGCTCCACTCCCCAATACCGGGCGACCAGGGGATCGGAGGCGTCACGCGAGACCGGCTTGCCCAGCGCCGCCAGGCCGCGGCCCATCCACACACCCGGGGTTTCACCTTTGGCGCTGTAGTAATCGGCCAGGCTCGGCCTGCCCCGATCGGTGGCATCCGAGGCCGCGACCTGGCGGATCAGGTACATGTACCCGTCTCCGGCGGTCAACTTGTGCAAGCCCATCACCGCGTCATCACCTCAGCCCGAAAACTATGGGGGGCCTACCCCTTAGGCCTGGGCCGTTATAAAACCGTGACCCTGAGTGCAAGAGGTGTGATGTTCGGCCGTAGGGAAAAGTTAGGGCACCCTAAGTGCCGTTCGGGGCGGCGGTGAGCGATCGGGTGCGAAGCCCGGTGATGGGTGCGGTCGGAAAGATTTTTGGCTTGCGTTGCGGCGCTGGGGGGTTGGTGGGGCTTAGCGTGTGATCCATGGCGAACACAGTGATCAGCAAGCAGGCCCGCCGCGCCGCGCGCGAGGCCGCCAGCGCCGCCCAGGACGACGTGGTGCGCCGCACCCGGGCCAACGTCGAGGATCTGGGACGGTATTTCTCGGCCCGCGAGCGCGTCGAGGCCGTCGACGGGTGGCTTGCGGCGCGTCAGCAGGTGTTGCGCGAGGACGCCGAGCGCCGCCGCGGCGCGCAGCGCGTGGTGTGCGGGCAGGCGCTGGCGGCGATGCGCGATCGGGGGGAGCCCCTGCGTGAGATCGCGCGGATGGCCAAGCTCTCCGAAAAGCAAGCCCGCGAACTGATTCGGGAAGCCGAGGCTGCCGCGCAGAATGCCACGCCGCCGGCCGCGGACGAGTCGGCAACGGCGGCGCAGCCGCCGGCCGCTGACGACGCGGCGGCACAACCAGCCGCTGACCCTGCCGGCGGTGCCGTCGAGGCGAACGGGGCGGCGGCAGACGCGATCCGAAGCGGGGCCGCTGTGAAGGCGCTGGCGCCGTCATCGGCGACGGCCTGAGAAGGTCCGATGTCGGTGTACGCGGCGAGGATGGGTGCGGGTGCGGCAACCGGGCCGCTCGCAGGCATCGAAACGCAGTGGGGTCATGGGACGTTCGCAACCGCTACAACTGGTCGTTGATCCGGTCGCGCATGCCGAGGAGTTGGCGCGCTTTGCCGCCCACGTGGTGCGCGGCCCCGGAGCGGAGGATTGCGCGATCTGGACCGGCGCGGTGGGAACCGACGGCTACGGCAGGTTCTGGGTCGGGCGCGGGTCGGACCGGATCATGGTGCGCCCGAACCGGTATGCGCTGGCGGCCGCATTGGAAGGCGAACCGTTGGCACCGTGGGTGCGCGCTCTGCACGGCTGCGACAACCCGGCGTGTGTGCGGGTAAGCCTGCCCGGCGAGGTTGGGTTGCTGCACATCGTGGGCGGCAGCCAGCGCGACAACATGGTGATGATGGCGCGGGCGGGCCGGGGCGGCGGGCGCGTGCCGATCCGGCAGGGCGACAACGGTCTTCGGGCGCGCCGCGAGCGGGCGGTGGCGTTACGCGAAGCGGTGCGCCACGGGTGGGACGGCGAGGCGGTGGCTGCGGCGTTGCTGGGGTCAGGAGATCCCACGTTGTGGTGAACCAGCGCTGGACGGTGCATCAAGGGGGGTGCCCGACCACAATCCCGTCGGGTGGGTCCGTGGTCGGGCACCCCCGGGGACCGCACGTTACCAGTGCAGGTTCCACCCGGGTCCGGGGTGGCTGAGGCGGTAGTGGAGGCGGTCGCGCGCCCAGGCCCCGAAGTTCTGCGAATTGGGTGTGGTGCGTTCGGATTCCACGGTCAGCGAAGGCAGCGGTGTGCGCCGCCACCCGGTGTGGTCGGCGACCAGATCGGTGTGGGCGAGGTATTCGCGCTTGTCGAGGTTGCACAGATAGCCTCTGCCGGTCGACACGGTTGCCTCGCCGAGTGGTCTGTTCGGTGCTACGCCGTCGGCCACGAGTCTGTCGAACCGCACGAAATGGCGGTCCTCGACGAGGAAGTACAGCGCGGCCTGGTGCCCGGGATCGGGGTGGGCGTAGTCACCGGCCCAGACCAGGCGCAGGCCGCCGTCGAGAGCCAGCAGCGTGAGCACCGCAGACATCAGCGGGGCGTCGGCGCGGGTGTGCCCGGCCAGTTTGAGGCCCGAACCGTAGTCGGCGGGGTCCAGCGCGCAGACGATGTGTCCGGCGGTGTTGAGAAAGGTCGGGGTGAAGTACTCGCCCATGAGTTCGGCTCCTTTCGGTGTCGGGGGTTCAGCGGACGATGCCGGCGGACAGGGTGGTGGCGGAGATCGGCTTCCATCCGATTGGGGCGACTACCCAAGCGGTTTCGCCGGTAACGACGACGTCGCCCACGGACAGGCTGCGGTTCCCGGCCAGGCGGTAGCGCAGCGCCCAGATGTGTTCGGGGTCGTCAATGTTGAGCTGTTCGAAGACCACGTTAAGGGCGGCGTCGACGACGGCGGATCCGGTGAGGTGCTCGGGGAGCTCGAGGTCGAAGCTTTCGGCCATGCGCAGTCGGGCGGTGGTCTCGTTGAATCCGAAGAAGCGGGCGTGGGCGTGGTTGAGGTAGACGGTGGTCCGCAGAGTGGTCAAGGGAAGAGTCCTTTCGTGGAAGGTTGTGTGCCGGCCGGCACGGGGTGTGGGCAAGCGGGTGAGGGTGAGCTGTCAACCCCGAAGAGTCCGGTGGTGGAGCCGGCGGATTTGTCGCCCGCGAGCGCAGCGAGTTGGTAGGGCGGCAAATGTCCTCCGCCGCCGGCGCCACCGGCGGGCGTGGGTGGACAGCTCGGGCCCCCGCCCGGTTAGCGTGTGCGCCCCGTCGAGCGGCAAATCAAGGTGAGTGGCTACGCAGGTGGCCGCCGCTGAGGCGGCCCGCCCGCGCGCCGTCAGGCGCGGCGGTGAGGCCGGAAGAAAAGGGGGGCCCGGCCAACCCCGGTGTGTGGGGAGCTGGCCGGGCCCGGGCGGGTCGGGTTAGAGCGTCTGCAGCATCCGGAAGCCTTGGGCTTTGAGCGAACTGGTGCTGGCGGCGCTGGCGATGTTGCGCAGCGCGCGGGCGGTGGCCGCGTCACTGCTGGTGCGGGCACCTCGGACCGGGACGTGATGATCGAGGTATTCGGTGACGGCGTTGTAGGCCGCCCACCGGGTTCCGGCGATCGGGGTGAGGGTCGGCGAGAACGTCCACAGCTTCACGATGCCGCCCGCCCGTTCGCGGCGGTGCCGGCGGGTCGCGGTGCTGCTGGCGGCGTCGACCTCGAACAACTGGTGAGCGAAGTCGCGGACCTGATCGGTGTCCATCTCGCGGGCATACAGCGCTGCCGCTTCAGCCTCGAACGCCTGGGCGTAGCGCCAGGTCAGTTTCAGCGCCTTACGGGCCTCCAAGATGGCCGCCCGGGCCCCTCCGGTGTGCCGGATTCCCCAGCTGGCCTTGGCATCCCGCAACGCCGCCGATTGGGTGTTGGCGCACACGATCCGGATCGGGGTGATGAGGAAGGTGAACTTCGAGGACCCGTCGTGGGAATTCAACGCCGCCAGATAGAGCTCGGTGCGGTCTTGGGTGCCGTCGCGGCCGTCGAACACGATCGCCTCGGGCAGCTTCATGGTGACGAAGGTTTCCCGCCCGCCGCGCAACGCTCCGGCGGTCTCGAAGTGCGCCCCGCTTTCGTCGACGAGGGCGTCGAGCAAATCACACGACGCCTCGTTTTGGACGGGCTCGTACTTGCTGCCCACCACGCCGAGGACATCCAGGCGCCCGTTGATGGGGTTGGTGCGCACGGTGGCGTAGAAATCGGGCACCGCCAGGGGTTCGGGTGCGGTGACGCCGCTTTCGTCGATGACGGGCTCCTGGGGCACCTGCAAGGCCATCTTGCGGACGTTCCAGCCGGCCAGGTGGGCGGCGTCGAGGGCTTCGCGTGCGGTCATAGTGTGGCCGACGGTTTGGCCCAGCCGGTGCCAGTGGTCGCTGCGTGAGTTGGCGAAGGATGCGATGCCGCCGGTGATGTCGAGTTCGTGTGCCATGAGGGTGTTCCTTTCGGGAAACGGTGTCGTGGTGCGCCGGTCGGCGCAGGGGTGCTTGCAAGCGGGTGGGGGTGGACGGTCAACCCCGAAGAGTCCACGGCGGGTGCTCGCCGGGTTTTCGGCCCGCGCCCGCCCGGCGCGCAGCGCCACCGGGCGGGCTGGCATAGGGCCGAAAACGGTCACTCGGGACGGCGATGCCCGACCGTGGGCGTGGGTTGAGCGGACGGGCCCCCACCCGGTTACCATTCGCGCCCTGCTGACAGGCAAAAAAGTTGAGGGACTACGGATTCCGCGACGCCACGGGCGGCAGCGACAGGGACTTCCTACGGCGGCTGGCCGGGGGTGGGGCCGGAAGAAAAAGGGGGGCCCGGCCAACCCCCGAGTGTGAAGGGTGCTGGCCGGGCCGCGGGTAGATCGGGTTCAGGTCAGGCCTGCGGCGACCAGGGCACGCCGGATGGCGGCCAGGTCGGCGATGGTGTCGTTGAGCATGGCCCAGGTCTGCCAACCGCGCAGGGCGGCGTCGACGTCGGTGTGTGCGACGCGGGGGCGGGTGAGCGCTTGGGTGCGGCCGTGGTCGGGGCGGCGGGTGTCGTCGATGACGGCAACGAGTTGGCCGGTTCCGTCGAACAGGCGCGGGTCACCGGGGGATGCCCAGTTGAGTTGGAACCGCAGCTGGCGGGTGATGTTGTCGGCCGGGTCGACGAAGTCGAGGGCCAGTCCGTAGTCGATGTCGGGCATGAGAGATCTCCTTGAAGCGGTTGGGGTATGGGAAACCCGGCCCGCCGAGGGGCTGGCGGGCCGGGCTGTGGGGTCGTCGGTGGGTGCTCTTAGGCGGCGCGGCGGCGGTGGTGGTCGACCAGGTGCTCGATCGCGTCGTCGAGGGCGTCGTAGTCGGTCGGGCGGTGGTCGTCGATGGTGGTGGTCCACAGCGGGTCGTCGGCGTCGTCGAGTTCGTCGCCGGTAGCGGCGGCCAGGCGGTAGGTGTGGCCAGCGGCGGCCGCCGACCAGGCCCACTTGTTCTTGGGCAGGGCGTGGAAGGTGAGGTCGCCGGCGCGGACTTTGAGGATCCGGGTCACCGGGCGGGTGTGCAGGTCCGGTGTGGTGGCTTCGACGGCGGCGAGCTGGCCGTGGGCGTCGGTGGCCAGCAGGATCAGGCGGTGCCCACCGGTCGCGGTGCGTTCGTGCACGGTAGTCAGTGCGATGTCACCGTGGTTGTGCGCGGCGATGCGGGTGATTCCGTAGGCCTGCTCGGCGATGCGGCCCGCGGCCTCGTCGCACAGGTTGAAGGCGTGCTCGAATTCTGAGATCTCCATGGTCGTGTTCTCCGTTCGCTCAACGTGATTGGCTGCGCCGGTCAGCGCTAGGGGTGCGGTCAATCGGTCGAGGGTGGGCTGTCAACCCCGAAGAGTCCGGTGGTGGTGCCGGCGGATTTTCGGCCCGCGAGCGGCAGCGAGCTGGTAGGGCCGGAAATGTCCTCCGCCGCCGGCGCCACCACCGGGCGTGGGTTGACAGGTCGGGCCCCCGGCCGATTAGGCTGCGCCCCCTTGCTGACGGCAAAAAGGTGAGGGGCTGCGGATTACGCGACGCCACGGGCGGCAGCGGCAGGGGTTTCCTCCGGCGGCTGGCCGGGGGTGGGGCCGGAAGAAAACAGGGGACCGGCCAACCCCCGTGCGGTGGGAGTTGGCCGGTCCAGGCTTGGTGGTGATCAGTCGGTGTCGGGGGTGCGGGGTTCGGTGGCGGCGATGAGCGCTTGGCTGATCTTTTCCGGTGAGAGCCCGGCACGCAGTGCGGCCGAGAGCAGACCGGCCAGGTGCGGCTCGGGTGTGTGGCTGGTGTGGGCTTCGTCCAACGCGGCGTCGAGGGCGATGCCGGCGCGCACGGTGTCCCCGTTCAGGCACAGGCAGGCTGCTGCCACGGTGAGGGCTTCGGCGCGGGGTGCTCCGCGCAGTCGGCGGGCGATGTGGGTCCACAGGTCCGCGGCGTATTCGGGGGTGTCGACGGCCAGCCCGATCATCGCGTCGCGCAGGGCGGGGTGTGCGGTGATCAGGATGCCCGCGCGGGTAGCCAAGGTTGGATTCGTGATGGGCCCACCGGCCAGGGCGGCGGTGATCTCCTCGACGGTCGCTGCGACGAGGCGGGCGTGGTCGCCGACTGTGGCGGGCGGCGCGGGGGGCAGTGGACTGAATTCGTCCTCGATGTCGCTGCGGTTGGCGCGGATGGTGTGGCCGCGGTGGACGAGCTGGGCGGTGAGCACGGCGTCGGTGTAGGGGTAGGTGGGTCCGTACTGGCCGGTGTCGATGTCGAGCCACTGGCCAGCCTCGGTGACGTCGCGGGTGTACAGGCAGCGCAACACCTCGATGTTGATGGCGCGCAGCGCGTCTCGGGTGGCTTCCAGTAGGTGGTGGGCGTGGGTGTCGTGGGGTTGGTCGCAGACCGCGAGGATGATCGCGGCGGCGAAGTTCCCGGCACGCAGGTTGCAGGTGGCGGGTAAGTTGGTGGCTTGCTCGGTGCTGTTGGTGATGTCGAAGCGGGCCGCGCAGCGCACCCCAAGACCGGTGGCGGGATGCTGGTGCAGCAGGTAGACCACGATGCTGTTGGTGGGAACGAATCCGAGCAGGCCGGGTGCGGCGGCGACGATGTCGGCGGTGGTGCGCAGTGCGTTGAAGTTCTCCATGGTGTTCTCCGTTCGGTGAAGGTGATTGGCTGCGCCGGTCAGCGCTAGGGGTCGGGTCAATCGGGTGAGGGTGGGCGGTCAACCCCGAAGAGTCCGGTGGTGGGGCCGGCGGATTTTCGGCCCGCGAGCGCAGCGAGCAGGTGGGGCCGCAAAATGTCCTCCGCCGCCGGCGCCACCACCGGGCGTGGGTTGACAGGTCGGGCCCCCGGCCGATTAGGCTGCGCCCCAAGCTGACGGCAATAGAGTTGAGCGGCTACGGATTACGCAACGTCACGGGCGGGCGGCAGCGCAGCCCGGCGGCAGACCTGGCCGGGTTGTTGGCCGGAACAAAAAGGGGCCCGGACAACCCCCGGTGTGGTGGGGAGCTGGCCGGGCCCGGTGTTAGAACAGGCGCCCGGCGCGGTGTGGGTCGTTGTGGCAGGGGCAGCCGCAGCGCCAGCAGAAACCCGGCAGGGACAGCTTGAGCAGGATGCCGCCTTCGTGCGGGCCGCCGAGGCGATGCGCGCACTGATCGTGGCGGCCCTGGTCGCACGTTTTTGTCGGTGCGTTCTCGGGCATTTCGACGATGACGGGGGCGCCGTTGATTTCGTCGGGGAAGGTGATCCAGCGGCGCCGGGTGACCAGGCCGAGGTGGCGTTCTTCGCGGAAGGCCACGGTGGCGCGGCGTTTGAGGCGCTGGATCGGCGCGGCGGTGGTCGCGGCCCATTGTTCCCAGAATTCGCTCATTCTTCGTCCTTTCGAAGTGCGGCCGGGGTCAGGACCGGTCGGTGATGTGTTGGGTCAGGGCGTAGGCGGCACGGCTGAGCCGGAGGCTTTCGGTGATGAAGGCGGCCACGTCTTCGCCGGTGGTGGCTTCGGTGAACTCGACGTCGTAGACCTGGTCGCTGAGCAGGGCGCTGACCGCTGTGTGGGCTCCGGTGAGTGCGCTCAGGGCGGTGTTGAGGCTGTTGACGAGTTGGGTGCGGTGGTGTTCGATTTCCAGATCCCAGTCGGCGTAGATGTTTTCGGCATCGGCGTCGCTGCCCACAGCTGGCGGCTGGTGCGGGTCGTGGTCGGTGCTGGTCCACGGGTCGATGGTGTGCTCGGTGGTGTTCATGGTCAGAATTCCTTTGCGGTCGTGGTGATCTGCGCCTGGTGGCGCGGGCTTCGGGGGACCGGTGGGGTGGCGGTGTCAACCCCGCAGAGGCCGGCGGATCAGCAGGAGGCGGCTATGCCGCCGGTGCCGCACGGGCGCAGCGGGAGCCCGCCCGTCAGGGCGGCGGGAGCGTAGAACGGGCGAGCCCGCCGGGTGTGGGTTGACGCCGACGGGGCCCTCACCGGTCATACTTGGTGCCCGCTGACAGGCAAAAATGTTGAGCGGCTTCGGATTCCGACAGCAAACCTCTGGCCGGCTCGCGCCGGCGGGTATTGTGGTCACATGGTCGAGAACGCGTTGCGACAATTGATGCTCGAGGAGCCGAATCAGGTTCCGGTGGCACTGGTGACTTGGGTGGTCACCGGCGAGTGGCCAGCGCACCAATCGCGTTGCGACATCGCAGTGTGCGAATTGCCGTATTAGTTTGCGCCGCGCCTGTGCTCAGGTGGCTATTGGCGGGCGGTACAGGTAGGGCTTCCCCGCATCGGGGCACCTCGCTCCGAGGAACTGCACCCGGCATGAACAGCGCCGTAATGCCAGGATCTCGCTAGCTACTTCGACCTGAAAAAGGGTTGATGGCGACGGCTTCGTCGGTGGCAGTGACGGCGGGTGCTCGGTGCTGGCGGGAGTTTGTTGTCATGAGGCCAGGGCGCTGATCTTGACGAGGTTGTGGGCGAACACCCCGTGTCCGCACCAGGTCCTGGCTCCGGTGAGGGTGGTCAATTCCGTGCGGTTCCAGCTGTAGCTGCGTTTGAGGTGGTTGATGCGTCCTTCGCATCCGGTTCGCCATTTGATTTTGGCGCGGAACGCTTTTCGGTGTTCGAACTCGCGGCGAGCGGCACTCGGTTTACTGGCACGCGGAATCGCGACATGGCGGACTCCTTGCTCGTGCAGATCGTTTTCGACCGAGGCGTATCCGTAGCCGCGATCGGCGGTAACTGCCCTGGGGGCGTGGCCGGCGCGGCGAGTGATCCGGGCGATCGCTGGAGCCAACTGCGGGGCATCGGCGGGGTTTCCGATCTCGACGCTGTGGTCGAGGATGACTCCATCGGCGTTATCGACGACCTGGGCTTTGTAGCCGAACTCCACGGGCTTGCCCAGTCGTCCTTTGCGGATCGGGCGGGCATCGGGGTCGTGGAAACTGACCAGCCGGCTCGCCGAGTCCGGCATCACCCCGGTCAGGCGGCTACGGGCTTGGGTGACCACGCGTTGGGCCTTATCCATGATCGCGGCCAAGTCGTTGATCGCTCGAGATAGCCGAGCCCGGCGGACCCCGGTCGCGTTGCGCACAGCCCGGCGGGCATTGCGCCGCACCGCGGCCGCTTCCCGCATCGCCGATTCGGCGATGCCGGCCAACTCCCCGGTGATCCGCGCGACCACGGCTTGAGCTTCCTCACGGGCCACCGCACCGCGAAGCCGCAGTTTGGAGGCGATCGAGCGGGCCCGCTGGCCCGCTGAGCGGCTGCGGTCACGGGCATGGGTACGCACCGCCCCGCCAGCGTTGTGGATGCGGGTGATGGTGCGGGCGATCGTGGTCACCGCCTTGGCCAGGAGCCCCGAGTCGGTCGGATAGGCCACTGCGGCCTCAACCACGGTGGTGTCAGCACGCACCTTGTCAGTGCGCAACAGTTTGGCGTCGGCGGCCTTGGCCAACAAGGCCTCATTGAGGCCGGCCACTGCAGCGTCCCCACACCGAGTGGTCAGTTTCATCAGCGTGGTGGGGTGCGGCACACGCGTCCCGAACGGAATCCGGCAAAACCGTTGCCAGGAAATCGAATCGCCGACCTCACGGCACAACGCCTCAAAGCCCAGCCGGTAGCGGAACTTCAAGAACATCATCCGCAGATAGGTCTCCATCGGAATCGACGGACGACCGATACGGGTGTCGAAGTACGGCGTGAACGGCGCGAAGAACACCGGATCATCTAGCAGCGCGTCTACCCGCCCCAACTCCCTCGGTAACACCAACAGCTCCGGCGGCAGGATTGCATCCCACAACGACAACTGGTCATTTACAGTTCTAAGCACGATGGCCTCGATCCCTTCTAGCCCAAGGGTTCGAGGCCATCATCTCGTCAAACAAAGCCCAATTCAGCCACCGCCACGCCCTGACTTTTTCAGGTCGAAGTAGCTACGGTGATGAACTCGGCCCCGACACGACGGTGTCGCGTGGTGGGAATGCCCACGTCGCCATCGCCGTCGGCGGGCGGGAACGCAGAGGGTGGCACGGGTCGACTCCTCGGATCAGTTCAGCAGTTGCAGGCCGTCGGCCAGGGAGGCGAAGCGGCCGTGTTCTTGGCCGTTGGTGTGGTTTTTTCGCCGAGCCAGATGCCGATGATGTCGGCGGATCCGGTTGCGGTGGTGAGCCAGACGGGGCCGCCGGAGTCGCCGGGGATGCTGGCCGGCATGCCGGTGGTGAGGTATTGGTTCTTGCCGGCGTAGCCGGTGATGGCTCCGCAGTGTTGGCCGCTGGAGACTCCGGTGCGGCAGACTTGCTGGCCTTTTTCGGGTTGGGGGTGACGGTTGGTGGTGGGGGTGTCGCCGATGTAGGCCAGCGGCAGCGATCGGATACCGAAATCGATCAGGCCGTAGTCGGGGCCGCCCTGGTAGGGCGGCTCGACGATGGCGCGGGTGAAGTCTCCGGTCAACCCGGTGCGGGTGGCGCGGGCGTAGCCCGCGGTTTTGCCTCGGCAGTGCCCGGCGGTGACGGCGTAGGTGTGCAGGTCGTGGCCGGTGTAGACGTAGCCGATGGTGCAGAACATGGTGACATCGGCGGTGGGACTGAGGTATTCGATGCGGTCGCCGGGGCTGACCGTGGGTATGTCGGCGGAGGCCAGTGGTGGTCCGGCTACAGCCAGGACAGCCAGGACAAGCGCAGTCGCGGCCGCGCGGGCTGGGCTGGTGATGTGCATGGGTGGCTACCTCGTCGAGGAGTGGGGGCGGTGGGGGCGGAGGTGTCGTTCGGAGCGCAGCTGGGCGCGTGCCCACAGGCCGTCGATCCACGCGCGGGCGGTGTGGGCGGCCGGGCCGCCGGTGCGGCCTGCGGCCGCGGTGATGGCGGTGGTGACTTGTGAGGTGACCAGGGTGTCGATGCCGGTATTCATGCGGACTCCTGCAGGCAGGGCTCGGCGGTGACGCTGCGCCGGTAGTCGGCGGCGGCGCGGGTGCGCAGTGCGGTGACGGTACGCAGGGCCGTCTCAGCAGTTGCTGAACGTTTGTGGCGCACGATCTTGGTCAGCTGCTGGTGTTGGTGGTGCACGGCGCGCAGCTGGCGGGCGGCTTCGGCCAGCCAGCGGCGGTGGGTGTGCGCTTGGGCGACGGTGGCGCGTGCTTCGGCCAGCGCGGTCGCGCATTGGGCGGCGGCTTCGGCGGCGGTGGCGGCCAGGGCAAGGGCATGCAGTTCGTCGAGGCTGACCACGGTGAGCCCGCCGAAGGGTTCGCCCGGTTGCCACAGGCCGGCGGCGAGGTGATCGGTGATGTCGGATTTGTCGGCCTGCAGCGCTGCGAGCACGATGACAACCTGCGCGGCGCGTCGGCGCAGCCGGGTGTGCAGGTCCAGGGCGCGCCGGTAGCCGGCCAGATCCCGGTCGGCGGCGATCACCACCTTCAGGCCGTCGAAGTGCGCGAGCAGGTCGTCGGTGAAGTTGGCGGCACCTTGGGCGTTGGTGGTGGCCAGACGGCCTGCGCCGGTGAGGGTGTCGGCGTCTTTCTCGCCTTCGGCGATCCAAATCCACTGGTCGGTGGCGGCGGCGGTGCCGATCGCGCTACTGCGGTAAAGCACGGGGGTGAATCCTTCGGGTTTGCGGTACACCCAGCGGCGGCCGTCGCGGTAGCGTTGCTGAAATCGTTTGTGCCGGTTGCCGGTGCAACCGCATTCTTGGCGCAGCACTTGCTGGTGGGGCAGTCCGCGGTCGGTGGTGTAGGTGTAGACGCGCACCGTTGTCCACTGGTGGTCGACGGGCTCGGCGGTTCGGGTGATCCGCGCGGGCAGCGGACCCGAGACGAGCGCGGGTCGCACAGCGGCGCTGCGCCGCTGCGGCGTGGGGTGATTGGTGGGAGCCGGTGCGGGGGCGTCGAACAACTCGGCTACTCGCAATCCGAGGGCTGCGGCGAGGTCGGCAATGCTGGCCTGGCAGCTAAAGCAGTGCATCAGCACCGCACCCCCCTGGTCGCCGCGCCCGGTGGGCCGCCAGGTGACCGACAGCGACGGGCTGTGGTCGGTGTGTAGCGGGCAACTTGCCATAAAGGCATCGGTCCCACGGGGGCAGATGTGGTGACCGGCGGCCTCGAACGCCTGGTAGACGTGCTCGAATGCATCACGCGGCCGCCAGGTGTGGTGTGCGGAGCTCATCGCGGGACCCCGTTGTCGATGACGGCATGCACGACGGCGTAGGTGGCGCGAGCGTTGCGGATGGTTTCGTCCAGGAACGCGGCGACGTCGCGGCCGTCACGGCCGTCGATGAAGTCGGCGTCGTAGACAGTGTTGCCGCACAACCGATCCAGGGTGTCGGCCGCGCTTTGCAGGGATTCGATGCCGGCCGCGATGTGGGCCAGCAGTTGAGCGCGGGTTTCACCGATGCGTTCGAGATGGTCGAGTTCACCGATGTCGTGCAGGTCGTGGTCCAGGGCGGCGAAAGTGTGCATGGCAGTTGTCCTTTCGATGGAAGGCGGCCTAGGCAGCCAGCGCCTTGATGCGGTCCGGGCGGAAGCCCCCCCAGTGCGTGTCCTCGGCGACCACCACGGGTGCTTGCAGGTAGCCCAGCGCCATCACGTAGTCGCGGGCCTCGGCGTCGGTGGTGATGTCGATTGTCTGGTAGTGCACGCCTGCTTTGTTTATCTGATCCCTGACGGGCCATAGGGAGGCAAGAAACCCTGTGATCATTGTGTTTGTGTGGTGCGGCATGGATGAAGAAGTTGAGGCACCTATGGCATGTGGCCGTGAGTGGGCCGCTGCGCGGACGGACCGCGAGGACAGAAATTTGTGACAAAGCCCTCGCGCTGGATGGCTGATGTTCTTTACTGACTGGTAGGCCCCTCGTATCTGTTGCCGACGCGCCCGAAGGGGCAAGGGTGCTCGGGGTGCTCGTGGTCGGAGGGAATCGAATGGGTAGCGATGGTCGCTCATCGGCCGACCCCAGCAACGATGTGCGTGTGGAGCGAAGGCGTCCCAGGCAGGCTGACCAATCGCCTGCTGACACGCTCCGCGAGCTGCCCGCCCTGGTGGTACTTGAGCGGATACCGATCCCAGTGCTTGCCATCGGGCCGGACGGCATGATCGTGTTCGTCAACTCGGCGTTCGCGACCATGCTCGGTCACACGCAAGACGCGCTTGTGGGTCTGGAATTCCACAGCATTTTCTACAACCTGCCCAACATTCAGCCGGTAGTCACGGTGATGCGCGCGTATGCAAATGAACTTGTCGAGCTGGTTCATCGCGACGGGTTCATCGTGCAGGCGAGCATGAGCAAGTCCGCAATGGCGCGCCACGACGATGAAGTGGTCCTGGCGACCTTTCACGACCTCACCGACCAGTTGTGGGACGACGGACAGTAACGGGGCTGATCCGTCGTGGCCTTCGCCTGCCAGAGGACTCGTTTGCAGGCCTGGCCCGTGCGATTGCCGGGTTTGTGTCTGCGGGATGTTCATGTTGTTTCCATTTGGTCGGTGGTGTCGCGGATCATTTGTCGCAGGCTGGATCTGACGGCGATGAGGTCGTCTTGTGCCTCGGTGAGTTGGTCGCGCAGCTTGAAGTTGTTTTCGGCCAGTTCGGCGTTCGCGTTGTGAAGTTCCTGGTTGGCCTGTAGTAGTTCCTCGATTCGCAGGCGTAGGTGGGTGGTGTTTTGGTCGTCGAGTTGGTGGCCGAGTTGTTCGCGTAGGGCTTGGGTGAGTCGGGTGATCTCGCCGCGTAGGGCACGGTTGTCTTGGCGGATGAGTTCGAGGTCGGTTCGCAGGCTGGCCTCGCTGGCGCGGGTGCCGGCCAGTTGTTGCCTGTGCGGTTGTGCGGCTTGGTAGTCGCGGCCGGCTTGGATGTATTCGCGGACGCCGTCGGCGTAGACCAGCCAGGTTGATACTTTTGCTGCTCGTGCGATTAGGGCGAACGTGATGGGCGTTTCGGTTTGTTTGATTTCGTCGACGGCGGCGAAGACGCGGGCTCGTTTTTGGTGAGAGTCCCGTTGGCGGGCTTCTTTGAGGACGCCGGCGGGTGTGCGGGGTGCGGTCATCGGGTGCTCCTGTCGACGACGGTTAGGGGGATGGATGGGCTGGTTCGTGCTGCCCGGGCTTTGCGCAGGGTCGCTGAAGCGTCATCGACCCGTTGACGCTGTTCGGGGTCAAGGGAATCCAGCTGGGCGCGCATGGCGGTGATCACGGTCTCGAATTGGTCGATTTCGGCGGTGAGGTTGTCGACGACGAAGTCAGCGGCTTCGATGGCTCGTGCGGTTTCCCGATTGGCCTTCAGTGCTCGGGTGTGGTCCTCGATCGCTGGGATGTAGGACGGGTCGGGCCGGTAGAAGCCGCAACCGGAGCATTGGAATCGGATCGGGCAAGCCTGGCCTCCAGCTTTGACGTTGGACGGCTCGATGCAATTGCCGTAGGGCACTGCCACTGACCGCAGTTCGTAGCCTCGTCGTGAGGATGGCTTGTTGCCGCCGAGTCGATCAACGGTCAGGGACGCGATGGTGGCGACCGCTTCGCGTTTGCGGCGCAGGGAGATGTCGTAGTAGCCCATCGTGGTCGCAATGTGTTTGTGGTCCATCAGATCCCGTAGAACGTCAACGGGGACGCCGGCGTCGGCGTGACGTTGGGCGTAGCTGTGCCGAAACAGGTACGGGTAAACCGATATGCCTTCGAGTGGACGTGTCTGACCGGTGGGGTCGGCGATGTTGTCGTTGATCCAGCTGACCCAGCTGCGCAGCGCGTCACCGACGGTTTGGGTGCGTAAGTGTGGAATCGGCGCGTGGGATGTGCGTGCGGGAAACAGGTAGTCGGCGCTTGGTAGGGCGATATAGGCGCCGGAACGGATCTGTTGCCAGGCGCGGATTTCCGCGGCGGTCTGTTGGGTGATCGGCAGCCGGCGGCCCATCCTCTTGCCTTTGGTGTTGTCCCAGAGCAGTTCGGGCTCGGATCCCTCGACGAGGCAATCGGCACGCAGTTGGCAGACTTCTCCGGGCCGGCGGCCGGTGTCTCGCAGCAGGACGTAGACGCAGCGGAACATCCGGCTGACCTGCTCGTCGGTCAGGCTGCTGTGGAGTCTGCCGCGGGCCAGCGCATCGAGGTTGTCGTCGAGCAGCCTGATGACGTGCTCGGGTAATCCCTGTCGCGCGCGCTCTTCGTTCGGTGATTCGGTATCGGTGATGGAGTGGTGGCGTTGGCGGATGAACCCGCTGGGCAGATCGCGCAGCGGGCCGATGGCGCGGCCGTAGTCGAGTAGGTCGCTGAATCGGCTGAACAGGATCCGTCGGGTCTGGACGGTCAGTGGTGCGCCGTCGAGGCGTCGTAAGGTGCGAAATGATTCGACGACGGCGTCCATGTCTGTCACCTGCAGCGCGGTCAGGTCCTCGCCCCCACCGGGTCGCGTGGCCAGGCCGGCGGAGGCGGCCGCGGCGGCTCGAATGGTTTCGACGATGACGTAGGTGGGGATGCGGCCGATCTCGGCTTGGGCCCATCGACGGGTCACGTCGTTGAGCCAGCTCACGGTGATTGGGGTGAAGTCCAGTGCGCCCTTGCGTCGGCGGCTGCCGCCATGCCTGGCGGGATCGTAGGTCAGGCCGAGGGTGACCAGATCCCAAACCTGCCGATCGGTGTGAGCTCGTCCGCTCACTTGCTCGTAGGCATCGTGCAAGGTGCGGCCGAACTCGAACAGGTGAGCACCGGCGTTGGCGTTTCGGACCTGCCGGGTCTGCAGCCGTTCAAACTTCGTGGTTCCGAATATCGTTGCCAGGCTTGGTGTCTGACCCAGCGTGACAACCACAGTGCGCATCGCGTTCGGGTCGATTCGTCCATTGCGAGCGTCGCGCTGCTGCAGGGCGTAGAGAAGTTCCCACCGCATCTGATCAGCAAGGGGGACGAGGGAGAACATGTTGGCGGCAAGATGTGGCGTTTGGGTGCTGGCCCACTGCTTGATGGAGGACCGGCTGCCGCTGCTTCGATACCGGTTACGGTGCAAGGTGCAAATCCCTGTAGTGCAGGACGATTCCAGCTCGCAGCCCACGACCAGACACTCCGGCAGCGCATCGTGGGGCATGGCGACCGTGGTGGCCCAGTGCCTGAGGCTGGGCGAGCGCCTGCTGCGTTTGTAGACGTGCCAGCGAACCTGGTGGTCTTCACAGAGCCCCTTGGCAAGCGGCATCCGTGCGCAGCGGACACCGTCGCGGCATACCAGGCACGTGCCGGGCCGGCGCTCACCGGGCCGGTGCTTGCGCGCCGGGGGCACGTAGGTGGCCGAAAAGGCTTCCAGCGGCAACCCTGACGCCATATGCGCCAGCCGGCACTGCCGGCACATACCCGAACTGCGAAGGGCGATCCCGCAAGCACTGCACGGCCTGGTAACGGTCTGCGGATGGCTCAGATCGCCGATGAACAACCACATCGAGTGATCCCACTCCCGGGGGCGCCACCTGACGTCAGTGTTACGGCGTAACCAGGTCATCCAGTCAACCGCGGGCGACGGCTGGTCAGGAGATTCGACGGAAACCTGCTGTGCTGTCGATGCGATCATCGGATCGCCCACTTCGCTGCAACCAGCTCGACCGCCCGCCGTTTGGTGGCGTCGGTTGGGTGCAGGTAGCGCTCCATCGACATCGCCGAGACGTGCCCCAGCAGGCGCTGCACGGTGTCTCGCGCTGCACCGTTTTGCATCCACTCCGTGGCGGCGGTGTGGCGCAGCATGTGCGGGTGCGCGGTGAATCCCACACGGCTTGAGAGCCGCCCGAACAGGGCGTAGGCGTTGCCGTAGCGCATCCCGGCACCTAGCGGCGGCCGGTAGATGTTGACAAACACCATGTCGGAATCCGCTGCAGCCGCGACGTCGTCGCGCTCATGCTGGTAGTCGGCATACAACCCGACCAGCTCGGCCGGTATCGGAATTGAGCGCGGACAACGCGCTTTGGCGATCGCACCGTTCTCATTCATCCGTCGCCGAACATGAACGTGCGGCCCGCCGATCGAACAGCCCAGACCCGTCGAGGACGTCAACAAGTGCAAGTCCTCGCGGCGCAGTCCCAACGCCTCACCGATGCGCATACCGCTCACCGCTAATAGCGCCACCAGCAATCGGTCACGTGCATTGGTCGTGGCCTCGATCAGCTGCTCGACCTGCTCGAGCATCAGGCTGCGGGTCTCTGGAAGCGTGGCCGGCAACCGCAATGTCTTGACCTGCACTACGGAAAACTGCGCGTTTTCGCCCTGGTCGTAGCCAGGCAAGTACCGGATATGCCGCGGCGTGGCCAGTCGTTCGACGAGTTCGACCGACACCCATCCCTGGGCTGCCCCGAACCGCAGGAACTCACACACCGTGGTCATGATGTGGTTGGCCGTATGCGCCGAGCGCAACCGTGCACTACCCCGAGGCGGTGTCGCGGCCAACCAATGCAGGAACTGCCCGAGTTCGATGAATTCGATTGCTCGCCAATCAATTCCGGTCGACGAGCAGTAGGAGAGAAACAACGCTACCCGGCCGGCATAGGTTCGCTCAGTGTTAGCGGAACGGCCCTGAGCTCGCAGCGATGCAAGATACGCCGACCCCTCACGGTGCAGCAAGTACGAATCTGAGGCAATCACATAGCGAGCCGCACCGCCGGCATCGGACACAGCCCGTTCAGCGATAAATGAAGTAGTCATGTGCCGAACGTAAATGCCGTCACCTACGACATAGCGGATAACACTGAGGCGTGTCATACCAGACTGCCAAGACCGAATGTGCCTCGATGAGCGCCTGGCAGGCAGATAACTTTATCGAGGGCGCGGAATGTGGCGGTGCATTGCACGCATGCGGGTTTGGTGTAGACGGTGAGAGTAGACATTGGTAGCCCCCTGGAAGTAATTGCGGGATGGGTTATTGATAATTCAAGATTACTGCGCCAATTAGGCTGGCGCCACATCGGTGAGAAACAAATGCGTTGATCTTTTGTCACGGATTCTCTTTGCGCATCGGACGCCGGAATCCCTGCTCTCTACCACTGGCCTCGACGCAGGTAGTGCAGTTGTTTGATAGCGCATTTCGCTTGGGACAAACCTCCTGGTCTGGCCACCGTGCAGCGCGGCGGTGTCTCCCTGTTTCTCGGGTGGAGTGACCCGACGAAGAAATGCATTATCTGACTGCTTTCGCGCATCCGGTAACCAACAGATTGATTGTCGTAATTTATCGGCTGATGCGTTCCCCTTTCTGCACACTTCATTTGATTACCGTCCGTCTGTGACATCTATTCTTTTTGCCCTTCTGGCAGCACGATCTAGACCGGCTTACGGGCGGTGGAGCGCAAGGCCCGGGCGCGAAGTTTTCCCAGGGAGCCCGTTGTGTGGGCGAGCGGCTCGGGGAAAAGTTCGCGAGTCCGGTAGGGCCCGGAGCAACGCGCAGGCCGGCGCCTTGCGTGCAGCCGATCCGGCCGGTCACGATCGACAAGCCAGAAGGCAAAGTGCAGTGTGCTTGTTGCACAACGGGATTGGCCCGGTCAGATGGGAGTGGGGGCCAGCGCCGAAGCCCTGACCCCCACCAGCCGCCCGAATTTACTGTTTCCCGGCGTCGGACAGATACTCGCTGTAGACGGTCTCGGCATCGGTTGTGCCGGTGATGATCTCCTCGACCGCTGCAAGCGGGTAGTCGTTGGAGGCCAGCCACCGCAGGTAGTCCGCGCTGCCGACGCGAGGCCCGTAGCCGTGCGCGGCGCCGCGCCAGGCGTCCTTGGGCGTCGCTGATTCCAGCGCTCCCAACACCAGTGCCAACGTGATCACCTGGGCACGGTTGTCACCGCCTGCACCCAGGTCGCTGGCCTGCTTGGCCACAGCGGCGCGCTCGATGCCGAGCAGCTCGGCGGTCGTCTCCACCGCGTTGTGGTGAGTCAGCAGGTACGGGTCGCCAGCCAGGCAGGTGGCGACGAAGATCGCCGCACCCTTGGGTGGGGTCTTGCGCGCCAGCAGCTTGGTCAGGAAATCGCGGCGCACACCCATCGCGGCATCACCGAGCTTGTTCAGCGCCAGCACCTTGCGGCGTTCCCGCTTATCGGCCTCGGCCCGTTCGGCTTCGGCCCGCTCACGGCGCGCCTGGGCGGCATCGGCGTCGAGGTCCACTGCCCCGTCGCCGCTGCTGGTGTCCTCGGCCAGTCCGGCGCGGCGGGCGAACCACGGCTCCGGTGTCAGACCTGCGGCGCGGAAGTCCAGGCAGAAGTACTGCGGGACGTATGCGGTGGTATCGGTGACGGTGTCGGCGTGGCGCAACCCCTCGGCGGGGGTGGCCTCGGGCTGGTCCTGGGTGTCCCAGTCCACGTCGTCCTCATCGACGGCTTCGCCGGTCTCGGCATCAACCACGATCTCGGTTTCGTACAACAGCACCGCCCACCGGGCCGGGTCGGTCACCGCCTGCTCATCGGCCTCGGCACCGTCTGCGGTGCGCAGGTGGTGCAAGGCGATGCAGCCGGGGTCTGAGGTTTCCGGGCGCTGCTGTAGCCAGGTGAACCCCCGCTCCACGTAGGGCTGGGCCGCCGTTGCTTCGGCCTCGGCGGCAGCGCGTTCCTGGCGCAGTTGGGCCACGATGTGCTCAAAACTGCGCGTGCCGGCCACCTGCATCAGCCGGTTGATCGCACCGGGCAAGTCCTCGAACTCGGTGAGCGCCGCCGCTTCGCTCAAGCTCAGTTGCCCCTCGGCCAGCCCCTGCATCGCCGCCTGCGACTTCGCCGCCGCCGCCGCTGCCTTCACGGTGTCCTTGCCCACTGACAACTTCTTGGCAACCCTGGTGATCGACACCCCGGCGTCGATCATCTGCTGGATGCCACGGGTGCGCTGAAGCTCGGTAAGCTGCGCGCGCTGGTCGTTCTCCACGATCTGTTCCGAAACCCGTTCCACGAGTTGGGCTTTGTCGTCCTCACCGGCGGTTGCGGTACGGACATAGACCGGCACGCTCGCCAGTCCGGCTTCCCGTGCTGCCAGGGTGCGGCGCTGCCCGGAACGCACCCGCAGCTGGCCGTCGCTATCGCGCACGGCGGCAATCGGCGTGAGCACCCCGTGCTCTTTGATGCTGGCCACGAACTGCGTACCGAGGGTGGCCTCGTCGCGGACGTTGCTGTCCAGGACCAGGGTGTGCGGGTCGTGGTGCTCGATGACACCCAGCGCGGGGTGCTCACCGGTGGTCTGCTCGGCCTCGGTGGTGATGGTGTCGGTCATGACGGAACCTTTCTCGGTTGACAGCGTCCCTTGCGGGCCGCCCGCTTTTTTGCCTTCTGGCAGCCAAGATTTGGGCCGGCAACAGCTCCGCGAGAGTGCAAGGTCCGGGCGCAAAGTGTCGAAGGTGCGAGCCTGCGAGCAGTGCGCGAGACTTTGCGAGTCTTGTGCCCGCAGCGCAGCGGAGGCCGTGGCCTTGCGCGAAGCGGACCGCCGGCCATAATCGAAGGCCAGAAGGCAAAAAGGTCACCGTCGCCGAATTCGCGCGCACCGTCCACGCACGCACCCGTGAATGAAAACCCGCGGGCGCGGCTCACGTGCCAGCGTCGCCGATGAGCGTGGCAAAGGGTCGAGCAGGTCGCGCAGGCGCACCGTGTCGATATAGACCCGGCGCGGACCGACCCGGTGAACCGGCAGCTCATCGCGGGCGATCAACCGACACACAGTGTGAGGGCTGATCCCCAACAACGGTGCCGCATCGGCGACCGGCAGCAGCAGCGGCAGTGCCTTCCACCGGCGGTCCGCGACGCCGGCGGCCCGGGCCGGCCGGGAATGAACGCCGCCCCGGCCGCGGGCTGACCGGGCCGCTCTCGCCGGGCCTCGAAGACGTTGCGCAGAGGCGCAATTGAGGTGAAATTGACTGGGCAGACGAGCCCCGTCAGCGTCGAATTGCGAGCGGCCGGCTCAGCAACCGTCGGTCCTCTAAATCGTTGAGAGCACGTAACAGGGTGCTTCGCGCGGCCCCAGACTGATCGACCAGGGCGCGAAGGGAGACACACGCAGTGTGATCGGGCTCAGCGCTGTCGGCCAACACCACGAGAATCATTCGCGCTAAGGTAGATCCGGCCGCAGCGCTACGCGCCCAGGCGTGGACATCGGGTTTAGGCTGCCGCATCCTTCCCAAGCATGCAGTTTCCGTGGTGACTCGGCGGGCAAACCCTCTATTAACACCAGCAATCAATTTTCTCGGTTTCGACCAAAAATTAATTTTATCGACTTATTGTCCAAAGACATGGGGGAGCTCTGCGATCGGGACCGGGTGTTTAATGCCGTCTTTAGCCTTAGTGAGCGAGTTGGTTACGAAGCGGTCTCCATGGATGCGATTGCAGCCGCGGCCGACGTCTCGCCTGAACAGCTCACGCGCTTCTTCTCCACGAAAGATGCTGCTGTCGTCGCTATCGCGAAAGACGTACTCGCAGACATTGCTGATTCGCTTGCACGAGTCGAATCCGCCAGCAGCCCTGAGACAGCGCTGCTCCTCGCAACCGCCCAAGCAATAGAGGCGGTGATCGACGGACGCGGAGTGATTACACGTGATCAGATGCTGGCGATGGCCCGCATCGTCGCCGAAAGTGCGCCGCTGCAAAGAGAGGTTTCAAAAGCCCGGAAGGAAATCCTCACCCCGGCCCTGGCTATAAAGATGGGAGTAAGTATCACGGATGCGCGCGTACGCCGTGCGGTAACGAGATGGTCAGTGATAGCGACAGGCAGTTACCTCAGCCGCATCAGCAACCAAGCCCGATACGAACTGGGACACGACCAATCAATGTCGGAACGGATGTTTGAAGAACTTGTCGGCACCTTCAGACAAGTGATGGGCGACGATGCGTAATCAGCAGCATCGTAATTGGCTAACCGGCGCTCGGTGCGTGTTGTACTCACAGGATCGCCACGTATATCGTGGTTTGTGCTAGTCGGGCCGCAGACAAGTAATTTGTTCTGCCGGCGAGAAGCGGGGCGCAGCGGATTTGAGCGCAGGGCGGTGAGGCGGTTGGGCGCGCTAGTTGGCACGATCGTTGCGCCGAGGCGATGCCGGCTCAGTTCGGCGGCCATCGCGTGATCGGTGTTCATCGCGGGAGCATCGCTACGCGAGATGTCAAGGAGTAGCCGAAGCCGCCGCGTCAGCGGCCCCCGAACGCTAATTGCCAAGATCCGCTGGTGCACAGTCCTGGTCACTTTCGCCGCGCTTGTGCTCGGGTCTGCTAGGCGGTGTCACCAAGGTCGTCAAGGTGTGCACGCAATCAAGGACAGACAGGGCGTTGGGCAGGTGTGGCGCCCGTGCCGATGACTGGTTCGCCGATGGTGTTCGGCACTCTCGTCGCGGGACTGCTGCTGGGTCGCGATGCACGGTCGGTGCTCGCCGAGCGGGTCGGATGGACGGGTTCGATCTCGTGGTTCCGAGAGCGGGTGCGCCTGGCCCTGCCCGGGGCGGTGAACCGCGGCAACGCCGGTCCGAGCGATCCGCCCAGAGTACCTGCCCGCCGATCCGGTGGACCGCCTTGAGTATTTACCGGGCCGAGCGATTCAGCGCGACTTGTGGTTTCCGGCACCCAGGATCGCGGTCGGATTCGGCCACGACGCATCACCTCGGCGAGTTCGCCGTTGGTGACTTGTCATCCTCCGGATGGGGGCGAGGTGTCGACGAGCTGATACAAGGGGTTTACCGCTGCAGCGGAACGGGTTTCGGCTCCCGCGGCGCTGACGTAGCGCTGCGAGGTCGCCATGGATTCATGGCCGAGAAGCCGCATGAGGGTGTAGACGCTGATGTTGGTGTTGGCCAGCTCGGTGGCGTAGGTGTGGCGCAGGGCGTGCACGAGGGCACCGGGATTGCGGTGAGCGTCGGGGCCGGCCAATTTGAATGCGCGCAGGACCCGGTATTGCAGTGCTCCGCGGGTGATTCGCTGTCCGTCGACACCGACGAACAGCGGTGCTGTGGTCGGCCAGCGGCGCAGAACCGGAACGTCGCCTTCCTGTCGACGCCGCCTAGTAGTGGGGAAGCGAGTGCCGCGACTGGTCAAGTAATCGTCGAGAACGTCAAGCAGGGCTGCCTCAATTGGGATGGCGCGGTCCTTATTGCCTTTGCCGCGCACGTGGATCACCCCGCCCTGGTCGGTGAGGCGGACATCGCCGATGTTGGCGGCGCGCAATTCGGCGGCGCGAAGGCCCGTGAGCAGAGTGGTCAAGATGATGGCGCGGTCGCGTTCGGGCCATTGATTGCGCAGTTCCGTCCCACCGTGGTCCGCGACAGCCTCGACGAGGGCCTTGGCGGCCGCGGGAGGAAGTGACTTCGGGAGGTTCTTGGCGACCTTCGGTCTGCCCACGAATTGCATCGGGTTGGCCTCAAGCAGCTCGGCGGTAAACAGATAGCTACACAGCGTGTTCCACGTCGACCAGCAGCGCCGGATGGATGCCGCTTCGCGGGGGGCGGCGAACACCGCAAAAGCCTGGCGCAGCGAATCTTTGGTGATCGCGGCACAGTCCAGCGCACCAAGGTATTCGGGTCCGCCGGACAGCACGGCGGCGATCGCGTCGAAGTCGCGCCGATACGCCGCCACAGTGTGCGGTGAGGGCTTGCGGGTGCTGCGGTCGGCCAGAAATGCACGAAACCACTTCGGGCGGTCGGCGTCAGTGCGCGCCGGCGAACGGGGCGCAGACTGTTCAACAGGCAACATGATTCATGCATAATAGCGGTTATCCATAAATCGGCGCTTCCCGACATATAGCTGCCCGCGCCCTAGGTGCGACGGTTGGTCTTCTGAAATGTAGGCGGTGTCTGTCAAGAGGTGGGTGAAAGCCGCCCCGGTTTGTGCCGGGGCGGCTTTCGTTTGATCGATGCCAGTCCGGTCGCGACAGTCGTTGTTCAACGACGGTGGTGTCAGGCTGATATGCGCGGGTTGGTTACCGCAAGACGATGGTTCGGCGCGAACAGTAGCTGCTCTCTTGGAACGGGCGTCACAGCGTGATTTTGGCGAATCATGTTGTGGCCCATAGAAGTCTCGCAGGTCTAGTTCGCCTACCTCGCCGCTCTCGAAGGCTGATATCGATCAAGTCATCTCAGTGGTGCTCACTCAAGGGTGGCCAGGGACCAGCACCACCCCGCAAGTTCGCGGGCTACGGCGACGTTAGCGACCACATGCGGTTTCTTGCGTTCGTTGAAGCGACACCATTGCTGATGCAGACGGCGGTTGCCAGGCGACTCGGGCGGCCGGTGAAGACGGCGCGGAGGGCACGGTGTTGTACGTTGACGCCGTGGCGGCAGACCCGAACGACGCGGATATGGAGGAATTAGGGCTGCTCGACGACCTGCATGGGCAGGCCCGTCAGGAGCGCGCCGAGCTTGTTCGATGGCTGCTCGCGCGAAACTTCAGCGTCGATCGGATCCGTAGCGAATTCAGTCCTATGCTCCTACCGGCCATTCGCATGATTGGCGATGACGGAACATCGGTCTCGGCGCGAGAGATTTCGGAATCCAGCGGCGTGAGCCTCGAACTGCTCCAACAACTGCACCGCGCCGCTGGTCTGGCTTGTGCAGAGGACGCAGATGCGTGTTCGCAATCGCGGGTGGATGCTGAATCCGTCCTGGCGGCGGCTCGCTTGGTCGATATCGGGCTCGACCCGGCACAGGTGGTCCTGATCGTGCGATTGCTGATGGACGGACTCACCGGTGCAGCGGTGACCATACGTCATGCTGCGTTGCACGCATCGTTGCATCCGGGTGCCACCGAACTCGAACTGGCCCAAGCTTTCGAGGTGCTGGCACACGATGCCGAACCATTGCTTGGCCCGATGGTCGATGCCTTATTGCGGTTGGCCCTGCGGCATTCTTTTGAGACAGAGGCGATCAACGTGATCGAGCGCGCCGCCGGCACCCTGCCGGGTGCGCGCGAAGTTGCGGTAGCTTTCGCCGACCTCGTGGGTTTCACCCGACTCGGGGAGCAGATGGCGGCGGAAGATCTGGGACTGCTCGCCCTGCGCCTGGCAGACCTTGCCCGGACCGTGGTCGCAAGTCCGGTCCAATTCGTCAAGACCATCGGGGATGCGGTCATGCTGGTCTGCTCAGACCCGCGCAGGCTACTGGAGACGGTACTGGACCTGGTTGATGCCACGGCGGCGAATGATTTCCCACGACTGCGGGCCGGACTAGCGTTCGGTCCCGCCGTCAACCGTGCCGGCGACTGGTACGGCAGCCCGGTCAATCTCGCGAGTCGCGTCACTAGCGCCGCACCGCCCGGCACCGTGCGGGTGACCGAACTTGCGCGCACGGCAATTGGCGATCTAGCCGGTATCGAGTGGTCTGTCGCCGAAACGCGTCGACTGAAAGGGATTCGCGGTGAGGTAGTGCTCCACGGTGCACGCCGACCCGCACCGCGGTGATACCCACATGACGGCGGTCGGCAGTGGCGACGCCGAGGACCGTCCGGCGGCCACTTCTCAACTCATCAAGGGAATGTTGAGTTGAGCCTTGCGTCGAGAGGGCACAGTCCCGAGCCAACGCTAAACGTGGGCAACGTAACCCCGACGAGATAAGCAGATACCACCATCGATGCATAGCCACCGGCCGTACCCCGTTACTAGGATATCCTAGTAACGGGGTATCCGCCGATCGACAGGCCAGTTCATGACCAGAGAAGTTCCGCATTTCATCGACGGGCGGCACGTCAGCAGGCAGTCACAGCGCACTGCTGACGTGTTCGACCCCAACACCGGCCAGGTTCAGGCGAAGGTGCCGATGGCATCGGCGGCGGATATCGACGCCGTGGTGACCTCGGCGGCCGAGGCGCAAAAAGGTTGGACCGCCTGGAATCCGCAGCGCCGGGCTCGGGTGCTGATGAAGTTCGTCGGCCTCGTCAACGAGAACATCGACGAATTGGCCGAGTTGCTGTCTCGCGAGCACGGCAAGACGCTGCCCGACGCGGCCGGCGATATTCAGCGTGGCGTCGAAGTGATCGAGTTCTGCATCGGGATTCCCCACCTGCTCAAGGGCGACTACACCTTGGGCGCCGGGCCCGGCATAGATGTGTACTCGCTGCGTCAGCCGCTAGGTGTTGTGGCGGGCATCACGCCATTCAATTTCCCGGGGATGATCCCGCTGTGGAAAGCGGGCCCGGCGCTCGCGTGCGGAAATGCCTTCGTTCTCAAACCCAGTGAGCGTGACCCGTCGCTTCCAGTGCGACTTGCCGAACTCTTCACGGAGGCGGGCCTGCCGCCCGGGGTGTTCCAGGTGGTGCACGGCGACAAGGAAGCCGTCGACGCCATCCTCAACCATCCCGACATCAAAGCGGTCGGATTCGTCGGCAGCTCCGACATTGCCCAGTACATCTACAGCCAATCAGCGGCCACCGGAAAGCGCGCGCAATGCTTCGGCGGCGCCAAGAACCACATGATTGTCATGCCCGACGCGGATCTCGATCAGGCGGTCGATGCGTTGATCGGCGCGGGTTACGGCAGCGCCGGTGAACGCTGCATGGCGATCAGCATCGCCGTCCCGGTCGGCGAACAGACTGCGGACCGGTTGCGCGCCAGGCTGATTGAGCGGGTCAACGGCCTGCGGGTCGGGCACAGCCTGGACCCCAAGGCCGACTATGGCCCGCTGGTCACCGAGGCCGCACTGGCGCGGGTGCGCGACTACATCGGGCAGGGCGTGGACGCCGGTGCCGAGCTCGTCGTAGACGGCCGCGAGCGCGCCAGCGACGATCTGACTTTTGGGCTGGCTGATGCCACTGCCAATCTCGAGGGTGGCTTCTTCATCGGCCCCACCCTGTTCGACCACGTCACCCCGGAGATGTCGATTTACACCGAGGAGATCTTCGGGCCGGTGCTGTGCATCGTCCGCGCCCACGATTACGAAGAGGCGCTGCGACTGCCGTCCGAGCACGAGTACGGCAACGGCGTGGCGATTTTCACCCGTGACGGCGACACCGCGCGCGATTTCGTCTCCCGGGTGCAGGTCGGCATGGTCGGCGTCAACGTCCCGATCCCGGTTCCGGTGGCTTATCACAGCTTCGGCGGCTGGAAGCGGTCCGGATTCGGCGACCTCAACCAGCACGGCACGGCGTCGATCCAATTCTACACCAAGGTCAAGACCGTCACGTCGCGGTGGCCGTCCGGCATCAAGGATGGCGCCGAATTCGTGATCCCGACCATGAATTAGGGCTGGCTCACTCATGTTTGCCCTCGACGACGACGAACGGGTGATCACCGAGACGGCGGCCGCGTTCGCCGGAAAGCGCATTGCCCCGTATGCGCTGGAATGGGATGCCGCCCATCACTTTCCGACCGACGTGCTGCGCGAGGCGGCCGATCTCGGGATGGCGGCGATCTACTGCCGTGACAACGTGGGTGGCAGCGGGCTGCGTCGGCTCGACGGGGTGCGCATCTTCGAGCAGTTGGCCATCGCCGATCCGGCGACCGCCGCCTTTCTGTCGATCCACAACATGTGCGCCTGGATGATCGACGGCTTCGGCACCGCCGATCAGCGCAAGGACTGGGTCCCACGATTGGCGTCAATGGATGCCATCGCCAGCTATTGCCTGACCGAGCCGGGCGTGGGCTCGGATGCGGGCGCGTTGAGCACTCGCGCCGTACAGCAGGGTGGCGATTATGTGCTCGACGGCGTGAAGCAGTTTATCTCCGGCGCGGGAGCATCCGATGTCTATGTGATGATGGCGCGGACGGGAACCGATGGCCCGCGGGGCATTTCCGCCTTCATCATCGAGAAGGGCACTCCGGGATTGAGTTTCGGCGCGCTCGAGGAAAAGATGGGTTGGCATGCGCAACCCACCGCACAGGTGATACTCGACAGCGTGCGGGTCCCGGCCGAGGCCATGCTGGGCGGCCCTGACGGCGAAGGTACTGGTTTCGGAATCGCGATGAACGGCCTCAACGGCGGCCGGCTCAATATCGCGGCGTGCTCGCTCGGTGGCGCGCAGGCCGCCTTCGACAAGGCTGGCGGCTATGTACGGGAACGCCGGGCGTTCGGTGCTGCCTTGCTCGACGAACCCACCATTCGCTTCACGCTGGCCGACATGGCGACCGGGCTGGAGACGTCGCGAATGATGTTGTGGCGGGCGGCATCCGCGCTGGACGATAACGCCCCCGACAAGGTCGAGCTGTGCGCGATGGCCAAGCGCTACGTCACCGACACCTGCTTCGCGGTGGCCGACAAAGCGCTGCAACTGCACGGCGGCTACGGCTATTTGCGCGAGTATGGTCTGGAAAAGATCGTCCGCGATCTGCGGGTGCATCGCATCCTGGAAGGGACCAACGAAATCATGCGGGTGGTCATCGGTCGGGCCAAGGCCGCGCGGTTCCGAGCCAGTACCTAGGAAGGCTCAGATGACGACCATTGCGTTCTTGGGCCTGGGCCATATGGGCGGGCCGATGTCGGCGAATCTCGTTGCCGCCGAACATATCGTGCGCGGATTCGACCCGGTGCCCGCCTCCGCGGCGGCTGCGAGCGCCAGCGGTGTTGCGTTGTTCGACAGTGCCGCAGAAGCGGTGGCCGAGGCCGACGTGGTCATCACCATGCTGCCTAACGGCGACGTGGTCAGGCGCTGCTACGTCGAGGTGCTGCCGGCTGCGAAAGCCGGCGCGCTGTTCATCGACAGCTCCACGATTTCGGTCAACGACGCCCGCGAGGTGCATTCGCTGGCCCAGTCTCACGGCCTGTCTCAACTCGACGCACCGGTGTCCGGCGGCGTCAAGGGTGCGGTGGCCGGGACATTGGCCTTCATGGTCGGCGGCGACAAGTCCGCGCTGCAGCGGGCCCGTCCGGTGCTGGAGCCCATGGCAGGCAAGGTCATTCACTGCGGATCCGCCGGAGCGGGGCAGGCCGCCAAGGTGTGCAACAACATGGTGCTGGCAGTGCAGCAGATCGCGATCGGCGAGGCGTTCGTGCTGGCCGAGAAGCTCGGCCTGTCGGCGCAGGCGCTGTTCGACGTGATCACCGGCGCGACCGGCAATTGCTGGGCGGTGCACACCAATTGTCCTGCGCCAGGACCGGTTCCGACATTACCGGCCAACAACGACTTCAAGCCCGGCTTCGCGGCGGTATTGATGAATAAGGATCTTGGCCTGGCGATGGACGCAGTGGCCTCGACCGGTGCGGCCGCCCCCCTGGGCAGTCACGCCGCCGACATTTATGCCAAGTTCGCCGCCTCGCACCCCGACCTGGACTTCAGCGGGGTCATCGAGATGATCCGCAACGCTTGTAGGTAACCCCAGCGGCCGTCGTTCTCGGTGAACCGCGGGCCTCGACGCACTCGGGGCTAATCACCAGATGTGATCGGCTTGCGAGGGCTGCGCGACCCGCCCCTGCTGGCGGAGGCCAGACCGGGGCGAATTGCAGCGCGGCCGGCTTCCTTAGCCAACATGACCCCGACAATGCGTCGAGCGCGCAGTGCGGCCGCGTCCGCCTGAAATTCCACGCCGCCACGCCATCCGTCGTAGCCTGAGTGCAGGGAAGCCATCTCGAGAATGGGCACGTCGCGTTGGGCAACTCCGTCCAGAAACGACCGCAGCCCCGCCGTCACGTCATCGCTATCGGTCCGATAGTTCCGCGAAGACTGCATGAACACGTGAGTCGATGACTCCGTCTCGGGCGTGATGCCGTGCGTACGAGTGGTGGTGTACGCCTCGCCATTCGAAGTTTCAATGTTCCAATATTGGCGATGAATGGCGGGCGAGACGAAAGTCCCGCTCTCACTGTGTCTATACAAGAGATTGCGGTCGAGTCCGGTGGCGTTGACGTGCCAGTCAGTAAGGGGCAGGTCCGACATGATCCGGGTATAGGACACGGTCGTCTCGGTCACCTCGACGCTGTTGAATGCCGGCATACTGGCGAGCCCCGGGGGCAAGTCTTTGGCATGAATGACAGGCGCGTAGCTGAAGTCCAAGTAGTGCTCGTGAACCATCATGTAGTTGGCGCTTACCTGCCAGGCACTCGCGAATGTCGCCCATGCCGGGTCGTTGATCCATGGCAAGGACGGGGGTTGGCTGGCAGCCGCAGCAGCCGGAGGTCCGAGCCAGATCCAGATGAAAGGTGGCTTCTCGAGGATGGGAAACACGGGGACGCTCATTCGCGTCGGTACCTGCGGCTGGGACGGTATGTAGACGCACTTGCCGTCAGTGTCGTAGGTGCATCCGTGGTAGCCGCAGACCAATCGATCACCGTGGACGCTGCTGTGTGACAGCGGAAATGCCCGGTGTGCACAGCGGTTTTCGAATGCGGTGACGCGTCCGCCGGCACCGCGCCACAGCACGACATCCTCGCCGAGCAGGCGTCGCCCCAGCGGCGAGTCGGTGACCTCATCGCAGGTGGCCGCGACGTACCAGCACTTCTTCGGATAATTGGCTTTCACAAGTCCAGCACCAGCCTTTCGGTGCGTGAGCGCGATACGCAGACCAACATTACTTCGCCGGCAGCCTTTTCGGCCTCGCTGAGCACCGAATCGCGGTGGTCTGGCGTTCCCTCCAACACCCTCGCTTCGCAGGTACCGCATACCCCTTCATAGCAGCTGCCCAGAATGGGAATGCCCTCTTCCTCAAGGACTTCCAGGATCGACTGATCCGATGCGATGTCAAACGTCACACCGGTGCGGTGGCACACCACCTCGAAGTGGTCCAGCGCTTCGGCGGCTTGTTCGGCCGTCGGTGCCTTCGCGGCGAACCGCTCAATGTGCAGGGCTCCGGCGGGCCAGTGGGCACATTGGCTCTCGACCGCTGACAGAAGCCCTTCGGGCCCACAGCAATACACCAACGTATCGTCCGTCGGATCCTTGAGAAGCTTTGCCAGATCTAGAAAGCCCCGTTCGTCCTGTGGCCACACTGTGACACGATCGTGGTAGCGCTCGACAAGGTCGTCCGCAAACGCCATCGACTCCCGGGTCCGTCCGCCATAAAGCAGGGTCCAATCGTTGCCTGCCCGCTCAACCTCCTCCAGCATCGCCAGAATCGGAGTGATGCCGATACCTCCTGCGATGAACCGGTAGTGTGGCGCGTCGATCAGCGGAAAGTGGTTGCGGGGGCCCCGCACTCGTACAGTGGCACCTTCTTGGAGGTTGTCGTGCACGTATTGCGAGCCGCCGCGGCTGGCGGGATCGAGCAAGACTCCAACCCGCCACACAGTCGGATCATCGGAACTACCGCACAGCGAATACTGGCGCGTAAGGCCGTCGGTGAGGAGCAGGTCGATATGGGCTCCCGGTTCCCAACGGGGCAGCTCTTCACCCTGCGGATGGGCAAGGTCCAGGATTACCACGCCCGCTGCAGCGGCGTTGCGGCGACGGACAACGAGATCGGTAGTGAATTCGTGAACGTTGCCGCTGGCTTTCCTGGCTGCGGGCGCTGACATTGGTTCCTTGCTCCGATCCGTGGTAGACACGAAATCAGCTGAACGCCTGTGTTATTCCCCGGCGCCAGGCGGAGGCGGCAGGTAAATGGTCTTGGAGACCTGAAACGCGTGCAACCCCTCCGGACCGAGTTCGCGCCCCATGCCGCTTTGCTTGACGCCGCCGAAGGGTGCGACGGGGTCGTTGACGTAGTGGTTGACCCCGACAGTCCCGGAGCGAACGCGGCGGGCAACGTTGACCGCGCGTTCGGGATCCGATGACCACACGCTACCGCCCAGGCCGTAGATGCTGTCGTTGGCGATTGCGACCGCCTCGTCCTCGTCGGAGTATGGAATCAGCGACAGCACCGGACCGAAGATCTCTTCACGTGACACGGTCGCATTGTTGTCCAAGTCCGCGAAGATGGTGGGTTCCAGGAACCAGCCCTTGTCAAACGGTCGCGAACCGCCGGTGGTCATTCGGGCGCCTTCACTCTTGCCTTTGGCGATATACCCCTCGACGCGCTCGCGTTGGCGCTCCGAAACCAGCGGGCCGACCTTGGTTTCGGGGTCGAGGGGATCGCCCACCGTCAGCGATCGCGCCAAATCGGTTATCGTGTCGACGATCTCGGAATACCGGCTGCGAGGGACCAGCACCCGGGAGTTGAGCCAACAGATCTGCCCGTTGTTGAGCAGGGTGACCCCGAAGAACTGTTCGATCGAGGCGGCCAGGTTGGCGTCGTCGAGCACGATCGCCGCAGATTTGCCGCCGAGCTCGAGGGTGACCGGCCGCAACAAGCGTCCGCATGCCTCGGCAATCCAGCGGCCTGCGGCGCTGGAGCCGGTGAACGACACCTTGTCCACCCCGGGGTGCTCGACCAGATAGGCGCCCACCTCGCGGCCGCCGGGAACCACGTTGAGCACACCGTCGGGTAGACCGGCCGCCGCCGCGGCCTCGGCCATGAGGAATGCGTCGAGCACGGTTTCCTCGGCGGGCTTGAGGACCATCGTGCAGCCGGCGGCCAGCGCGGGTGCGATCTTGAGGAACGAAATCCCTTGTGGCACATTCCAGGGCACGATCGCGCCGACGACGCCGACGGGCTCCTTAGAAACCAGCGCGGTGCCCCCGAACATGCCGGGACGCGCGTCCTCGACCGGTGCACTGGTCATCAGGCCGCTGTAGTAGCGCACCAGCAGCGCCGGAAAACCGGCCTCGAACTGGTGGGCCAGCCAGATCGGCATCCCGTTCTGCATCGAAACCCGCCGTGCTGTTTCGGCGCCGCGAGCTTCCAGTTCCGCCGCGAACTTCTCGAGCACATCAGCGCGCTCTTTGGGATCCCAGTTCGCCCATCCGTCGGGGGCGTCGAATGCCGTCCTGGCCGCCGCGACAGCCGCGTCGATGTCGGCCTCTTTGCCGCGGGGCACCGAACCGATCCGTTCCTCGGTCGTCGGAGAGTGGACCTCGATGGTGTCGTGGCCGGCGGGCGCGCTCCACGTGCCGCCGATGTACAGCTGCGGGTAATCGATCGTTGTCATGGATGTCCGCCCGTTCAGGAGATGGTGACTGTTGCGGGCAAGTGCTTGAGACCGCCGACGAAGTTCGTCTGCGTCACGCTGCCGGGCCCGAGCACCTCGATCGACTCCAGCCGGGGCAGCAGTTCTTCGAACATCACCTTCAGTTCCTGCTTGGCCAGGTGCTGGCCGACGCAGGTGTGCGCGCCGAAGCCGAACGCGAGGTGATTGTTGGGCTTGCGGTCGATGTTGAAGTCGTTGGGGTTGTCAAAGACCTCCTCATCGCGGCAGCCCGACTGGAACAGCGGCATAACCCGGTCACCGGCTTTGATGGTCTGGCCGCGAATGGTGTGGTCCTTGAGCGCGACGCGCATGAAGTGTTTGACCGGCGCCACGTACCGCAAACCCTCCTGGATGAGGTCGGGCACCAAACTCATGTCAGCTTTGACACGGGCCAGCACCTCCGGATGCAGGGCCAACTGCTGAAGCGTGCCGGCCAGGGTCGCCGACGTGGTGTCGTGGCCGGCCGTGAAGATGGCCGTGTACCAGCCGTAGACGAAGGATTTGGGCCAGTACTCGCCGTCGGCCCCTTTGGCGCAGGCGACCGCCGAGGCCAGGTCATCGCGGGGATTGGCGCGGCGATCTTCGGCCAATACGTCGAAGTAGGCGAAGAAGTCCTGGATCGTGGCCGCCCACTGTTGGGCCATCGCCTCCGGGGCCAGGGGCTCGACGTCCGCGCGTTGATGTTCCGGGTCGGCGGTGCCGAAGAACTCCTGGGTGAGGGCCATCATCCGCGGCTCGTCCTCGCGCGGCACCCCCACCAGCGTCATCACCACGTGCAGCGGGTACCCCAGCGCCCAGTCGTCGACCAGGTCGATCTGACCGCGCGCCGAAAGCTGCTTGAGCTGGTCGATGGATTCCTTGGCGAGGTCGCGGATCTGAGCTTCGAGTTTCTTGACCGATGGTGGTTTGAAGTAGTTGAACGCCATGTTTTTGGCCTGCGTGTGCTCGGGCGGGTCAATGTAGGGCAGTGCGTCGAGGATGCGCAGGCTGCCGCCGAGGAGTTGCTTGGTGAACTCGTCACCGGCGGTGTTCTGCAGGATCGGGTTGTGCGAGCCTGGATTGTCCGGGCCACCGCCGGCGGCAAAGACTTCCGACAGACTCTCGACTTCCTGGATGTCGGCGTGCTTGCTGATCAGCCAGATGGGGTCGTAGCCCTCGACGACCGCCTTCGCCACCGGCATGTTGTCGCGCAGCCATTTGTAGGCTTCGTACAGCGCGGTGAGGTCGGAGTGGCCCTCGGGGAGCACGAGCCGCCGCGCGATGTCGTCGGGGAGAACCGCTGATTCGGTGGGCTGGGTGGTCGTCACTGGTGTCCTCTTTCTTCTGGGGTAGTGACCTGTTCAGCGTGTCCACGAGACGCCGTGGGCGGGCTGTTGCTCTCAAGTCTCATCGCGTGGGACTTGTTTGTGCGTCACCATGTCGGGGGGTGATCGCTCCCGCGTTGGGGGTAGACGTGCCCCGTCGAAGGCATAGCCATAGTCATCGTCATGGAAATTGTCATCGGCAACGCCAGTCGAGGACCGTCAAACCGCCGGACATCCGGCATCTATCCATCGCTCGATATGGCTGATTTCCTCCGCCGGCATCGGATCGAGGTACGCCGGCATCAGGGGTGTCACGGCGCCTGCGGGCGGGTCGTCCAGGTCGGAACCAAACGGCGCTTCGCCTTTCAGCGACAACACCAGGTTCGAGTTCGCGCCGTCGCCGAGGATCACCAGTGGCCGTCCGCCGACCTTCATCGCGACGAAAGTGTCGCGGGTGACATCTCGCCAGAAGGGCCCGTGGGAAGCCACATCGGCGTCCGGGCCGCCGACCGACTTGTCAAGTATTGCAACGACGTCATCAAAATTCATGAGGTTCTTTCCTTCCGCCCTTCGTGGTTGGCCCAGGTGCTTTCGCGTCAGCCGGTGTGTGCAAGCGCGGTCACCTCCTCGAAACCCTCACGGAGGCAGGCCGAGAACGCTTCGGCATCGGTGATGGCCTCCGGGTCGAAGTTGACTGCGATGCAACACGTGCCCTCGTAGGTGATCACCGCGATCATGGCTGGAATACCGGGTCGGGGACCCATCGGGTAGACGCGGGTCACCCGCGCACCGGCCAGATACAGCGGACGGCCGATCGCCCCGAGATTGGAAGCCTGGAAGTCGGACAGGCCGGTCATCTCACCGGCGATCCGCGTGAGCACAACACCCGGCAGTCGGCTCAACACCGGCGCGATGAGGTCGAGGAACCCGAGCGCGGGTTCCTTGCGCACGTCTTTGATCAGGTCGTGGATGGCGGCGATGCGGGTCCTGGGATCCGGTTCACCGACCGGAGCCACGAGCAGCGCACCGGCGAACTTGTTGGCGCCCAATGGATCAGCGTCGGTGCGAAGGCTGACCGGTATCGCTATCGGGATTGAATCGACTGTGAGAGAGAGCTTTTCGTGGTAGCGCCGGACCCCTCCAAGCAGAGCGGCCAGGAATGCGTCGTTGACCGAACCGCCGGCCGCCCGTCCCGATGCCTTCAGTTCGTCAAACGGCACGTCGAAGGTGTCCAGCCGATAACCGGAACCGCCGCCGGTCAGCGCGGGGGAGTGCGGGGTATCCGGCGGCGACATTACGCGGCGCAGCGACATCGCGAACTTCACGGCTTCGGTCGTCGTTCCGATAGGGTTGCCGACAAAGTGGCCGGCGACGCGGAAGGCTTCACGCAATGCGCTCCCGGGAGCGTTGACGACCTTGCCGGACAACCGGTTTACCAGCAGCCCCTCCGGTGTCTCCTTCCGTCGAGGCTCGGGAATCACCACATCGTCGGCGGGTGAGGGCTCACGGCTGTGCCCGTGGGCCAGTTCGAGCAATTGCAGCAGACCGATCCCGTCACTGAGACTGTGATGGGGCTTGAACAGATATGCGGCCTGACCGCCCTCGACGCCGAGGACGAGCAGGGCCTCCCAGGGGGGACGCGCCGGATCGAGTGGGCGGGCGGCGAATTGGGATGCCAGCGCATGCAATTCGGCCATCGAACCGTAACCGGGAAGCCGTACTCGTTGCAGGTGGTACGCCAGGTCGAAATGCGGGTCGGGAGACCATGCCGGCGCGACAACCGACACCACCGGCTCGACGATGCGTTCGCGCAGTCGTGGAACCTGCTGAGTGAACCGGTCATGCGCGGCGACCAGCCGATCCCAGTCCGGTTCAGTGTCGAGCAACTCGACGATCACCCCGGTCGAGCGGGTCCGATGATCACCATCGCTGCGCCACATCAACGCTTCCCAGGCGCTGAGGTCTTGACCACCACCCCATGAAGCAAGTGTGTCAGCGTCGGTGTTGGACATGCGATCACTCATTTCCGGTCGAACCTACCGCGCCGTCGACGGCGCGGGTCACTTCCAGGATCAGCTCGGCGACGCGCGCGGGGTCGTCCGACATCGGGACGTGGCCGACGCCCTCGAGGCGGATCAGCTCTGCGCCGGGCAGCCGTTCCAGCATCGGCGAGCCGAAATGCTTGAAGGGCAGCACGAGATCGCGCTCTCCCCACACCAGCCTGACGGGGTAGTCCCGTTCTTCGGGCAGGGGATCGACCGGAGTCAGGTGAAGTACCCGCAGCAGCGGATCGACCACCGGTGAATGGCCACTGGCGTGGACATAGGTCACCAGCGTTTCGCGCTGCACCTGGTGGGGATGGGCTACCTGGGCTGCCAGTAGCGCCCAGCGCAGCACGCGGCGCTCGACGATCGCTTCGGCCCGATGCGAATAACGCGCGATCGCGCCGAGGGAGAACCTGACACCTGCAGTGGTCACTTTGATGCGACGCGGCGAGCGCCAGGCCCCAGCGGGGCTGAGCAGAACGAGTGACTGGGCGCGTCCCCGGCGGGCGAGTTCGATCCCGATCCAGCCGCCGAGTGAGTTACCGGCGATGTGCACCTTCTGCAGGCCCAGGCGGTCGAGCTCCTCCTCGATGCCGTCAGCAAGGGCCTGAATCGATGGTTCGACGTCCTCACCAAGGGGCGGTCCACCCGCGTGCCCGTGGAGCGTCGGCACGATCAACGCGTGGTGTGGTTCCAGGTAGGGCAGTACCGGGGACCATGCCCGCCAGATAGCCCCGATCCCGTGCAACAGCAATAGCGGTTGCCCGGCTCCGCCGCGGTGAACCGGAGTCAGCTCCAACGGGGGAAGTGCCGCGCGCGTAGGATCGGGGTCCCGTCGGGCAACGGCCGCGGCCGCGGCAGCCGCTCCGCCCGCCACGAGTGTCGCGGCCAGGGCCGCCTTTCGGCCTGGATTATTCGCCATTCATGTTGTCCGAAGTCGGATCACGGTGTCAGCACGGCCTTCAGGACCTCACCGCGGTGTTGGGCTTCCACTGCCTCGTTGATCTGGGCCAGCGGCATCGTGGTGATCAGCTTGTCGAACGGGAACCTGCCCTGGCCGTGCAGATCGAGCAGATAAGGGATGAACTTCTGCGGGTCGGCGTCGCCTTCGACGATGCCCCGGATGGTGAGCCCCAGCAGGGGCGGCTGGAACAACCCGACCGTGAAGACAGCCTGCGGATCGGCTGGGACGCCGATCAAACCGAGTATGCCTCGCATCCCGAGGGACGCGAGCAGCTGTTCTACGACCGGAGTCACTGCGGTGGTGTCGACTGCGTAATCGGCGCCCCCGGGGGCGATCTCCCGGATCTGTTCGGAAAGCGGGCCCGCTTGCGGGTCGATCACGTGGGTGGCGCCCAGCTCGGTGGCCAGCGCCCGCCTGCTCTCGTGGAGGTCGACCGCGATGATCGACGCGGCGTCGCGCACAACGGCGGCCATCACCGCCGACAGCCCCACCGCGCCCGAGCCGGTGATCACCACTGTCGATCCGGGTCGCACGTCCAGCGAGTTGAGCACCGCGCCCGCGCCGGTCTGGATGCCGCATCCCAGCGGCCCCACCAGCTCGAGCGGTGCGCCCGGCGGCAGCTTGACGACATTGCGTTCGTGGGCCAGCGCGTGCGTGGCCAACGACGACTGACCGAAGAAATTACCTCCCAATTTGGTTCCGCCAGAGGCTAACCCGGAGGATCCGTCGGGCCGCGCCCCACCGAAGTTGTATTCGAGGAAGTTGTGGCAATACGCCGGTTCGCCCATCGCGCATCGGGGGCACGCGTTGCAGCTGTTGAAGCTGATCGCGACCTGATCACCGACGGTGACCGTGCGCACGTCGCGGCCGACGTCGACGACGGTTCCGCTGCCCTCATGGCCCAGGACGCCGGGCAGCGGGAACGGCAGGTGCCCGTGCTGGACCGCGATGTCGGTGTGGCAGATGCCGGCACCGGCGATCTGCACCACCACTTCATCAGGTTTCGGCGCTTCGAGGTCGACATCGCTGAACGTGAACTGCGCGCCTACCTCTTGCACCACTGCGGCTGATATTTGCATCCGCTGTCTCTTTCCCTGAACTCTTGGTCTTGCATTCGGCCGCTGGCGGAACGCCGAAACCGTCCGACAGTCCTGTCGGGGTCGGCTGCGGACCCTGTGTTGCGAGTGTGGGCGAAGGACCCCGGCTGCCGCGTCACCACATCGGGCGGTTCCTACTCCCGCAGGAGAGGTATCTAGCCCTACCCACTCTTGGCCGAGCCCGATCGACTCTTCATAGTTGGCTTAGTCGGAGGCGACTGCCGTAAGCAACCGGGCCCGGCACCGCGTGGGTGCGCCTGAAACCCTTCTCGGGCGACGTGCGGTGTCGGTGCCCGGGCCAGTGTGTCACGGAGACCGAACGACGGGACGACAACAGCACGAGGTGGTGGAGATGTGTCCGACCGGGTCCCCCCAGAACGTCGACTAGCGATCGGCGCGGTGCATGCGTCCGCGCGGAGGCGGAGTATGAGATGACCGGTTCCACACCGCAGATGATTGCCGTCGAGGAGGTAATCGCCGATATCAAAGCTGGACCAGACGGCCGTAAGGTGGCCGCGTTCTTCGACTTTGACGGGACCCTGATTCAGGGGTATTCGGCCGGCGCGCTGATGGCACACCGCGCCCGCAACTTCGAATTGGGTCCCGACGAGTTCGTGCGCACCATGCTCGCCGCACTCGGCGGACCCCTCGACGAAGCCGCCTTCAAAGAGCTGATGCTGCAGGGCATCCGCGGCTGGGTGGGCCGGACCGAGGACGAGTTGATGGAGCTCGGGCAAGAATTGTTTGCCAACGACATTGCCGGTGCGCTCTTTCATGGGACGTGGCGACTGGTGCGTGCCCACCAGAACAAAGGCCACACTGTCGTCATCGCAACTTCTGCGACACGGATGCAGGTAGAGCCGATGGCCCGCGAATTGGGCATCGACCACATCTTGTGCACCGAGCTGGAAACCGAACACGGGGTGCTCACCGGTGGCATAGCCGGACGCCCGCTGTGGGCAGAGGGCAAGGCAGCGGCCGTCCGGGAATTCGCCAAACGCGAACGCATCCCGCTTAAGAACTGCCATGCGTACGCCAATGGCAACGAAGATGTGCCGTTCCTGGAAGCGGTCGGGTTCCCGCACCCGGTCAACCCGGGCTCGGAGTTGGCGCGCCACGCCGGTGAACGCGGTTGGCCGATTATCCGGTTCCGAACCAAGCGGAGCCAGTTCCACCCCTTGGCGATGGCCCGGACGACTGGCTTGTTCGGTGGATTCGCCGCGGCGGTGGGCGCGGGCACGATCCTCGGCCTGTTGACGAACGACAGCCGTGGCGGGGTCGATCTGACGACGTCGCTGTTCGGCCGCCTCGCAAGTCAACTCGGCAACATCCACTTTGACGTCATCGGCGAGGAGCACACCAGGCAGCGCCCCGCCGTATTCTTCATCAACCATCAGAGCACCCTGATCGATGCACTGGTGACCTCGCGGGTCGTGCAGCGTGGCTTTACCGTGGTGGCCAAGGCCGAGGTGAAGCAGATACCAGTGCTTGGGCAGCTGTTCAGCCTGGCCGATGTCGCCTTCGTGGAGCGCAGTGACACCTCGAAGGCCGTGTCGGCGTTGCAACCCGCGGTGGACAGGCTGCGCAAGGGTGTTTCGATCGCGATCTCGCCCGAAGGTACCCGGTCGTTCAGTCCGAAGATCGGGGCGTTCAAGAAGGGCGGCTTCCACATGGCCCGCGACGCCGGGGTTCCGATCATTCCCATCGTCATCCGCAACGCCGGCGAAATCATGTGGCGCAACGCCAAGGTCGCCCAGGAAGGCACGATCGAAGTCGTTGTCCACGAACCGCTTCCGACCCAAGACTGGACTAAAGCAGATCTCGATGAGTGGGTGCCGCGAATGCGCCAGCTGTACATCGACACCCTCGACGACTGGCCGGGCACCGAAGCCGGAATTTCGTGGTCCGCCGCGATCGCAGCGGCGTCCCGGACGGCGGCACCGAAATGACGGTGCTGCCCGGTCGTCTTGGACGGCTGCTGCGACCGAACGGGTCCGCGACCGCTCTATCGGTGCCGGGCGACCTGCCGGATGCCGCGGCGGTATTGGGATCGGACGAATTCCAAAGCACCACTGCACAATTGGCGGCGCAGCTGGGGCGCGATGTGACCGACGTGCAGGTCGAGGCGGCCGGCTACGTGCGCGAGATGGCGGCATCCCATGTCCCTCCCGTAGTGCGTGCCTGGAAAGCGCTGTCCGCGTGGATGGTCCGCGGGTTTCAGGTCGTCATCGACGACGACGACCTGGCGAAGCTGCGCGCGCTTGACCGGGATCACGCATTGATCTTCCTGATCTCGCACCGCTCCTACCTGGATCAGTTCTCGTTCCCGCCCCGCCTTACCCAGGAGGGCATTTCGCCGACATTCGGACTGGCCGGCGCAAACCTCAACTTCTTTCCGCTGGGCACACTGGCCCGGCGTAACGGGTTCATCCCGGTGCGGCGCGCGACGGGTGATGTGCCGGTGTACCGGTTGGCGCTGCGCGCGCTGGTGGGTCAGATGGTGGCCAGCGGACGCAACCTGGTGTGGTCGATCGAGGGCGGCCGGTCACGCACCGGCAAGTTGCGGCCGCCGAGATACGGGTTATTGCGCTACGTGACCGACGCGGTCGAATCCGTGGGGTCAGAGCAGACCCTCGCGGTGCCGGTTTCGATCCTCTTTGACCAGTTGCCGCTGCACGAGGTCAAACTGATGGTTTCGGAGTCGCGGGGCCTTCCCAAGAGCCCCGAGAACGCGCGCTGGCTGTTCAGTTACGCTCGCGGCCTGCGGCATCGTCTGGGACGCATCTACATCAATTTCGGCTCGCCGGTGCCGCTGCACGAGCGGATAGTCGCGTTGCGCGCCGACGGCTTGACCGACCGGCAGGTGGTCGAACGCATCGCGCTGGACATCTGCCACCGACTCAACCAGGTCACGCCGGTGTCTGCAACGGCCGCCGTATGCGTCGCGATGCTCGGCGAAGACCGTGCCCTGACCCTCGACGAGGTGTGCGCCACCGTCGCACCGCTGGCCCGTTACTTGCGGATCCGTGGTTGGCCCGTCGCGGGGGGTGCCGATCTGACCGATCGCGCCACGGTGTCGCAAACGCTGCACGACTTGGTCGGCTCCGGTGTATTGACCTGCTACGCCGAGGGGCCGACGACGGTGTGGGGGATCGGCGACGACCAGCATCTGATCGTTGCGGTCTACCGCAACAGCGCAATTCATGTTCTGGTGATGAGAGCGATTGCCGAACTGGCCTTGCTGGCGATCGTGCGCAAACCGGGCGCCACCAAGCGCACCGGGTGGGAAGAGGCGTTAGCGGTTCGCGAACTCCTCAAGTTCGACTTTTTCTTCGCCGGCCGCAATGAATTCGCCGACGAATTGTGGAATGAGTTCGCGATCATGACCGGGCGCAGCCACGACCCCAGCGCACCCCTGGATATCGAAGAAGCCGCGCGCAGTCTGCACGAAAGTGACCTGCTGGTCGCCCATCTCGTGCTCAGACCATTTGTTGACGCGTACCGGGTGGTGGCCGAAGAGTTGCTCACCTGTGGTGCCGGTACCGGGGTAGACGAACAGGAGCTGCTCAGCAGGTGCCTCCGGCTGGGCCGGCAATGGTCGTTGCAGCATCGCATCACCGAGGAGTCGGTGTCGGGGGACATGTTCAGCACTGCGTTGAAGATGGCGCGCCACCGCGGTCTGTTCGACCTCGATGTTCCAGAAGAAGAGATCGCCGACCGCCGGGCAGCACTGGTCGCTGAGCTGGACGAGCTGCAGAAGTCGATCGGTGAGCTCGCCCTGTTACGACGGGATGTCCTGCCGGCGTGAGACATACGCCCAAGAAGGTAAATTTCGCCGCGTGGCATAGTTTTGGTAATATGGTTAGACCATAATCAAAACCGCACACTGGTGGCGTTTCGATGACGAGAGGCAGCAGATGACCGAGTTCACTGACATCACCTACGAGGTCGACAACGGCCTCGCCTGGATCACGATCAATCGGCCCGAGCGGTACAACGCATTTCGGGCCCGGACTCTCGACGAGCTGATCCGGGCTTTCAAGTTGGCTTGGGGAAGCTCGGAAGTCGGGGCGATATGTCTGACCGGTGCCGGGGAGAAGGCCTTTTGCACCGGCGGAGATCAGAAGCAGCGTGCCGAGACCGGCGACTACGGACCCTCTGAAACCGGTCTGTTCGAAGTGGATACGCTCCATCGGGTTATCCGCGACGTACCGAAGCCGGTGATTGCCGCGGTCAACGGGTTCGCGATCGGCGGCGGTCATGTCCTCCACGTGCTGTGCGACTTGACGATCGCCGCGGATACCGCGGTGTTCGGCCAGAACGGCCCACGGGTCGGGTCGTTTGACGCCGGATTCGGAACCGGCTACCTGGCTCGCATCGTCGGGGAGAAGCGCGCCCGCGAGATCTGGTTCCTGTGCCGCCGGTACTCGGCGCAACAGGCAGCCGAGTGGGGACTGGTCAACAAGGTGGTGCCGGCCGACCAACTCAAGTCCGAGGTGCGGGCTTGGGCCGATGAGATCCTGCAGCTGTCACCCACGTCGTTGAAGATTCTCAAGCAGTCGTTCAACACCGACACCGAACAATTCGCGTCGGTGGGCCAGATGGCGTACTCGAGTTTGAAGATGTTCGGCGACACTCCTGAGGCGCAGGAAGGTGTCACCGCTTTCAACGAGAAGCGCGCACCTGAGTTCGCCGCGTATCGCGGCAACTGAGCGCACCGTCTGGCAGGTGAGCAGTGCGAGTCATTTCTTCCATCGAGGAGGCCGTTGCGGCCGTCGGACAGGAACTGGGCGTCTCCCAGTGGATCACCGTCGATCAAGAACGTATCAATGCGTTCGCCGACGTCACCGGCGATCAGCAGTGGATTCACGTCGACGTCGAGCGGGCCCGGATCGAAAGTCCCTCTCGTGCAACGATCGCGCACGGCTTCTTGACGTTGTCGCTCATTCCCGCGCTGAGCAAGGAAAACTACCGCATCGACAACGCGAGGATGGGCATCAACTATGGGCTCAACCGGGTGCGGTTCCTCGCGCCAGTTCCGGCGGGCAGCCGGGTCCGGCTGCGATCTGAGCTGGTGGAAGCCAAGAAGGTCGACGAGACGACCGTCGACCTGACCGTGCGGCAGACCGTCGAGCTCGACGGCTCAACTAAACCCGCGGCGGTCGCCGAGGTCATCGCTCGCATGATCTACTGATCTGCCCGAGTCCGTTTCGTCGGTCAGTTCCCCGCGACATGGCACCCGAGGCGTCCACTGCCGGGGCCGGGGCAATATACTGACCCTTGATTAGGTCTTATTGTCAGGCCGAATTCCTGAAGAGAAGTCAGATGCAGGGAGCGCGGATGGAACCAGTCGAGCCGGCTGAGGCCGCACCACGATCGACCGTCTTGCTCAAACCGGTGGATGTGCCCAAGGCGTCCGATGTATTGGCGCGTGAACTGCGCGAGCGCATTCTCAGCGGTGAGCTGGTCGAGGGAACCGCGCTTCCCGCCGAGCGCGAACTCGTCAAGCAGACACAGATGAGCAGAGCCACGGTGCGGGAAGCGTTACGCATTCTGGAGGTACAGAACCTGGTTCGGGTGAGGGCAGGTCGCGCCGGGGGCGCGTTTGTTCAGCGCCCCACCACCAAGTCGATGGCCAGTTCGGTGACGTTGATGATCCGCGGACAGCAGATCAAACTGGCTGATCTGATGGAGACGCGCGAAGCTCTAGAGCCGTTTTGCGCCGAGCTGGCCGCTCAGAAACGCACCGATGACGACTTGGCGGTGCTGGACCAGGCGAACGCCGACATCGCCGACCCCAACGCTGACCTGGCGGCGTTTCTGCAGGCCAATCTCGACTGGCATGTCGGTGTGGCCACGGCCGGTCACAACGAGTTGTTGATCGGCTTCATGACTGCGTTGTCGCACGCCATCTACACCGGCACCGAAAATGCCGCGTTCGTCGACGACACCGTGCGCGCCGTGACCGCGCGCGCACACCGGTCGATCACCAACGCGATCCGCAGCCGCGACGCGGAAACGGCCAGCCGGCGCATGCGCCGCCACGTGCACAGCTACGCCAAGGCGGCTCTGGCCATGGACGAACGCGAGGCAATCAGCGTCGAGGACTGAGAGTGCCGGTGTCACGGCCGGGCAGGAAGTGCAAGCGGCGGTTCGGTTTTCGCGACAACCTCGTCAACACTGACACCGGGTGCGGTCTCGATCAGGTGCAGACCGTCCTCAGCGACGTCGATGACGGCGAGATCGGTGAAGATCCGCTTTACGCAGCGCCTACCGGTCAGCGGCAGGGTGCAGTGCTCGACGATTTTCGCGCTGCCGTCCTTGGCGGTGTGATCCATCATCACGAAGACTTTTTCAACGCCGTGCACGAGGTCCATCGCCCCACCCATGCCCTTGATCATCTTGCCGGGGATCGTCCAGTTGGCCAGGTCGCCGGCGGCCGAGACTTGCATGGCGCCGAGCACCGCGATGTCGAGGTGTCCGCCGCGGATGACCCCGAACGAGGCCGATGAGGAGAAGAACGCCGCGCCCGGCAACGTGGTGACCGTCTCCTTGCCGGCATTGATCAGGTCGGCGTCGAGGTCCTCGCGCCGCGGATATGGCCCGACACCCAGAATCCCATTTTCCGAATGCAAGACGACGGTGATGTCGGCGGGGATGTGGCTCGGGATCAGGGTGGGCAACCCGATACCCAGGTTGACGTACTGCCCGTCATGCAATTCGGCGGCGACCCGCGCCGCCAGTTGGTCTCGGCTCCAGCCGTTGGCGGTCATGGCCGCACCGTCTCCTTTTCGATCGGCTTGACCGGGTTGGGCACATGCACCACCCGGTGCACGTAGATCCCCGGGGTGTGCACCTGGGCGGGGTCGATCTCGCCCGGTTCGACCAGGTGCTCCACCTGCGCGATGGTGATCCGGCCCGCTGCAGCACAGTCCGGGTTGAAGTTGGCGGCCGCCGCGTGGTACACCAGGTTGCCGTGCCGGTCGCCTTTGAACGCGTGCACCAGCGCGAAGTCGGTGCGCAGACCTCGTTCCAATACGTAAGTGACGCCGTCGAATTCGCGGGTTTCTTTCGGCGGCGAGGCAACCGCCACCGTACCGTCGGGGTGGTACCGCCACGCCAGGCCGCCGTCGGCCACCTGCGTCCCGACCCCCGACGGTGTGTAGAAGGCCGGGATTCCGGCCCCGCCGGCGCGCAACCGCTCGGCCAGTGTGCCCTGCGGGGTCAGTTCCAGTTCAAGCTCACCGGCCATGTACTGCCGGGCGAATTCCTTGTTCTCCCCGACGTAGGAGTTGACAGTGCGCCGGATCCGCTTGTGTTGCAATAACACTCCCAAGCCAATCCCATCCACGCCCAAGTTGTTCGAAACCGTCTCCAGATCTCCGACCCCGAGCTCCAGCAGCGCCGCGATCAGCGCCTGGGGGATGCCGCACAGCCCGAACCCGCCGACGGCCAGCGACGACCCGTCTGTCACGTCGGCAACAGCCTCCGCCGCCGTTGCCACCACCTTGTCCATCGTCACAAGCCTCCTTTTCGGGCCTCAGCCTCTCGGCATGCCGAGAATGCGCTCGGCGACGATGTTGCGCTGGATGAACGTCGACCCCCCGGCGATGGCGGTACCGCGTGCCTGATACGCCAACCGCAGCCACCGCTGTTGATCGGTCGGTGAGGCGCCGGCGCCGCCTTTTTCGGCGAGGGCGAACTGCCCACCCATCGCGTCGAGCTCCAGCCCGAAGTCCGCGATGTCTTCCACCAGCGGACAGAAGTACAGCTTTCCGATTGAGGTCACCGGACCGGGCGGTCCCTCGCCGGCGGCCCCGGTGATCACTCGCTGCCCGATCAGGTAATGCACGAGTGCCCGCCCGTAAAGGTCGGCGAGCCGTTGCCGTATCAGCGGGTCGGCGCCAAGTGGCCTGCCGTCGTCACCGGTGCGGGCCGCGATCTCGTGGATCAGATCGCCTACGGCGCGGGTGGTGTTGACGCGTCCGGTGGCGATTGCGACCCGCTCGAAAGCCAGGGTTCCCATAGCGACTCGCCAGCCACCGTCTACTTCGCCGAGCACGCACTCGTCGGGGATGAACACACCGTCGAGGAACACCTCGTTGAATTCGGCCTCACCAAGCATGTGTGCCAGCGGTCGGACCTGCACGCCGGGGCTGTCCATGGCCAGTAGGAAATACGTTATTCCCCGGTGGCGGGGTCCACCGCCGGTGCGGGCCAACAGGATTGCGTGCGCGGCCAGCTGGGCGCGGCTGGTCCAGATCTTCTGGCCCTGGATGCGCCAGCCGCCGTCCACCTTGGTGGCGGAGGTACGCAAGGAGGCCAGATCCGAGCCCGCCTCCGGCTCGGAAAACAACTGGCACCAGATCTCCTCGCCGGTGAGGATCGGTCGCAGATAACGCTCTTGCTGAGCGGGGGTGCCGAATTCGATGACCGTGGGCCCCGCGAAGTCCTCGCCGATGATGTTGAGCCGCTCGGGTGCGCCGGCGCGATCGAGTTCCTCGTTGAAAATCGCCCGCAGCTTGGCGTCCGCGCCACCGCCGCCGTACTCCTTGGGCCATGACAGGCCCGCATAACCGGCGTCATAGAGCAGCCGCTGCCAGGTTCGCCAGTAGTCGAGCTTGTCCTCGAGATGCGGCGGCTCCGGTCCGCCGAGTCGCGGCAACGTGTCCAGCAGCCACGCCCGCGCCGTTTCGCGAAACTCAGCCTCGTCGGGCCGATCTTTGAGCTCCATCAGCTTGCGCCCGCAGTTTCGCTGGTCCGGGCTTCCTCGTCGAGGCGTTGTTCGATGTCTTTGCGCAACTCGTGTTTGAGAACCTTGCCGGTTGCGGTCATCGGTAGCGCATCGACGACGACGACGCGCTCAGGCGTCTTCTGGATCGGCATGCCTTCTTTGAGCAGAAACTCGCGCAATTCGCCGACGGCCGGAGCGTGATGTCCCGGCTTGGCGACGACGTAGCAGCACACCCGCTCACCGAGGCGCTCGTCGGGCATGCCCACCACCGAGAACGCTTTCAACGCAGGGTGATGAGCCAGGTGCTCCTCGATCTCGCGGACACTGATGTTCATCCCGCCACGGATGACGATGTCTTTGGTCCTGCCCGTTACCCGCACGTATCCGTCATCGGTCATCTTCCCCAGATCGCCCGATCTGGAAAAGCCCTCGGGTGTGAAAAGGGCTGCCGTCTCCTCGGGATTCGCGAGGTACTCGATCATGTGGGCGGGGCCGCGGTAGGCGATGTCGCCCTCGGTACCGCGCGGCACTTCGTTCCCGTTGTCGTCGACGATCTTGACATCGGACCCGGGGACCGCCGAGCCGTCTGAGGTGAGGGCGCGTGATGCATCGTCGGTGACCGAACACGTTGTGGTAACCAGGTTTTCGCTGCGACCGTAGAGGCTGAGCACCCTGAGGTCGGGTAGCGTGGCGCTCGCCTGCTTGACGATTGCGCCTGGGATGGGTGCGCCCGCACACGTCCACAACCGCAACGTGGAAAGGTCGTGGCGGTCAGGGTCGTATTCGGCCAGCAGACTGTGCAGGAACGTCGGCGCCGTCACCGCCGCGGTGCAGCCGAATCGCTGAATCTCGTCAATGCCGCGGGCCGGATCCCACTCGGCCATCAAATGCGTTGCCGCGCTGGTCAGCATGGGCAGCAGGACGCTGGTGACCAGCCCCGTGGTGTGGGCCACGGGGGAGGGGCCGAACTGAACATCGGTCTCGGAGTAACCGAACGGCGCGATCAGCGCACGCGAGCCAGAACAGTAGGTGTTGAACGTGTGCACGCATCCTTTCGAACGCGATGTGGTTCCGGAGGTGTAGACGATGACGAACGGATCGTCTGGACCGGGCGGAGCACCCAATTCCTCTCGAGCACTGGTGCTGTCGGTATCGGCCTCCAGTTCGTGCATGGTGAACACACCGGTGTCGACGCCGGCGATCGCTTCGGCGGCGGCGTCGGGGCGGGCGACGATGATCGTCAGGTCGGGATGATCACGGCGCAGGTCGAGATACATGTCCAGATAGCCGAACTTCTTGAACGTTGCCGGTGTGAACACTGCCCGTATTGCGGCATTGGACAGTACATATCCGACTTCTTCGCGTCGGTAGATCGGCATGATGGGCACCGCGATGACGCCGAGTCGCGAGGTCGCGGCAAGCACCTGAATGAACTCGACCCAGCTCGGGAGCTGCACCGCAACGGTGTCGCCGGCCCGCAAGCCGTGTCGATGAAGCCCAACGGCGAGCCGCTGGGCACTTTCGAAGAGTTGCCGGAATGTCAGCGAGCGCGTTCCGTCCGTCGCGAACACCTTGTCGGGGTTCTCGTCGACGCGCCGGACCAGCAGATCATGGAATGTCTCGGTCGACCACAGCCCCGCGCCGTAGTACTCGTCGATCTCCTGCTGGCTGTAGCGGGCGGTGTACGGGCTGGGCTTCATTTGCGCTGTCCTCGGTCGCGGGTGAAGCGCTCCGGCCGCGCCGAAGGCTCTAATCCTCCGAATTGTAGAATGGTCAGACCGAAACGGCAATATGCCGCGGGCTGGGGTTCATTCGTTGCGCCACTGCGGGGAACGCTTCTCTTTGAACGCTTTAACACCTTCGGCCAAGTCCTGGGTGGTGAAGGCCAGGGCGAGCTGGGCCTGGAGGTAGTCCAGTGCCGACTCCAGCGGCAGGTCGCGGGTGGCGGCCACCGCCTTCTTCCCCAGTGCGAGCAACAACGGTGATTTCGCGGCGATGTCATCCACCCACTGGCGCAGTGCGTCGTCGAACTCCGCATCCGGCACCACCCTGTTGATCAAACCGGCGGCTGCGGCTTCGGTGGCGCTGATCAGTCGGCCGGTCATCATCAGCTCATTGGCGACCAGTCGTCCGGTGGCCCGAAAGATCAACGCCGAGATCATGAACGGAAAGGCGCCGACGTTTATCTCCGGGCAGCCAAGCCGGACCGACTCCTTGGCGATGACGAGATCACAAGCCAACGCGATCCCCAGCGCACCGGCCAGCACGTCGCCGTTCGCTGCACAGAGGACCGGCTTGTCGATTCCCATCAGGGTGCGATACAGGGTGGGGAACCGCGTGAGGCCGGCGTACTTGACGATCGTTGCCCGTTCGTCGGCGAACGCGTCGAGGTTGCCGCCGGAAGAGAAGACCTTCGGATGCGACGACGTCAGCACCACGACCCTTACCCGCGGATCCGCGGCCGCTCGTTGTAGCAGCGCGGTGAGCCGATCCAGCAGTGCATCGGAGAGCGCGTTGCGCCGCTCGGGATCGTTCAGCGTCAGATAGACGGCGAGGGCCCCATCGCTAACGGGCTCGAGTCGGTAGGTGACCAATTCGCGGGTTTGGCTCATGATCGGCTTCTAGCCGTGCATCAGTACGCACTTGCCGAAAGTGCGGTCACGCTCGAGATGTTCGTGTGCTTCGGCAGCCCGATCGAGGGGGAACTCGCGGTCGATCACCGGCGCACGCACCGAGCAGCGCTCGAACATGTCGAGCAGGCCGGCGAAGTCTCTGCTGCTGCCCATCGTTGTTCCGAGCAGGTCAAATTGTCCGAAATAGAAACTGCGGACGTCCATCGGCGCGGTCTGTGCGGCATTGGCGCCAAGCACGACGAGTCGCCCACCGGGCCGCAGCGCACGCACGGACTCGTTCCAGCGACCGACCGGGTCGAGAACCAGGTCGAAGCCGCCGTCACCGGGTGACATCGCGCGGGCTTGCTCGGGCCAATCCGATTCGCTGTGCAGCACGCCGCCTTGGGCGCCCGCGGAAACGGCCCGCTCGATCGTTTCCGCCGAGGAGGAGGTCACCGTGATGCTGGCTCCGGCGGCGACCGCCAACGCGATCGTCATGGTGGCGATCCCGCCGCCGGCGCCGACTACCAGCATCGACTCACCCGAGCGCAGCCGTCCGCGGGTGAACAGCGCCCGGTATGTCGTCACCCCCACCAGCGGAAGGGCGGCAGCCTCCGCCCAGCTGAGCCCGGCGGGCTTGGCGGCCAGGCAGTCGGCCGGCACGCTGACCAATTCGGCGTAGGTACCAAGGGTGTGGTCGCCCAGGATTTCCCACCCGTTAGCGGGTGCGTCGTCGCGGGCGCCCCAGTTCAGTGATGGCAGCACTACTACTTCTTCGCCCGTGTCGGTGCGCACGCCGGCGCCGTCGGCACCGATGATGTGCGGCAGCGGAGAACCGTAGCGGCCTTGGCGTACGAGAACATCGTGCCAGTTCAGGGCGCTGGCGCGCAGGGCGACCGTCACCCAGCCCGGGCGTGCGGGCGGGTCGGGAAATTCGTCCGGTCGCAACACCGCGGGGCTACCGAACTCCTGCATGACGATCGCGTGCATGTCCACCTCCTTTGGACTGACCATTAGACCATTGCGTACGCGCGGCGCACAAGCGGCGCCGCCGAGTCGGGTGGCTGGAAGCCTGAACAATTAACGCCTGCGTCGGAGTTTGCTAACTGGTTGTGACTCACCTCACACAAGGCTAGACTTTTGGTTCAATGGTAAGACCGTAGTATACGGTGAACCAAAATTCGGTGGGAGAGAGGAGCGGTGATGGTCAAGCAAGCGGCCACGGCCACGAAGAGCAACGACTGGACCCTCGTCGAGCGTGCCGAGGCAGCCGTTGCCGCCGCCACCGAGCATCTCGGTTTGACGCCTGCTGAACGGCCCGGCGGAGCGGTGAGCAGTCAATTAGACGATCTGCGGCGCCGCCTCGAGCAACGGCTGGCGTCGCCACCCGGTCCGACAGACGAATCGGCAAGTGCCGAACTGTTGGTTTCGATCCTGAGGCTGCACTGCGACCTCCTCGACGACGCTCTGTGCCGACGGGCGAAGGATCTGACCGCGATCCGTAACGCCCTGGGACACCTGCATGGCCTGTCGCCTCGCGAGATTATCGACGCGGCCCCTGCGGTATTGAGCCGTGAGTTCGGCTTCGCGCGGACGATGATTTCGACCGTGCGGGGTTCAGTCTGGTTGCCGCGCCACTTGCACATCGCGGAGGAACGGATTGACCTCTACTCGCGTCCGTTCCACGAATTTGTAGCCGGAGCGCAGATCCAACTGGTGGATGCTCCACTCGAGACAGAACTCATCCGCAAACGGTGCGGGGCTCTCGTGCGGTGTCCGAGAGACGACAAACGCACCTTCAAGCAAATCGTGGACGTGTCCGGCTGTTTCGGCTACATTGCGGCACCCATCATCGTCCAGGGCAGGGCAATTGGGATGCTGCACGCCGACCGCCCCGAACCCGACGGGATGGTGACGATGGATCATCTCGACCAGCTCGAGGCCTTCGCTGAGTGCCTGGCCGCGACGTTCGAGAGCGCGGTCCTGCACGAGAAGGCAGAGCAGCAGCGCGTCGCGGTCGGCAATCTGTGCGCGGACGTCGACGAATTACTCGGGCGCTCAGCACGATCGACGTGGTCGATGCCCGGGTCGACCTCCGGGCAGCGACCCAACGCTCACCATCACAGCAATGAACCTGCGGTCCCGTCATTAACCGCCCGGGAACGGGAAATCATGTCCTATGTTGCGACCGGGGCCACCAACAGCCAGATTGCGCGGTGCCTGGTGATCTCGGAAGGAACGGTCAAGTCTCACCTCAAACACATTGCCCGAAAGCTCCATACGTCCAGCAGGGCGGCGGCCGTCGCCGTCTTTGCCGGCATCGCCACTTCGCAACCGGGTAACTCGAGATGAACACCCGCGAGATGGTGGGCCGGCTCAATCATCTGAACGAACAGCTTTGTGGCGCTTCAGGTGCGCTGCGATCGAGCGATGCGGCAAACCTCGATGAGGCCATCACGATGACGGCGGCAACTACTGATCAACTGCTGGTCGGCGAACGCGCCATCCGCGATGACGCCGCGTCACCGTTCGGGCGCAGTACGTTGATTGAATTCCTTCGGGCGCAAGTGGAAGCGCGCGAGATGAGAGCCGGGAATCACCTCGACGTGATGCGGTCTTTGACCGACGGTATTCGCCGCATGAAGAAGGCCGGCTCACTGCAAGGACTGGCCCGGCAAGCCTGCACTGAACTGTGTGACGCGCTCGGATTCGACTACGCAATGCTGTCGCTGGTGCTCGACGACGGCTTCGTTGTCGAAGAGTCGGGCCACGGCGTCGGCGGCCCCACCGTTGTCCCGCGTCGCGGCTGCGTGGCCGAGCGGGACTGTATTCGCTTGCGCAACACCATTCGAACGAATGAGGTCGACGTACCCGCGACACCCGGCTATCGGGAACTGCTGGGCTCCTCGCACTATCTCGTAGCTCCGGTGATCGCCGAATCACAGGTGATCGCACTGCTGCACGTGAGCCGGGGCAGCGAGGACGTCTCCGTCTGTGACGTCGACGTCCTCGGTACATTCGCCGCCGCCTATTCGGCGCTGCACGAGCGAATGGCGAATACCGAACGGGTGCAGCACCAGCGGACCTCGATCGCCCGCGCGGCAGCGCGGTTGACCGATGAAACGGACCGCATCGCCGCGGCGGCCATCAGTCTGGACGTCGAACACGACAATCGTGTCGAGCCGCCGACCATAGCGCCGGATTCCGCGCTGGCGGCGACGCTTTCGGAACGTGAACGGCAGGTGTTCGAGAGGCTGGTCCTGGGTTCCGCGAATGCCGAGATCGCGGAGGAACTCGTGATCACCGTCGAGACGGTCAAGACGCACGTGAAGCGAATTCTACGGAAAATCGGCGCCATCAATCGCTCAGAGGCGATCGCCCTCTACATGGAGGCCAGAACCAGGCCTGGGCGACACAACGTATTGCGTTGACCTTCAGGCTTTTTGACGCTGGCATGTCACGCCGCGGAGATCCCGCCGTTCACGCTGATCGCCTGACCGGTTAACCGCGCGGCTGCCGGGCTGCACAAGAACACCGTCAGGGCGGCTATGTCATCGGCGGTCGGCACGCCGAGCTCAGCCTGTTTTGCCGCACGGGCAAACAATTTAGCGCTGAACCCTTCGGTCGTGATGCGTTCGGTCGAAGCGGTGCCGTGCACCAGTGACGGCGTCAGTGCGTTGGCCCGGATGCCGTAGCGCTTCTCTTCGATGGCGATGGTTCGGGTGAACATCACGATTGCGGCCTTGGCGGCACCGATGACCGCTTCTCCCGGCGTAGCGGTCTTTGCCGCGTCGGACGCCACGTTCGCGATGACGCCGAATCTGCGGCTGCGCATACCAGGTAGCACCGCACCGGCCATGTGCATCGACGGCAGCGCCAGTTGGGTCAACATGCGGCAGATGTCGGTCGTCGGAATGTTGATGAACAGTTCGGGCCGGACATCTGCGGCAGTGGTGCACATCAGGATGTCGACTCCGGACAAGGTCTGTTCCGCCTCGGCCGCGATAGCGGTGGCGGCGTCCGGGTCGACGGCGTCGCCGGCGATAAAGTGTGCGGCGGCACCGATTTCGGCGATCGACTTTGCGGCCAGCCGGCCGCGTTCGGCGTTGCGGCCGACGACCGCGATGCGGGGTACGCCGGCGGTGGCCAGGGCGCGGGCGGAGGCAAGTCCGATGCCGGCGGTGCCACCTACTATCAGCGCCGAGCATGCGCTGAGGTCTTTCGGCTCGGGTCGGTCAGCCGTCGTGTCGTCGGTCATGGTCTCGTCCTTGCCGCGGGTCGCGCTGATACCCGCTGTAACCACTGGATGAGGTCCTCGATCACGTCAGCGCGGTTGATCTCGTTGAGAATCTCATGTCGGCCGTCGTCGTATATGCGAACGGTCACGTCGTTGAGGCCGGCTTCGCGGTAGCGATCGACCAGCGGCCAGAACAGGGAAAGCTCGCCGTTGACGGGGTCCTTGGACCCGACCGCCAGGTACATCGGTAGGTCGTGGGGCATGAGTGCCACCTCGGCGGACTCGGCGAGGCGCCGGGCACCGATGAACATCTCTGCGACCGATTCAGCGTCGATGCCGAATCCGCAGAGCTGATCGGCGATGTACGCGTCGACGACCGATTCCTCGCGCGTAAGCCAATCGAAATCGGTGCGCGCCGGGCGGAAGGGGGCATTGAAGGCGGACAGGTCCAGGTCGCTGGACAGGTCCAGAGCCGGTTCCAGAAGGTCGAGGGCGGCCGTGCCGGTGAGGGCGACCGCGTCGACGTCGCTGCCGTGATCCAGCAGATACTGTTGCGTCGCAAACGAACCCATGCTGTGGGCGACCAGCACGACTGGCAGTCCAGGATGGTCTGATTTCGCTTGGGCGATAACCAAATTCAAATCGTCGACCAGTGCGGACCAGCCATGGTCCCCGAGTCGGCCGGGCTCGTCACCGTCGGACAGGGAAGCGCCGTGACCGCGGTGGTCGTGCCCGTACACCACATAACCGTGAGCTGTCAGCGCGTCGGCGACGTGGTCGTATCGGCGCAAGTGCTCGCCCATGCCGTGCACGAGCACGACGACACCGGAGGCCGTCTTTCCGTCATCGGATGTCCAGCGAAAACCGGCGAGCCGCCTGCCGTCTGCGGCCTGGTAGCCGAACGCGTCCGGAGCCGTTGCCATGTCCAGAACATTAAAATGGTCAGACCGAATGAGTCAAGCCCGGACTTCCTGGCATCGGGTTCCACGACATATGTCTGGACATACGTCCAGACATATGTTCATATAGTGCATCGTCCCTGTCACACCGCAGAGAGCCATCAGCATGATTTCGTTCGAATTCACCCCTGATCAGGTCGCATTTCAGAAGACCCTCACCGACTTCTCCCGCAAAGTCCTGCTCCCCGGCTACCGTGACCGTGCCGCGTCCACCGAGTTTCCGTTCGACATCCTGCGCCAGCTCGGCGAGCTCGGCGTGCTGGGGATCGGGCTGCCGGAGGAATACGGCGGCACCGGAGCCGAGGACCCGGTGACGCTCGGACTGGCCACCGAGACGCTTGCCTACGGAGATGTGAACCTTGCATCCGCGCCGGTGCAGGTCGGCCTGATCGGCTCGCAGCTGATGCATGGGACCGAAGAAGTCCAACAGCGCTATCTGCCGGCGATGATCGAGGGCCGGGAAAACGTCGCGATCGCGCTGACCGAACCCGGCTCGGGCTCCGACGCCGGCGGAATGACCACCGTGGCGAGACCGGTCAAGGGCGGATGGACGCTGAGCGGGGAGAAGACCGCGATCTCCTGGGCCATGCACTCTTCCGCCGCGCTGGTCTACGCACGTGAGCCAGGCACCACTGGCGCCAGGGGCGTGAGCTGCTACCTGGTACCCCTCGACGCGGACAAGGTCAGCGTGCACCACATGCGTGGCATGGGGTGCCTGCCGCTGGGGTGGGGCTCGATTCATCTTGACGACGTGTTCGTCCCGGCGTCACATCTGATCGGCGAACCCGGACGTGGATTCCACGCCGTGATGAGTCACTTCGACTTCAGCCGCGCCGCGCTCGGATTGTTGTGCCTCGGCGCCGCCCAGGCCAGCCTCGACGAAGCCGCCGTCTACGCGACTCAGCGGCACGCGTTCGGTAAACCCATTGCCGACAACCAAGGGGTTTCGTTCCTGCTCGCCGAGCACGCTACCTACCTCGAGGCCGCCCGCTGGCTGTGCTATCGCGCGCTCTGGCTTCGCCAAGAGGGCAAGCCACACACCGCACTCGCCTCGATGGGCAAGTGGTGGCCACCCGCGGTCGCCAAGGACGCCATCGAAGCCGCGATGAGAATCCACGGCAATCTCGGTTATGCCACCGAATTCCCGCTGCAGCAACGCTTTCGCGACGTGATGGCGTACCTTGTCGCCGACGGAACAGCGGAGATACAAAAACGCGTGATCGCGAAGGACATCCTGGCCCGCAAGAGCACATCATTCTGACCCAGACGTAGCGTGAGGCATGACAACCACGAGAACCGCCCAGAAACAGGGCCAGGCGCGTCGTGATCAGCTCCGCGGGCAGGTGTTGTCGATCGTGGAGCAGCAGCTGCAGTCAGGCAAGACGTTCGCAGAGATCAATGTCGCCGACGTGGTCGCCGAGGCCGGGATCTCGCGTTCGACCTTCTACGCCTACTTCGTCGACAAGTTCACCTTGCTACGCATTTGGTACGACGAGTTCACGCAGGTGGTTCTTGGCGCGGTGCAGGCTTGGTGGTCGCTGGACGGCACCGCGACCAAGGAGGACGTGCGCGCTGCTTTGGAACGGATCATGGACGCCTACCGTGCTCACCCCGAGTTGCTTGCCGCCACTCACGAAACTATCGGCAACGATCATGGGGTGCGCGAGGCGGTCGACGACGCAATGCGCCGTTACATCGACGGGCTGCGGACGCACATTGAAGCGGGGCAGGCCGGCGGGTTCATCGACCGGTCGTTGCCCGCCGCAGAAACCGCGTATTGGCTGCAATGGATGGCCGAACGTGGCCTGCACCGGATGTTGCGCACAGAGTCGGAATCGAGCCAGAAGCGGTTGGCAGAGGCGTACGCCGGCATTGTGTGGAACTCGCTTTATGCACCCGCCCGGCGCAACGGCAGATAGCTGATCTATCAGATGGGTTGCTACAAAGAGGAGTCGAAGTTATGCACGGATTCATCCGCGGCATGCCGAGCGTGACCACGGCGTCGAGGATCCCGCGATGACCGGCCGCGGACGGATCGTCTTCAACCGGTCGACCTGCGCTGGGATCGGACTGTGTGAGATGCACTCACCCGACGTGTTCAAGATCGACGACGACGGGCTGATGACTCCACAGGCTGACGTGGTCGACGCTTCCCGGAGCGCCGAGATGGAGGAAGCCGCGATGAGCTGCCCGACGCAGTCCATCCGGATCGTCGACGACGCGACGTCCAGCGATAACTCACGGTGATGTCAGTCCGATGGCCGAACTACCCGCGTCGGTGACCCAATGTGCCGAGCAGGCACGCGAACTGATGCGCGAGACCGCGGCGGTGCTCGGTGTGGAGGAGATCTGCGGGACGCCTGTCGATACGGACTTGCGCGGGGTAGACGCTGCGCTGTCGGCTGCTCGGCGCGGCTTGACAGAGCACCTCGAACTCGCGGCGTTGTCGCCGCAAGATCAGCCCGATCGTGACGTCGCTGCGCTGATCTTGCGGTTACAGCAGACCCAGTTGTCCGTCAAGGAAGCAATCCTGGCAGACCACAGCGATAAAGTTTGCGGCGCTAGGGAAGCCGTCAACAGGCTGCGTGGCGCGCTGTCGGCAGTGGACCTGGCCGAGCGCGCTCCGGTCGAGGTGCACCGGATGGGGTTCACCCGCGTGCTGTTCTCCCGGATACGGCACGGAACATGGTTCGCTTGTTCGGCTTTCGCCGGTGCGGACGAAGAACTCGCGCGGCGCATGGTCTCGGTGGGACTCGCTAACCCGCGACGTCTGAGCTGCCGATTGCCGGAGAGCGAGATGGTCCGCCGCGGCGTCCCCATTCTGGTACGCGACGCGCAATCCAACCCGCATGTGCATCCGGAATTGGTTGCGCTGACCAAGACCACGTCGTATGTCGCCGCGCCGGTGTTCTGCTGGGGAAAGCCGATCGCCTTCCTGCATGCTGATCGGGACAACCTTTCTTTCAGAGGTTATGAATCCGGCGTGCAACCATTCGACCGCGACGTGCTCGGGATGTTCGCAGCAGGCCTGGGTGTGGCGTTCGAGCGCAATCTGATGGTCGACCGGCTTGCGGCCATGCGGCAAGCTGCCGACGACCACTTGCGTGCTGCGAACACCCTCGCCGATGAGTTCACCCTTGAAGTCATGGACCTGGCCGAGCCCGCGACCAAGTCCAGCGAATGTCTGCTCAGCCTGGAGCCGGCCCAGCCGATGGCCGAACATCACGATCGCGAGGTATCCGGCGCCCTGACTGCCCGCGAAGCCGACGTGTTGCGTGGGTTGGCCGCGGGCATGACCAACGCGCAGATTGCGGTCAGCCTTGTCGTCACGGAGGGCACGATCAAGACGCACGTCAAGCACGTCCTGCGAAAGCTCGGAGCGGCCAACCGCACCGAGGCTGTGGCCAGGTATCACCGAATGCGCAACTCGTTGAGGGACGTATCGCCGACGGCTGGCTATCGGCCGTGACGTCACCGCGCGATGGGCTCGCTCACTCGATCGGCTCCAAGGACGTGATCCCGGCGCCGTTGTCGCCGACGGCAGTCGGCGTCGCCAAGGAAGCGCTGGCGCGGCTACGGTTGGTATTCAACAATTCCGAACTCGCCGAACGGATTCCAGGCGAAGTGCACCGAATTGGCTTCACCCACATCTTGTTTTCGTACATCCGGCAGAACACCTGGTTCGTGCGGTCCGCCTACGCCGCCGGCGACGACCAACTGGCGTACACGATGCTGCAAGTGGGTCGCGCGCATCCACGCAGGCTTCGCCGGCCCCTACCCGAGTGTGAAATGGTGCTCAGCGGATCACCGATCCTCATCGAGAACCCGCGATCCGATCCGCGGCTGCACTCCGCGCTGGTCGCAGTCACCAACCCGAAGGTCTACGTCGCGGCGCCGGTGTACGCGTGGCAGACACCGGTGGGTTTGCTGCACGCCGATGCGCCCACGGAGACCGGCGATGTCGATGTGGCCGAACGCGACCTGCTTGGCCTGTTCGCCGAAGGGGTCGGCGCCATCTTCGAGCGGAACCTGGTTCTGGAGCGCCTGCGCGCGATGCGCGGCGCGGTCGAAGAGCACACCCACAAGATCGGGGCACTTGCCGATGCGTTCGAGGATGAGCTGTGGGACAACATGGATCTGCGTGCCGACGCCGATCCGGCCGGCGGCGTGCAGGGCGTCTTTCAGCGGGAACGCAACATCATCGCGGAGCTGACGCTGCGGGAGAAGCAGGTGCTCCAGATGCTGGCGACGGGCAAGACCAACGCGCAGATCGCGGATCGGCTGTTTATTGCCGAGGGCACCGTGAAGTCCCATGTCAAGCACATCATGGAGAAGCTGGGCGCGAGCAACCGCACCGACGCCGTCCGCAAGTACCAAGCGTGGGACGCGGCACTGTTCTGATCACGATCAGAACCGGATCATTCCACGGATGTTGCGTCCTTCCAGCATGTCTCGATAGCCATCGTTGATGTCGTCGAGCGCGTACTCCCGCGTCACCAGCTCGTCGAGCTTGAGTTGACCGAGCTCGTACATCTCCAGATATCTCGGGATGTCGTGGTGCGGGTTCGACGAACCGAACAACGCCCCGTGGATGGACTTTTCATACAACGTCAGCTCGAAGAGCGAGGCGGTGACGTCGAGCGCGGTGGGATGGCCGATCGCTGTCACGATGACCTTTCCGCGTTTGCCGACCAGGCTCAGTGCCTCGCCGATATAGGCGCCCTCGGCCACATCGGTGGTGATCACACACGTCTCGGCCAGGCGTCCGCGGGTGAGGTCGGTCAGCAGCGGCAGTGCCTCGACCGCTGTGGCAACCGTGTGGGTTGCCCCGAACTCCAGAGCCCTCTGACGCTTGAAGTCCACCGGGTCCACCGCGACCACATACCGGGCGCCCGCGGCACGGGCTCCCTGGATTGCGTTGCTGCCGATACCGCCCACACCGAGCACCACCACCGCGTCGCCAGGACGGACTTTGGCGGTGTTGACCACGCTGCCGAAGCCGGTGGGAACACAGCAGCCCACCAGAGCGGCCCGATCCAGCCTGCTGCCGTGATCCACCTTCACCACCGACGCCATCGGGACCACGGTGTACTCCGCGAAGGTGCCAAGGACACACATCTGACCGACATCGTGCCCGCGGGAGTGGAAGCGGTAGGTTCCGTCCAGTTGCGGACCCTGTGCGATGGCGGCCCCAAGATCGCACAGGTTCGTCATCCCGCGCGCACAGTACGAGCAGCGGCCACACGTCGGCAGGAAGCTCAACACCACCGAATCGCCTTCCTCGACGCCGGTGACGTTCGGGCCTACGCCGGCAACGACACCGGCACCTTCGTGGCCACCGACGAAGGGAAACTGCACCGGGATATCCCCGGTGACCAAGTGGTAGTCCGAATGGCACAAACCACTGGCCGTCAGTTTGACCAGAACCTCACCGGACCGCGGCGGATCGAGTTCGACCTCTTCGACCTGCCATTTTTCCTGAAGACCCCACACAATCGCAGCTTTGGTTTTCATGGTGTGTCCATTTCGCCTCGATACGACCAACGGACGGGAACCTTGGGGGGCCACGTCGTGATCGATTAGCAGCCATGCTGTCGGTGCCAAGCAGCCTGCACATCTGCCAGAGGTGGTGTTTCTGCTATTCCGTCCGGGATACCCAGCCGGAACATACCCACTTAGTGGCAGCATTTTTGATCCCATCAGGCGATGTGCCGCCAAGTGCGCGGCCTTAGCGTCTTGTCCATCCGGCCCGCGAATCTTCGCCGGCTCAGACCATCGAGAGTTGAGGTACTACCCCATGACTACTGCGACGGAAGGTGTTAACACCAACCTGAATTCGCTGGAATTCTGGGCGCTGCCCCGTTCAGCACACCACGACGCGTTCCGGTGGCTGCGTGCGAACAAGCCGGTGAGCTGGAACGGCCCGCCTGACTCGCTGGACCCGAACCTGGACAACGCCAAGGGATTCTGGTCGGTGGTCAAACACGCTCACATTGCCGAGATCTCACGCAAACCCGAGGTGTTCAGCTCCGCTCAGGGCGTGTTCGTCGATGATTTTCCGCAGTTGGAGACGATGCTGTCGTTTATCGTGACGGACCCACCCCGTCACACTGAGATGCGCAATATCGTCAGCGTGGCCTTCACGCCTCGCAACATCGCCAAAATGTCCGACAAGATCGGTGGCATCGTCAAGGGAATCATCGACAACGTCGCCCCGTTGGGTGGCGGCGATCTTTGCCAGTTGATCACCAAGGAGGTCCCCGGCCGCGTTTTCGCCAGCATGCTGGGCATCACGGATGAAAACCAGATTCAGTACGTGATGGACGCGGCCGAGCAGTTCGCGTGCTGGAACGATCCCGAGTACGCCCACATCGGCTCCCCGTTGTTCGTGTTCGCCGATGCGTCACAGAAGCTGGCCACGCTCGCTCTCGAACTGGTCCCGGACCGCATCAAGAATCCCGGCGACGATCTGCTCACCTGGGTGGCCCAGGCCCAGTATGAGGGCCATAAGTTGTCCACCGAGGAGGTCGGGGTCTTCTTCTCGCTGTTGGCCGCTGGCGCGAATGACACCACCCGCCATGCCATGGCGCACGTCCTGACGCTGTTCCAGCAGCACCCGGACCAGCTCGCCTACCTGATGGAAGATTTCGAAGCCCGGGTCGACGACGCCGTCAACGAAGCGTTGCGGATGGAGCCACCACTGATGCATTTCCGCCGTACCGCGTTGCGCGACTACGAAATCGGCGGGGTGACCATAAAAGAGGGCGACAAGGTGGTGATGTGGTACGTCGCGAGCAACCGCGACGAGGACGTCTTCGACCGTCCCGACGTCTTCGACATCTCGCGCACGGCCAAGCACAACCCGCACCAGGCCTTCGGCGGTGGCGGACCGCACTACTGCCTCGGTCACATGCTGGGACGGGCAGTCCTCAAGGCGCAGATGCGCGAGATCTACAGCCGCATGAAGAATCTCGAGGTCGGTGAGCGCGAAGTCCTGCTCTCCAACTTCATGAATGGGGTCAAGCGGCTACCCGCGACCTGGACACCAGAGAAGCGCCCACCTGGCCAATAGTCCGCGATCGGCTATTCCTAAGCGCTGCTGCCTTCTTAGGCATGAGAACCCTGTAACTCACCTGAATTGGAAGACATGTCTGAACTGTTTCCCGACTACCGCTCGCGGTGGGAAACCGACGACCAGCGGCTGCTCCGCAAGCATGCGGCAGCGTTCTTCCGTAGAGAGGCCGCTCCTCATCAAGAACGCTGGGCCAAGCAGCATCAGGTTGACCGTGAGTTCTGGAACAAGGCAGGCGCCGCGGGACTGCTGTGTTTGGAGCTACCTGGGCACTACGGCGGTGGTGACGGCAATTTCGGACACGAGGCGGTAATTCAGTACGAGCTCAGTTTCTCCGGAGACTCGGCGTTTGGCTTCGGTGTGCATTCCACAGTTTCCGCGCACTACATCTACGCGTTCGGCGGTGAGGAGCAGAAGGCGCGCTGGCTGCCACGGGTGACGACAGGCGAGGCGGTGTTAGCCATCGCGATGACGGAGCCCGGTACCGGCTCGGATCTGCAGGCGGTCCGAACCAGCGCTGTTCGTGATGGAGGCGACTACGTGATCAATGGGTCGAAGACGTTCATCTCCAACGGATCCCACTGCGATCTGCTGATCGTCGTCGCGAAGACCGATCCGAACCAGGGCGCCAAAGGGATCTCGCTGTTCGTCGTGGAGACCGACGGGCAGAGTGGATTCGAACGCGGCCGGGTACTGCACAAAATCGGCCAGCATGGACAGGACACGCGCGAGCTCGCATTCACCGATATGCGGGTACCTGCGCGGAATCTCCTCGGTGGCGTGGCGGGGCAGGGTTTCTACCAACTGATGAAGCAACTCCCCCGGGAGCGGCTGAGCATCGCGATCGGCGGGGTCGCGATGGCCGAGGCCGCTGTGCTGGAAGCGGTCAAGTACGCCAAGGAGCGGCGGGCTTTTGGCAGGCCCATCCTTGACCACCAGAACACCAAATTCGTTCTGGCCGAATGCAAGGCGGATGTCCTGGCCGGTAAGGCCCTGGTCGATCACTGTATCGAGCGGTACCTGGAGGGCGCCCTCGACGCGGCGACCGCATCGATAGCCAAGGTGTGGGTGAGCGACATGCAGTGCAAGGTCATCGACAAATGCCTACAGATCTTCGGCGGGTACGGGTACATCATGGAATACCCCATCGCGCGGATGTACGCGGCCGCACGAGTGCAGAAGATCTACGGCGGCACCAGCGAGATCCTGAAGGAACTCATCGCCCGAGAGCTCTGACCATACTGAGGGAGTCACCGAATCCACCGGGATACTGGCGGCAAAGATTGTGCAGCTCAATCCATTCGACCACTCTTAACCGGCTGAAGGGCGGTAGCGATTTCCAGTCTTCGACCACGAGGCTATCCAGGCGATAGGGTCGGTATCATGGAGCAGCTACGCATCGACGCCAACGGCCTGACCTTCGCAGCGCTGGCCTGGGGCGAGCCGGACGGCACGCTGGCACTGCTGGTGCACGGCTACCCGGACACCGCCCACACCTGGCGCCACCTCGGGCCGGAGCTCGCCGAGAAGGGCTACCGCGCCGTCGCCCCGTTCACCCGCGGCTACGCGCCGACGGACCTCGCCCCCAACGACTCCTACCTGATTGCCGACCAAGCCGCCGACATCCTCGCGCTGCACACCGCCCTCGGCGGCGACGACAACTCCGTCCTGATCGGCCACGACTGGGGCGCGGTCGCGACGTGGGCGGTCACCGACCGCGAACCGGGCCGGTTCCGCAGCTATGTGTGCATGGCGGTCCCGCCGACCGCGGCGCTCCTCAAGCCCTTCACGAAGGTGAAGACCCTCCCCATCGGCCTGCGCCAATCGTGGATGAGCTGGTACTTCGTCTTCAATCAGCTGCCCGGTTCCGAGCGCAGCCTGGACCGTGTGATTCCCAAGCTCTGGCGCGACTGGTCGCCGGGCTACGACGCCCAGGAGGACATCGCGCACGTATTCCATGCCTTGCAGGACCCGGGCCGGCGGCGCGCTGCGCTGCGCTACTACCGCAACAATCTCCAGCACGGCCTGAAGGACACGTTCGCGATCGTCCCGAAAGCACCGGTCCTCTACCTCCACGGCGCAAAGGACGGGTGCATGCAGGCCGCGATCGCGGAGGCGTTCCCCGAAACCCTGCCGCCCGGCTCGCGCTACGAACGCGTCGAGGGCGTTGGCCATTTCATGCAGCTCGAGGACCCGCCGCGCGTCAACGCCCTGATCACGGAGTGGGTCGGCACGCCTCGTTGAGCGACTCGCCGTGCTCGTCGGCCAGCAACGGCCGCCGCGGCCAGCCTAGACCCTGACGGTCACGGGTTCTACGTTCCAGATGTCCTGGCAGTACTCGGCGATGGCGCGGTCCGACGAAAACTTGCCGCTGCGTGCGGTATTCAGGATCGACATCCGCGTCCAGGTCGTCGTGTCCAGCCAGGCGGCGCTCACCCGCGCCTGGCAGTCCAGGTAGGCGCGGTAGTCGGCCAGAACCAGAAACGGGTCGTGTTGGGTCAGCGACTCCACCAGCTGACGGAATACGGTGGTGTCACCACCGGAGAATCGCCCGTCGCGAATAAGTCCCAACACCACGCTCAACTCATCGTCACCTTCGATGTAGTCAGCCGGCCGGTAACCCTCGCGCTTGATGTGCTCGACTTCCTGCACCGTCAGCCCGAAGAGGAAGAAGTTCTGCGCGCCGACCTCGTCGCGGATTTCCACATTGGCGCCATCGAGCGTGCCGATGGTCAGTGCGCCGTTGATCATGAACTTCATGTTGCCGGTGCCGGAGGCCTCCTTGCCGGCTGTCGAGATCTGCTCGGAGAGATCGGCGGCAGGATAGATGAGGTGTGCGTTTTGCACATTGAAGTTGGGCACGAACGCCACCTTCATGTACCGGTTCACGTCCGGGTCGGCGTTCACCGTTTCGGCGACGGCGTTGATCAGCTTGATGATGCGCTTGGCCATGAAGTAGCCGGGTGCGGCTTTCCCGCCGAAGATGAAGGCCCGCGGCGGAATCTGTAGGTCGGGGTTCTGCTTCAGCCGGTGATACAGCGTGATGATATGCAGGACATTGAGATGCTGGCGCTTGTACTCGTGGATCCGCTTGACCTGAATGTCGAACAGCCAGTGCGGATTCAGTTCGACACCCGTCGTCGAGCGAACGTAGTCGGCAAGGCGCTCCTTGTTGGCGTGCTTGACCGCGCGCCACTGGTGACGGAACGCGGTGTCGTCGGCATAGGATTCGAGGTCGCGAAGCCTCTCCAGGTCCACCATCCACCCGTTCCCGATGGTGTCGTCAAGCAACTTTCGTAGCCCCGGGTTGGCGAGCGCCAAAAACCGGCGTGGGGTGACACCGTTGGTCTTGTTGCCGAACCGCTCCGGCCACAACTCGTAGAAGTCCTTGAGCACACTGGATGTGAGAAGCTCGGAGTGCAGCGCCGCGACGCCGTTGATCGCGTGGCTGCCCACCGAGGCCAGATGCGCCATGCGCACGTACTTTTGGCCTTCCTCACCGATCAGAGACATGCGCTTCACCCGCTCTACGTCCCCCGGGAAACGCGCGCGCACCTCATCCAGGAACCGGCGGTTGATCTCGTAGATGATTTCGAGGTGCCGGGGCAGGAACTCGGCGAACATCGGCAACGGCCAAGTTTCCAAAGCCTCCGGCAGTAGGGTGTGGTTGGTGTAGCCGAACGAAGCCACCGTGATCGCCCATGCCTCATCCCAGTCGAGATGCTTGTCGTCCAACAGGATTCGCATCAACTCGGCGACGGCGATCGACGGATGCGTGTCGTTGAGCTGTATCGCGCAATGCTCCGGGAGCGTCCGGGTGGGAAGGTGTGCGAGGTTCTCCAGGAGGTAGAAGATGTCCTGCAGCGAGCAGGAGACGAAGAAGTACTGCTGCAACAGGCGAAGCCGCTTGCCGACCTCGGGTTCGTCGTTTGGATAGAGCACCTTGGTGATGGTTTCGGAGGTGACCTCATCCTCGACGGCCTTCCAGTAGTCACCGGCGCTGAAGACGTCGAACTCGAACGACTCGACGGCAGTGGCACTCCACAATCGGAGCGTGTTGCACGTGTTCACGCCGTAGCCCTGAACCGGGGTGTTATACGGGAGCCCCTTGAACACCCGACGCGGCACCCAGCGCACGCGATGGCTGCCGGTGTCGTCGACGTAGTGTTCGGTGTGGCCGCCCCAGTTGACGAGATAGCCGAGATCGGGGGTGGGAATCTCCCACGGGTTGCCGTGGACCAACCAGTTGTCGGGCTTTTCGACCTGCCAACCATCGTGGATCTCCTGGTCGAAAATGCCGAATTCGTAACGGATGCCGTATCCGATCGCCGGACGCTGCAGGGTGGCCAGCGAGTCGAGATAGCAGGCCGCGAGCCTGCCCAGGCCGCCGTTGCCCAGGCCGGGCTCCTCTTCGGAGGCAAGGATCGTGTCGAGGTCCTGACCGAGCGTCGCGAGCGCCTCGCGCGCTGCCTCCTCGATGTGGAGATTCAGCAGGTTGTTCCCCAGCTGCGGGCCCATCAGGAATTCGGCCGACAGGTAACAAACCACTTTTCGATTGAGATCGAGAAAGGTCTGCGTGGAAGCGAACCACCGCTGCAGCAGGCGGTCACGCACGGCCAGTGCCAGCGCTCGATAGTAATGCGCCGGCGTCAAGACCGATGCCGGGCGACCGATGGAATAACGCAAGTGATCCAAAATGGCCTGTTGCAACGCATCGGCCTGCAGTCCGGTACGAACATCCACCACATCACCGGCCGCACCCAGCGTCATGTTTGGGTCTCCATCGTGTCCTTACTCCTGAGGTTATGGCGGGTATGGGTGAAGTGCAGCTGGCGAGTTCCAGGTCCACGTGACAGTGCAAGGGTGGCACATGCGTCCCTTTGCCTCGCAGGGGCGGGCCCGTGACATCAGCGCCGACGGTGGCGAACTCGAGGCGAACTCGAGGAGAAGCGTGGCTCCGTGGTCACAGGGGAGTGGCGGTGGCGCCGGCCCGCCCGCGATCAGCCTTGTCGAAGAATTGCTGGGATCGCTCCATCACGGAGGCGTTTCCGCCGCACAGCGCGTAGCCCCACATCGCTTCGACGCGCAACTGGTCATGCAGCGGGCGGCCGATGATCTCGAGCACCGTCTCCTTGGCCGACTCGATCGCGGACTGATCGCATCGCAGGATCCGCTGCACCAAGGCGTCGGTCTCCTCCATCAGCTTGTCGTGCGGGACCACTCGGGCAACCATGTTCGCGGTCAGCGCCCGCTCGGCTGAGATCGGCTCACCGGTGAGCAGCAGCTCCAGCGCCACGCCGACACCACAGACGTTGACCAGACGGGGGATCCCCCCGTCGGCCGGATGCATGCCGCGGCGTACTTCGAAGGTGCCGAACTGTGCACGCTCGGAGGCGATCCGGATGTCGCACGCCATCGCGAGCTCGACGCCGTGTCCGACGCACCAGCCGTTGATCGCGGCGACGATGGGCTTGGTGATGCGTGACAGCGGTCCCCGGGTGATCCCGCACAGACCGTCCTCGAGACGTTCGCGGCCGACCATCGGTCCAACGGTCTGCCATTCGGGCGCATGAGTTTTCAGGTCGGCACCGGCGGTAAACGCGTCGCCGGTGCCGGTGATGACCGCAACACGAAGCGCCGGGTCGTCACGGAAATCGCGCCACATCTCACACATCAGCTCGTGCGATTCGATGTCGATGGCGTTCTTGACCTCTGGGCGGTTGAGCGTGATGTAGGCGACCTCGCCGCGCTTCTCGTAGAGCACTTTGGCAGTCATGGTGGGCTCCTTTTTGATCAGTTCGCCGGGCTGGTGTCGAGAATGGCGGGTGGCGCAGACCGGTGGAATCCGTCGAAGGGGGTGTTGTGTTGCGCGGGCTGCAGTTGCCACCATCCCGGCTTGGCGTTCGGCGCTCCGCCGTCCACACGGATGCATGTCCCGGTGATGAAGCTGGCGGCCGGCGACAGCAGAAACACCACCGCGCCGGACACCTCGGCCTCGGTTCCGTAGCGCTGCAACGGGATTTCACGGGTGACCTGGTTGCGCAGGAAGTCGGTGTCCTTGGTGTCGTAGGTGTCCAGCCCGCTCGATGCGATGGAGCCAGGCGCGATGGTGTTCACCCGCACTCCCGATGCAGCCCATTCGGTCGCCGCGGACTCGCTCAGCGTCAGCATGCCGCCACGGGCGGCCGCCGAGTGCCCGAAATGCGGCCAGCCGTGCCAGATGTCGGCGATCATGTTCACTATCGCGCCGCCGTGCGACCGCATCCACTTGGTGTACACCTCGCGCATGACGATGAAGCCGCCGGTCAGGTTATTGCGCACCACCGCCTCAAAACCCTTGGTGCTGATGGTTTCCAGGGGTGCCCGGTATTGGCCGCCGGCATTGTTGAACAACCCGTCGATGCGTCCGTGTTCGGCAAGGATCGCATCGATGACGTCGCTCACGGCGGCTTCATCCCGGATGTCTGCGGCATGCACGGAGACCCTTCCGCCGTCGGAGCGGATCTCGTCTTGCACGGCGTGGAGTTTGTCTTGATTGCGGCCCACGATCGCCACGCCGGCGCCCAGCGCGGCGAGTTCGTGCGCGGTGCATCGTCCGATGCCGCTGCCGCCGCCGGTGATCACGACTGTGCGTCCGGCGAACAGGTCTGGCTTGAATACCGACTGATAGCCCATGGCTATTCTCCTAGAAGTTGTTGGCGCAGCGCCGCTTTCTGCACCTTTCCGCTCGCTGTTTGCGGCAGCGCGTCCAGCACATGAATCTCCTTGGGCACCTTGTATCCGGCGATGAGGCCGCGGCAGTGCGACACGAGCTCCGAGACGTCCGCCGGCCTATCGGGGTACGGGACGACAAAAGCCACCACCCGTTCTCCCCACTTTTGGTCGGGTGCACCGACCACGGCGACCGATTGCACCGACGGGTGCGCCGCCAGCGCGCGTTCGACTTCGGCCGAGTAGATGTTCTCGCCGCCGCTGACGATCATGTCCTTCAGGCGGTCGACGAGGAAGAGATTGCCGTCCTTGTCACGGATGCCGGCATCGCCGGTGTGGTACCAGCCGTCGACGATAGCCGCGGCGGTCGCATCGGGTTTGTTCCAGTAGCCGCTGAACATCCACGGCGAGCGAACCAGTACTTCACCCGTCGCGCCATCGGGTACATCGAATCCCTTCGGGTCGACGATCCGTAGCTCTACTCCGGGCATCGGTTGACCGCAGGATCGCAGCAGGTCCGGATTGTCCAGCCGGTGCTGTTCTGGGCGCAGCAGTGTGATGATGAAAGTCTCAGTGGTTCCATAGAACTGCACGAATTCGCAACCAAAAACCTCCAGCGCCTGCTGCAGGGTGTGCTGTCCGATCGGGGAGCCCGCATACAGGATTTTGCGCAACGACGAGAAGTCAGCCGGCTGTTCGGATTTGTGGTCCAACAGCATCTGCATCGCGGTGGGAACCAGGCACGTCACGGTGGGACGGTGTTCGGCAACGGCGAAGATGAAGGCTGCGGGGTCGAACGCGGGCAAGGTCGCCAAGGATGCCCCGTGGTAGAGCGCCGGTAGCGATACCAAGGTGCCGGCCAGATGGAAGTTCGGCATGACCGTCAGGGCGACGTCATCGGAGTTCCACTTCACAGACGGCTCCGTAGCTGCGGCGCGGAACCAATTCCGCAGGGCGCCATGCGTGATCGGCACACCTTTGGGCGCGGCGGTGGTGCCCGACGTATAGCCGAGCAGCGACGTGGCGCTGTCGGTCGGCGAAATGCCCGGGTCCGCGGAGCTGCCACGCGAAAACCACTGGTCCAGCTCGTCTTCGGGGATGATCTGCATGGTGATTTCCACGGCCTGGCGTACCCGTTCGGCAAGATCGGCGAATTCACGTCCTGCGAAGATCAGCGTCAGGTTCGCGTCTTGCGCGACCTCCACGAGTTCTGCGGCTGCGCTGCGCCAGTTGAGTGGTGCGAGCGCACGCCCCGCCTTGTTAACGCCCATCCAGATCTCGAAGAACGCGGCGGAGTTCTTGCCCAGGTAGCCGATGTGGGAGCCGGGCCGCACGCCCGCCGCCGCCAACGTATTGGCAATGCGGTTCGACCGGTCGTCCAGTTGCGCGTAGGTGACGACGCGACCGCGGTCGATCAACGCGGCCTTTTGTGGGGCGTTGCGCGCCCAGGCCCGAGCGATGTCGGGGACACATCGGATGTCTGGTACGACTGTCACCGCGCTCCTTGGACTAAGGTTATAATGGTCAGACCATAGTCCGAGGGAGATGACTGGTCAAGGGTCAGGAACGGTAGGACGCGACGGCTACGACTAGTTTTCGGGAAAATGTTGAGCTGCAGTACTTCCAGCGCGCCCGTGCGGAGGCAATTCCCTGAAAGGCGGGCTTGGTCAAGATGACAGGGCCGGCGCCGACGACCGAGGAACTTTCGTTTGACATTGAAGTCACCCAAGTGGTTTACGCGCTTCTTACACCGCTCACGGTGACCAGGTCGAGCGCGACGTCGCCGATCATGTCCTCCTGGCCACCGACCAGGCCGCGGCGGCCGACCTCGATGAGGATGTCGCGCACATCGAGATCGTGGCGTTGCGCGGCGAGTTCGGCGTGACGCAGGAAACTCGAGTAGACGCCGGCGTAACCGAGTGTCAGCGTTTCCCGGTCGACGCGGACCGGCCGGTCCTGTAGCGGGCGGACCAGATTCTCGGCGGCGTCTTGCAGGGCGAACAGGTCGCAGCCGTGTTGCCAACCGTAGATGTCGGCGACGGCGACGAACGCTTCGATGGGTGTGTTGCCCGCGCCGGCGCCATGCCCGCACAGCGACGCGTCGACCCGAAAGACGCCTTCTTCGACCGCAACAACCGAGTTGGCGACCGACAGCGACAGGTTCTCGTGCGCGTGGATACCGATCTGAATCCCGGGATCGAGCAGGTCGCGGTAGGCGCGCACCCGGTCGCGGACGTCGCGCATTGTCAGGCGTCCACCGGAGTCGGTGACGTACACACAGTGCGCCCCCGCGTCGGCCATCAGCTTCGCTTGGCGCGCAAGGACATCCGGTGCGGCCATGTGCGACATCATCAGGAAGCCGGAGACGTCCATGCCCAGGTCGCGCGCCTTGGCGATGTGCTGCTCGGCGATGTCGGCTTCGGTCGCGTGGGTGGCCACCCGCACCGAGGTGACACCGAGGTCGTGCGCGGCCACCAGGTCGTGGGCGGTGCCAATCCCGGGCAGCAGCAGTGTGGTCAGCCGCGCTCTGGTGATCTCCTCGGCCGCGGCAGCGATCCACTGCCCGTCGGTCGAGCTACCCGGACCGTAGGTGAGGCTGGAGCCGGCGAGGCCGTCACCGTGGGCCACTTCGATTGCCGCGACCCCGGCGGCGTCGAGGGCGGCGGCGATCCGGCGCAGTTGGTCAACCGGTAACCGGTGCCGGACGGCGTGCATGCCGTCGCGAAGGGTGACGTCCTGGATGTAGAGCTGCGTCATGGCACCCGTTCTTCTGTTCGCGCTTCTTTTCGCGCGGCGATGCTTTCACCGACCCGCAACGCGGCCGAGGTCATGATGTCGAGGTTTCCGGCGTAGGCAGGCAGGTAGTGCGCGGCGCCTTCGACTTCCAGGTACACCGACACCTGCCAATGCGGGCGTTCGTTTCCGGGGCCGGTCAGGTCCTGCGCCGGGTCGTCGGCGTCGACCCGGCGGAACTGCACGCGTTGTTTGAGCCGGTAGCCCGGCACGTAGGCGGCGACGGCGTCAACCATTGCGGTGATGCCTCTTTCGACGTCAGGGAGGTCCGCTTCGCCGATGAGGCAGTGCACGGTGTCGCGCATTATCAGCGGTGGATCGGCGGGATTGAGCACGATGATGGCCTTCGCCCGGTGGGCCCCGCCGACGACCTGCAATGCCTTGGCGGTCGTCTCGGTGAACTCATCGATGTTGGCGCGGGTGCCGGGACCCGCCGACTTCGACGCGATCGAGGCGACGATCTCGGCGTAGAGCACCGGCGTGGTGGCTGAGACCGCCGCGACGACGGGGATGGTGGCCTGGCCGCCGCAGGTCACCATGTTGACGTTGGGGCTGTCCAGATGTTCGCGCAGGTTCACCGCGGGCACCACGAACGGGCCGATGGCCGCCGGGGTGAGGTCGACGAGGCGCTTACCGTGTGGTGCGAGCAATCGCGCGTTGTCGAGATGCGCGGTGGCTGAGGTGGCGTCGAACACCACGCCGATGTCGTCGAAGCCCGGCATATCCAGCAGGCCCCGCACGCCGCCGGCAGTGATCGGCACGCCGAGACGCTGCGCCCGGCGCAGCCCGTCGGAGTCCGGGTCGATGCCGACCATCGCGCCCATCTCGAGGTGCTCCGAGAGCCGCAGCACCTTGATCATCAGATCCGTCCCGATATTGCCCGAGCCGATGACGGCGACCTTGGTGCGGGTCATGAGATCAGCTCCGCGAAAGAAACCTCGACCGACCCGATTCCGTCGATCTCAGCCACGTAGGTGCTGCCCGGCCGCACCGGCACCATGGGACCCAGCGCACCGGACAGCACGATGTCCCCGGCCCGCAGCGGCGCGCCGTTGTCCTGGGCGGTGCGGGCAAGCCACCGCAGCGCGTTCAGTGGGCTGCCCAGACAATCCGACCCCCGCCCGGTGGACACCACGACGCCGTCCTGGGTCATTTGCATTGTCCGCAAAACGAAGTCGAGGTCGGCTGCGGCAACGGCCGCCGACCCCAGCACGAACAGCGCCGACGAGCCGTTGTCGGCGATGGTGTCGACGATGCTGATCGACCAGTCGCGTACTCGTGAGTCGACGATCTCGATCGCAGGAACCGCGACTCCCGCGGCGGCTCTGATCCGCGACTCCGAGAGGTCGCCGTCGAGATCGTCGGCCAGGACGAACGCGATTTCGGCCTCGACCTTGGGCTGCAATAGCTTGCCGGTCGCGATGGTGGCGCCGGTCGCCACCTGCATGTCGGCGAACAGCACCCCGGAATCGGGTTGGTCGACGCCCAACTGCTGCTGCACCGCCGGTGACGTCAGACCGATCTTGTGGCCGACGATCCAGCGACCCCTTTTCAGCGAGTCCTCGGTGAGCAGGCGCTGCACGGCATATGCCGCCGCAATGTCGTCGTCACCCAGGATGTCACGCACCGGGTCACATTGTCGCGGTGCGGCGGCGGCGGCGATCAATCGGTCCGCGGCGTCAAGCAGAGCAGTTGTGGTGAGAGTCATTTGGCTCCTTCGAAGGTGGGCGTCAGCCCATGCTGCTGCCGCCATTGACGTAAATCGTCTGCCCGGTGATGAACCGGCTGTCCTCGCCGGCGAGAAAGGCCACAGCCGCCGCCACCTCCGCCGGGTCACCCGGGCGTCCGAGCGGTACGATCGCGGTTCCCTCTTCGACGATCCGTTCCAGACGCGTTGGCGCTTGGCCGGATTCGAGCAACTTCGCCAATTCGGGTGTGCGGACGTAGCACGGCGCCACCGTGTTCGCCGTGATACCGACTGCGGCAAACTCAAGTGCCAGCCCGGCAACATGGCGTGCACACCACCTTTTGCGGCGTTGTACATCGCGTGATCCATCAGTCCGGTACGCACCGAGTCCGCGCCGATGTTGATGATGCGGCCATGGCCGCGAGATATCATGTGCGGCAACATCGCCCGCACGCAATAGATTGTCGTCCACAGGTTGTTGTCGACGGTGGAGCGCAGCGTCTCCTCGGTGTGCTCGAGCGTCGGCAGGATCACGCCGCCGCCGGCGTTGTTGACCAGAACATCGACATGGCCGAGCGTCTCGATAGCCGTGGCCACCAGGTCGTCGGCCGCACCTGGCTGGTGGAGTTCAGCGACGAAGCCGCCGGCGATGGCCGCGTGCTCATACACGCGTTCCAGGTCCTCCTTGGTGCGGGTCGCCGCGAAAACCGCGGCGCCATCCTGGATTAATCGCGCGGCGATAGCCAGGCCGATACCCGATGCGGCGCCGGTGACGAGCGCGGTCCGCCCGCCCAGTGCGCCGCTCACAGGATGATCGCCACGTCGCCGACGGAACGTAGGTCGGTCATATCCAGTTCCACCCTCTTGGCGGCGATCCGGAAACCGCGGTCACTTCGGCGCAGTCGGTAGCGGTACCGGCCGACGTAGCAATTCGACCGCCCTGCCCTGAATCGCCATACCGTGAACGACGCGGTCACCGAGATGTCGTCCCCTGAACCGTCTTCCACCCGCACGTTGAACACCTGGTGATTGGTGCGGGAATGTGGGTACTCGCGGTGGGCGCGTCGGCTGTTGAGCCGTTCGACTCTGTTCGCCAGCCGGGTGTAGTTGTCGTCGACGAGCAACAGGTCGTGTGCCGGGTCGCCGTCGACCGCGTCGTTGCAGGGCACCTCGTATTTGACGTCTTCATCGACCAGCAGCAGCCATTCGTCGAGTCGCCATGCGTCCAGCAGGGCCGCTTCCGCGTAAAGGAAGTCCTCGACCTGCTCCCTCGAGATCGCCTGCTGGTCCGGCACTGTCGTGGTCATTGGGCACCCGCCAGGTCCGCCGCGGCGCCCATCTGGTGTTGCCAGCGCCGCCAGAATGCACGCATCTGCTCCTCGTCGTTGGCCAGCGGCGAGCGACCCATGCCGCGGGAGATGTCGTTCCATTCCACCCCGCCGCTGACGAAGCCCTGCTGGCACGACTCCAGCGCCTCCAGGTCGTCGGGAGTCGCGAAGCCGCCCGGCCCCAGAAACGTCAGAAAGCTGTCCAGTCGCCGCTCGCGCAGGGAAGGCGCCTCGTTGGCGGGCGCCAGTTCCCAGGCGGTGACGTCGACCACGTCGGGCGCGGGCGGATAGAAGGTGCGCACCGTCACCGCCATGATGTCGTTGATGATCAGGTTCGGGTAGATCAACATGTTGCGGTTCACCTCGGCCATCGTGTGTGCCCGCTCCTCGCCGTGGCGGGCGACCAGATCTGCTCTTAGCCGGTCGATTTCGACGCGGGCGTCCTCCCCGAACAGCGGCTCCCACTTGGCGACCGGGCGGCCCCACGGTGAGCTGTACTCGATGACGGCGTGCCCGTTGCCCAGATCGATGGCCCGGCCGCTGACTCCCCCGCGCAGGTCGGTGCCGATCGACACCAGGTACTTGAAGTAGGTGTCGTGCGTGGACTCCGCGTGGTAGCCGTCGATGCTGTTCTCCACCAACAGCTTCCAGTTGGCGTTGAAGCTGTACTGGTTGGTGCCGCGGACAATTTCGGCTGACCCGCCGCAACCGTCGACCACGAGATCGATGTAGTCCTTGGCACCGGCGAGATACGTCTCGAGGTCGACGATGCCGGGGTCGAAGCTGGCGAACACGAATCCCCGGTAGGACTCCGCCCGCGCCACCCGCTGCAACCCCAACTCGTCGAAGTTCACGCCCCCGGTGTACGCGTCGCGGCCGGGCACGCCCTTCAGATTTCCTTCGGTGTCGAAGGTCCAGGCGTGGTAGAAGCACTGGAAGACTTTGGAATTGCCGGACTCCTGCCGGCAGACCAGGGCGCCGCGGTGGGTGCAGGTGTTGTGGAACACGTTGACGTTGCCGGTCTTCACCCCGCGGACCATGAACAGCGGCCGCCCGCCAACCGGGCGCCGGACGAAGTCACCAGGATTGGGGATTTCTGACTCGTGCCCCACATATAGCCACGATGTGGCGAAGATCCGTTCGATCTCGGCCTGGTGGACCCGGGGCGAGGTCATCGTTGTGCGGTGCACCCGGAACCGATGGGCCGCAACATCATCGTCGACCATCGGCAGCTGCGCGGCGACATCGGCTGCTTCTGCCCGCTGGCCGAGCCGGGCCTGGATTCCGGTGCTCATGACCGGGCCAGATAGTCGGAGACCAGCGCGGAGAACTCGTCGGCACGCTCGATCTGGGTCCAATGTCCGCAGGCGCTGAACACATGCAGATCGGCGTTGGGCAACAGACCCAGCATCGTGACCGAGACCTGCATCGGGACCACCTGGTCCTCTCGGCCGTGCACCAGTAGTGCCGGTGTGGCGATGGCACGCACCTCTTCCTCGGTGATCCCGAGTTCGGATCCGGAGTGCCGCGGATCGAAGAACATAGCGCGGTATGCCTCGTAGGCGCCGTCGGCAATGCTGGCCTCATACCGGATCGCGACCAGCTCGTCGGTGATCATCGCCGGATCGACGGCGAAGTAGTTGCGCAGTAGATCGCGCATCGCTTCATGCGACGGTTGGTAGGCACGCAGTGCGGCAAGACCGCCGGTGAGCGTCATTCCGACACCGGGCGCGCCCATCAGCACCATGCGGGAGATCCGGTCCGGCCGGTCGGTGGCCATCTGAAGCGCGATGCGACCGCCCAGCGAATTGCCGACAATCGCGGTCTTCTCGATGCCGTGCGCATCCAGGAACGCCCAGACATGGTCGGTCCAGTTGCGCAGCGAATAGACGACGTCATCGGGCCGCTCGGTGGCACCGAACCCGACGATGTCGGGAGCGAGCACCCGGAACCGCTGCGACAACGCGCCAATGTTGTGCTGCCAGTTGGCCGTTGCCGACACCCCGGGACCCGAACCGTGCAGCATGACGACGGGTTCGCCGGCACCCGCCTCGAGATAGCTGGTTTCGATGCCTCCGGCATCTATCGTGTGCGCCGATACTGTCGCCGTCGTCATCGGTGACTCCCTTCCTGGAACACGGCAAAACATTTGTTGGAGTTGAAGACATCCGTGGTGACGAGCTCCGACCACGCAAGCTCGAGGCCGAGTTCATCGGCGGCGCCGGTCAGGCAGAACCAATTCAGAATTTCGTGCTGTCCTGCATCGACGATTTCGGCGGTAGTGGTTTCGTTCCACTTGGCCCAGTCACCCGCGGCGAAAAGTTCGTAGAGCCGCAGATCCGCCTCAGTGTCCGGGGCGATGTGCCAGGTCTTGTCGGCGAGGAAAGCGTGTGACCAACTCGACGAGGCGACCAGAGCAACCCGAAGGTCGGTGCCGGCGAACGACTGCGCCACGGCTCGGCCCAGCGCGAAGCATCGCGCGGGGGACGGGCCGACCGGATCCAGTCTCTCCGTGGCGATCTCGGCGAACCGCGCCAGCCCGCCGCGCCGCGCGATCGCATGCTGGCCATAGCAGTTCACGGTGATCGGAATCATCCGGTAGGGGAACTCACGCCCGGCGTGCGGATAGTCCAGGAACAGCTGGGTGTTGGCGATGGCGTGCGGGAACGGCGAATTCACCCGTTTCTGATATGAGTACGCCACGTCGAAGCCGCGTTGGAGCAACTGGTCGGCGAGCCGCCGGGCGCCATCGGCGTCGCCGTGCAACGTCATAGTCGTGTCGTCGGGCAGGCCCCACGCGTTGGGGCTGCCCCGCTTGGTCATCACCTCGAACTGGTCCACCTCGACGTCGCCGTAGGCCAGCACGCAGAACGGCGGAATGACCTCTTCGCGGAAGTTCTCATACTGGTCGTCACCCCACACCACCAGCACGTCGGGTTGAAACTCGTCCAGCGCTTCGCGGCAGCGGGCAAGATTCTCCACCAACAGCTTTCGATGATGGGCGGCCGCAGCTACACCGCGGTCCGCGCCCCACTCGGCGCGCATCGACGCCGGCCAATTGGCCGGATCTTTCACCTCGGCTGGAATGTCTGGGTCGGCCAGCGTCCAGCGCAATAGGGAGGCCATGTGCTCATCCGTGCCGGCCAGCAGCGGATAGTGGGTCAGGCCCAGACCCAAGAATTGCGGCATAGTTTTCCTCCAGATTGGTGCGGCAGATCCCGCGACGCAGGTCCGCGGGCAGGTGGGCCACGATGTCGTCGATCGGCTCGGGCATCGCCGGGAAGGGATAGTCGGATCCGAACACCACATGACCGCGGCCGAAGACCTCGATGGCCTGTTGCAGCGCCAGGTGGTTGTAAGTCAAAGAGTCGCACCATAATTGGGATGCAAGCCGACTTGGCCGGCAGGGCAGGCCGGCGATCATGGCCCCCTTGTCGAGCCGGCCGATCAGGGCCGGTAGCGCGCCCCCGCCGTGCGCGAGGCAGATTCGCACCGCGGGCCGCCGCGACAGTGCGTCACCGGTGATCAGTGCGGCCGCGGCCATCGCCGTCTCCATGGGCATCCCGACGCCAAACCCCAGGCCGAGTCCGGTCAATCGGGACGACAGGTCCTGGTCGCTGGGATGAACGAACACCAGGGCGCCGAGTTCATGGGCGACCGCGAAGAACCGGTCGAGGCTCTCATCGGCCAGCTCGACGTCGCCGACCCGGGTGCCGATCTCGACGCCGAGGAAGCCCGGTTGGCGCATGAACCGGCGCATTTCGTCAACGGCCCGGTCGGGGTCCTGGAGGGCGACGGCGCCGAGCGCGGCGAAGCGAGTGGGGTGTTGTTGTAAGACGCGCCCCAAGAAGTCGTTCTGAGCCGCCGCGAGTTCGGCCGCGCCGGCCGCCGACGCCTGATAGCAGAACGTTACTGGAATCGGCGAAAGCACTTGCATCCCAACGCCGTGACGGTCCATGTCGGCGATCCGGGCCTGTGCGGACCAGCACCGGTTGTCGATCTGGCGATAGGGGGCCCCACCGAACATCAGCTGTGCTTCGGTGTCATTGATGCGCTCGATGCTGGGCCACCGGTCATGCGGATAGGCCTGGCTCAGATCCGGTAGGTGGTCGTCGATGGCATGGGTGTGGACATCGACGAGCCCGGTGTCAGGGAATCGATGAGCGTCGATGGTCGTGACTCCGTACCAGAGGGCTAGCGGTGAGTGTCACCACCCTATCTATTATGCATACATAATTCAAGACATATATGCATAATGCTGTGCGTCACAGGGCGCGACGGTAGAAGTACCTGCATGCACGCAGGGCTCAGGACACCGCGAAAGCCAGCGGTGAGTCCGCTATCAGCGACGTTTGGTCAAGGCCGCTGCGGGGTGACGGGTGTGCGGTCCGGGTCGTCGGCCCGGATCAGGTCCTGATCGTGCCGGTTGATGGCGTCCACGAACGACGCCTGATCATGCAGCGCGATGGCGGCCACAATGTCATCGTGGACGCCCAGGCTGCTGGCCAGCAGCGGTTCGTGGTGGGGGACGAACACCACGCCGGTCAGCACAGCCTTGATGCTGGTCACGATGAGCTGGTGCATCCCCTCCAGGACGGGGATATGGGCAGCGGCGGCGACCACGCGGTGAAACGCCAGTACGGCGTCGAAGAACTGCGCGGCATCGGCGCTGGCCCGCATGGTGGCCATCGCCGAACGCATCGCGGCGATATCGTCGCTGGTCGCCCGCTCGAACGCCGCCTTGGTGAGGCCGAACTCGAGATACAGCCGGGCTTCGAACAGGTCCAAGGGGTGCGGGGTGGACGACTGAAACCACAGATCCAGCGCCCCGACCCGGACCTGTGGTGGCGCGCTGGCGACCGTGATCCCGCCGCCCGGTCCTGGCCGGACCGTCACCAGGTCGCGATCACGCAGGATGCGCAGCGTCTCGTTCATCACCGTCGGGCTGATGCCGAACCGGTCCATGATCTCCGAGCGTCGCCCAAGGTGGGCGCCGACGGGAAGGCGGGCACTGAGGATCTCGTGTTCGAGATCGGCTGCGACGCGTTCGGCTCGAGAGGACCGCAGCGCAGGCTCGCGACGTTGCACGCAGCCTCCTTTAAAATCGCCGCCGCCCTGAAATGGCGCGGCCACTGCAAGTTTCCCAGATGAACCCCCAGATGAACCATTGTGAGGGAGTCCGGACCGATGGATCGAACAACCGGCCGAGAAGCCTACCGCGCTGCCCGCGAAATCGTGGTGCGACACCGCGACGACTACGACGCTGCGATAGCGGCCTTCCACTGGCCGGACGTCGGAGCCCAATTCGATTGGGCGCTCGACTGGTTCGACCCAGTAGACCATCTCCGGCAAGATCCGGCGCGTAGACCTACGCGCACGTGAAAACAACTACACACCAAGCGATTCAGTGCATGAATATCGCGACGGGTAATGCAGCCTTGTTGAGTCGCCGTCCGCCGCATGGCCTCGCATGTGGTCAGCAAACCCACACGCGGTTACTGGAAATGACTCCGACGAGGGACTCCTTATCCCTCTTGGTGGAGCAGTCACCGTGCCGATCGCCTAGATAGCGTTCCCGCCATGGCGCCGGCAGACCTACCTCGCGAGCGCCCACGACCTAACCGGCGGGACGCACGCGTCTTGCCCGTGTCGCGGGAGCACCCGTGCTGACGACGTATGCGGCTACCAAACCGATCCGCGCGATCGGCGGTTTCTTCGCGATGTCTCTGGACACCTTGGTGTTGACGTTCAAGCCACCGTTCGCCTGGCGCGAATACCTTCTTCAGAGTTGGTTCGTGGCCCGGGTGTCCATGGTGCCGGCGTTGATGATGACGCTCCCGTACTCGGTCATCTTGACGTTCATCTTTAACATTCTGCTGACCGAAATCGGTGCCGGAGACTTCTCCGGAACGGGCGCGGCAATCGGCACTGTGAACCAGATCGCCCCGATCGTCACCGTGCTGGTGGTCTCTGGCGCGGGTTCCACCGCGATGTGCGCCGATCTGGGTGCGCGCACGATCCGCGAGGAACTCGACGCCATGCGGGTGCTGGGCATCAATCCCATCCATAGGCTGGTGGTCCCGCGTGTCCTGGCGGCCACAACGGTGGCTTTAGCGCTGGAATCGGCGGTAACTGTGGTGGGTCTCAGCGGCGCGTTCTTTTTCACCGTATACGCCCAGCACGTCTCGGCGGGTGCGTTCGTTACCGGGCTGACCACGCTCACCGGCCTAGCCGACGTCCTCGTCTCGCTGGTCAAGGCGATGCTGTTCGGGATGGCGGCAGGCCTGATCGCCTGCTACATGGGCATCTCGGTCGGCGGTGGTCCGGCCGGTGTCGGCAACGCCGTCAACGAGACCGTGGTGTTCACCTTCATGGTGTTGTTCGCCATCAACGTCATCGTGACCGCCGTCGGTATCCAGTTCACGGTGTCGTGAGGTGGACATATGACAGAGACCGTTCCGAGTGCCCTTCCGAGCAGGCTCCATCCGCGGCTGCAGCGCACGTTAGACGGCGTGCAGAGCGAGTGGAACCGGGTCGGAACGCAGACACGGTTCTATGTCACGACACTCGGGGCGATTCCCGATGCTGTCATCAATTACCGGACCGAGTTGCTGCGCCTGATCGCGCAATTGGGCTTGGGTGCTGCGGCGCTGGCGATGATCGGGGGGACCGTCGTGATCGTCGGCTTCCTGACCATGACCACCGGCGCCTTGGTGGCGGTACAGGGTTACAACCAGTTGGCGTCCGTCGGTATCGAAGCCCTCACCGGATTCGCGTCGGCCTACTTCAACGTCCGGCTCATTGTGCCCGGAACCGCGTCCGTCGCATTGTCGGCGACCATCGGTGCCGGCGCCACCGCTCAGATGGGCGCGATGCGGATCAACGAGGAGATCGATGCGCTCGAGGTGATCGGTATCCGCAGCGTCAGCTACCTGGCGTCCACCCGGGTCGTTGCCGGGGTCGTCGTGGTGATCCCGCTGTACTGCGTGGCAATCATGATGGCCTTTCTGGCCTCCCGCGCCGGCACCACCGCCATCTACGGTCAGGGCACCGGTGTCTACGACCATTACTTCAACACGTTCCTCAGTCCCCGCGACATCATCTGGTCGTTCTTCCAGGTGGTGGCGATCACGATCGTGGTGATGCTGGTGCACACCTTTTACGGCTATACGGCGAGTGGTGGGCCCGCCGGCGTTGGTGAGGCCGTAGGCCGGGCCGTGCGTACCTCGATGGTGGTCGCGGCAGTAGAGATCGTGATGATCACGCTTGCCGTCTACGGGCAGTCCGGCAACTTCCACCTGGCGGGCTGACACTATGAAACCCAGGGCAGGCCAACACCGCATCCGCTCCGCCTGGTGGACGGTGATCCTGTTCGGGGCCATCGGTGTCTTCCTTTTGGTGACCACGACGTCCTTTGCCGGCACGTTCAGATCATTTGTGCCGGTGACCCTTACGTCAGATCGAGCCGGGCTGGTGATGGAGACCGGCGCCAAGGTCGAGTTGCGTGGCGTCCAGGTCGGCCGGGTCGGCAACATCGGCGAGGGCCAGAACATGGCCAGCTTGAGCCTGGAGATCGACCCCGATCAGATCCGCTACATCCCGGCCAACGTGCAGGCACAGATCAGTTCCACGACCGCGTTCGGCGCCAAGTTCGTCGAGCTGGTGTATCCGGAGAACCCGAGTCGTGCTCGGTTGACCGCGGGCGCGGTGCTGCACTCGAAGAATGTCAACACAGAGGTCAATACGGTTTTTGGCAATGTCGTCGACCTGCTCAACATGATCGATCCGGTGAAGCTGAACGCAGTGCTGACCGCAGTGGCCGACGGCGTACGCGGCCAAGGCGAACGGATGGGCGAGGCGACTACCGACCTCAATCAGGTGTTGCAGGCACTCAACGCGCGCAGCGACACCATCCGCCAAGACTGGCGCTCCTTCAAAAACTTCAACGACACCTATGACGCGGCCGCCCGGGACATCTTGACGGTTCTGAATGCCGCCAGCACCACCAGCACCACCGTGGTGGATCATTCGAAAGCGCTGGACTCATTGCTGCTCAACGTCATTGGCTTCGCAAACGCCGGGACCAACTTGCTCGGTACCAGCAGGGACAATCTCGTCGGGGCAGTCAACATTCTCGAGCCGACGACGAACCTGCTTCTCAAGTACAGCCCGGAGTACACCTGCTTTCTGCAGGGCGCCAAGTGGTATCTGGACAACGGGGGCTACGCGGCGTGGGGCGGCGACGGCCGCACTCTTCAACTCGACGTCGCTCTGCTGCTGGGCAACGACCCCTACGTCTATCCGGACAACCTGCCGCTCAACGCCGCCAAGGGCGGACCCGGCGGACAGCCCGGGTGCGGGTCGCTGCCGGATGCCTCCAAGAACTTCCCGGTGCGCCAGCTGATCACCAACACCGGTTGGGGAACCGGGCTCGATATCCGGCCCAACCCCGGCATCGGGCATCCCTGTTGGGCCGACTACTTCCCGGTGACCCGTGCCGAGCCCAAGCCGCCCTCCGTGCGTCCGTGTATCCCCGGGCCGGCAGTGGGGCCGGAGCCGTACGGCAACGGCGCGCCGCCGTACAACGCCACGCTGTACGGGCCGGGTGGAGTGCCGCTGTGGCCAGGGATACCCCCGGCGCCACCACCGCAGCCCGGCCCGCCCCCAGCGGAAACGGGACCGCCGCCACCGTGACCGTTGACCCTCGATACAGGCAGGAGAAGAAGCTATGCAGGAGAACCTGAAAGGCGTCATCGTGCGCCTCGGCGCATTCCTGACGGCATGCCTGCTGGCCGCGTTCTTGCTGGTAGCCATCTTCGGGCAGGTCCGATTCGGCGAGGGTAAGACCTACTACGCCGAGTTCACCAACGTGTCCAATCTGAGGGTGGGCAAGCTGGTCCGCATCGCCGGGGTTGAGGTAGGCAAAGTAAAGGCCATCTCCGTCAACCCCGACGCGACGGTGCGGGTCGAGTTCACCGCCGACGACTCGGTGACCCTCACGGAGGGAACCCGGGCAGTGATCCAGTACGACAACTTGTTCGGCGACCGATACCTGGCGCTCCAGGAGGGCAGCGGGGGACTCAAGATATTGAGTCCCGGTCAGACCATTCCGGTGGACCGCACCCAGCCGGCGCTGGATCTGGATGCGCTGATCGGTGGATTCCGCCCGCTGTTTCGTGCGCTGAACCCCGAACAGGTGAATGCGCTGAGCGGACAGTTGCTGCAGGCGTTTCAAGGGCAGGGCCCCACGATCGCGTCGTTCCTGAATCAGGCGGCGGCGGTGACCAATACCCTGGCCGACCGAGATCAGCTGATCGGGCAGGTCATCACCAACCTCAACGTGGTGCTCGGTTCGCTGGGCGGCCAGAACGACCGGCTGGACAAAGCGGTTATTTCGCTGTCGCAGTTGGTTCACGGGCTGGCAGAACGCAAGACCGACATTTCCAACGCGGTGGCCTACACCAACGCCGCCGCAGGATCGGTCGCCGACTTGCTGGCCCAGTCCCGTGAGCCGTTCCGGAAGGTGGTTCACGAGACCGATCGGGTTTCGACCATCGCGTTAGCCGACCACGACTACCTCGACAATCTGCTCAACACGTTGCCGGACAAATACCAGGCGCTGGTCCGGCAGGGCGTCTACGGCGACTACTTCGCCTTCTACTTCTGCGATGTCGTACTCAAAGTCAACGGCAAAGGGGGCCAGCCGGTGTACATCAAGGTGGCCGGTCAGAGCACGGGACGGTGCGCGCCGAAATGAAATCCTTCTCCGAGCGCAGCCCGATGGTCCTCGGCACCGTCGGCATCCTGGCCGTCGCCGGGATCGTGACGGCCGCGCTGCAATACCAGAAGCTGCCCTTCTTCAACCAGGGCACCGACGTCTCCGCCTATTTCGCCGACGCGGGCGGCTTGCGAACCGGCAACGCTGTCGAAGTTTCCGGATATCCGGTGGGGAAGGTCGCGAGCATCGAACTCGACGGGCCGGGCGTGCTGGTCAAATTCAAAGTCGGCAAGGACATCCGTCTCGGGGACCGCACCGAGGTGGCGATCAAAGGCAAAGGCCTCTTGGGCGGCAAGATTCTCGACGTCCTACCCCGCGGCGACGGCAGGCTGAATGGCCCCATCCCAATCGAGCGGACCGTCTCGCCCTACCAGCTACCCGAGGCCCTTGGCGACCTGGCCGCCACGATCAGCGGGCTCAACACCGAACAGCTTTCCGGGTCGCTCAGCACACTGGCGCAAACCTTTGCCAACACCCCGCCAGACCTCAGGAACGCGTTGCAGGGGGTGGCGCGGTTTGCGCAAACACTCGACGAGCGCGACGCGCAACTTCGCAATCTGCTCAGCAACGCCGCCAAGGCGACGGGGGTGCTGGCCAAGCGCACTGATCAGATCGTCGGCCTGGTGCGGGACACGAATGCGCTGCTGGCACAGCTGCGGACACAAAGCGCGGCCCTGAGTCAGATCTGGACGAATATGTCGGCGGTGTCGCGGCAACTGCAAGGGTTCATTGCCGAGAACCGACAGGAACTGCGGCCGGCGCTGGACAAGCTCAACGGGGTGCTGGCGATTGTCGACCAACGCAAGGAACGCATTCAGCAGGCCATCCCACTGATCAACACGTATGTGATGTCGCTTGGTGAATCGGTTTCATCCGGTCCCTTCTTCAAGGCGTACGTGGTGAATCTGCTTCCGGGTCAGTTCGTCCAGCCGTTCATCGGTGCCGCCTTCTCCGACCTGGGACTGGACCCGGCCACGTTGCTGCCGTCGCAGCTGACCGACCCGCCAACAGGCCAGCCCGGGACCCCGGCGTTGCCGATGCCGTACCCGCGGACCGGCCAGGGTGGCGAGCCGCGGTTGAATTTGCCAGACGCGATCACCGGCAACCCGCAGGATCACCAGTGCGGTATGCCCGGTGCGGCGTTGCCCGGCCCCGGCTGTTACCCGTATCGGGAACCCCCGCCGGCCCCGCCACCCGGCGGCCCGCCGCCCGGACCGCCCGCTCAACCGCCTTCGAGCCTTCAGTCCCGACCCGAACCGACATCCGCGCCGACCGTCGTAGAAGTGGGCCCAGGACCGTCCCGGCCAGGAGGTCAACCGTGATGACGAGGCTGCGTCGGGCCCGCGCCGTGCTGGCGACCACACTTGTCCTGGTTCTCGTGGCCGGGGTGGTCGTCGCGATGCGGGCCGGCGATCAGGCCGCCCGGACACTCGTGGTCGGCTACTTCGACAACAGCAACGGCTTGTTTGTCGGTGACGACGTGCGCATCCGCGGCGTGCCGGTGGGCAAGGTCGTCAAGATCGAACCGCAGCCGCTGCGGGCCAAGATTTCGTTCTGGTTCGATCGCAAGTACAAGGTGCCGGCCGATGCCAAGGCCGCGATTCTGTCGCCGCAGCTGGTCACCGGCCGGGCTATCCAGCTGACGCCGCCCTACAGTGGCGGGCCCACCATGAAGGACGGCGCGGTCATCCCTGCTGACCGCACCGCGGTGCCGGTGGAGTGGGATGACTTGCGGGCGCAACTGCAGCGGCTGACCGAATTGCTGAAGCCCACCCAGCCCGGTGGGGTCAGCACGTTGGGTTCGCTCATCAACACCGCAGCCGACAACCTGCGCGGTCAGGGCTCCACAATTCGCGACACGATCATCAAACTGTCGCAGGCAGTGTCCGCGCTCGGAGACCACAGCAAAGACATCTTCGCCACCTTCAGAGATCTGTCGACACTGGTTACGGCCCTGCACGACAGCGCAGATCTGCTCGAGCAGCTCAACCACAACCTGGCGGCGGTGTCCTCGGTGCTGGCCGACGACCCCAACAAGGTCGGCCAGGCGTTCGAAGACCTCAACGGGGTGGTAGCCGACGTGCAGAGTTTCGCCGCCGACAACCGGGAGGCGGTGGGCACCGCGTCAGACAAACTGACGTCGATCACCCAGGCGCTGGTGGCGAGCCTCGACGACATCAAGCAGACGCTGCACATCGGGCCGACGGTGTTGCAGGACTTCAACAACATCTACGAACCGGCCAACGGTGCGCTGACCGGCGCACTGGCGGGCAACAACATGGCCAACCCGATCGAGTTCCTGTGCGGATCCGTGCAAGCAGCCTCCCGGTTGGGCGGTGAGCAAGCGGCGAAACTCTGCGCGCAGTACATGGCGCCAATCTTCAAGAACCGCCAATACAACTTCCCCCCGCTAGGAGAGAACTTGTTCGTCGGTGCACAGGCCAGGCCCAACGAGGTCACCTACAGCGAGGACTGGATGCGGCCCGATTTTGTGCCGCCGGCCGCGAACGCGACGCCACCTGGCCAACCCGCCGCCGCGTCCCCGCCATTGCCCGCCGAAGCACCGGCTGCCGGCCCGCCCGCTCCCGCACCGTCGGCAACCGACCCCGCGGCCGGCCTGCGCGGCATGATGATCCCCCCGGGAGGTGGCTCATGAGGTTCAGCCGCTGGCGCCGCGCCGCGGCGAGCCGGGTGATGCTCCTGGTGACGATCGTTGCCGTAGCCGGTACGTGCGGCTGCGGCTGGCACGGCCTGAACTCGCTGTCGCTGCCCGGCACGCAGGGTGACGGCCCGGGATCCTTCGCGATCCAGGCGCAGATGCCCGAAGTCAACAACATCCAACCCAACTCCCGGGTTCGCGTCGCCGACGTGACGGTTGGGCACGTGACGAAAATCGAGCGCCAGGGCTGGCACGCATTGGTGACCATGCGGCTCAACGGTGACGTCGCCCTGCCCGCCAACGCAACCGCCAAAATCGGCACGACCAGCCTGCTGGGCTCCTACCACATTGAGCTGGGACCACCGGCGGGCGAAGCGCCGCAAGGCAAGCTGCGTGAGGGCTCACTCATCCCGCTGTCCCGCGCCGGCGCCTACCCGAATACCGAACAGACGCTGGCGGCGCTGTCGTTGGTGCTCAACGGCGGTGGACTGGGCCAGATCCAGGACATCACCGAGGCGTTCAGCACCGCGTTCCGGGGCCGCGAGCAAGATCTGCGGAGCCTGATCGGGCAACTCGACAAATTCACCGCATACCTCAACGACCAGTCCGGTGACATCATCGCGGCCACCGACAGCTTGAACCGCCTGGCCGGAAAGTTCGCCGAACAGCAACCTGTCCTGGATCGAGCCCTGACGACAGTCCCTGAGGCGCTCGCAGTGCTCAACAGCGAGCGGGACAACCTGGTAGAGGCAGCCGACCGGCTGAGCAAATTCAGCGCCCTGACCGTCGATTCGGTCAACAGGACCAAAGCGAACCTGGTCAAGGAACTGAAAGAGTTGGGGCCCGTACTTGAGTCGCTCGCCAACGCCGGTCCGAGCATGACACGCGCATTAAGCCTGCTTGCCACCTTCCCGTTTCCGAACGAAACCTTCCAGAATTTTCAACGGGGCGATTACGCCAACCTGACGGGGATCATCGACCTCACGCTCAGCCGAATCGACCAGGGACTATTCACCGGCACCCGGTGGGAGTGCCATCTGACCGAGCTGGAGCTGCAGTGGGGACGCACTATCGGCCAGTACCCCAGTCCGTGCACGGCCGGGTTCCGGAACACCCCGGGTAATCCGCTGACCATCCCGTACCACTGGGACCAGGGGTCGTAGATGCTACACCGACGCGTCAAAATACAGCTGGCCCTCTTCAGCGTGATCGCGCTGGTCGCGATGGCGGTGATGGCCCTGCACTTCGTGAAACTGCCGGCCATGCTGGTCGGCGTCGGCCGCTACACCGTGAAGGTGGAGTTGCCGGAAGCCGCCGGGCTGTACAGCACCGGCAATGTCACCTATCGCGGCTCGGAAGTGGGCCGGGTGCAGTCCGTGGGTCTGACCGACAATGGCGTCGAGGCGGTGCTGTCCCTGAAATCCGGCATCGACATCCCGTCGGATCTCAAAGCCGAGGTGCACAGCCAATCCGCGGTCGGCGAAACCTACATCGAGTTGTTGCCCCGCAACGGCACCTCGCCGCCGCTGAAAGACGGCGACGTGATCCGGCGGTCCGACACCTCCGTGCCGCCTAACATCAACGCCCTGCTCAGTGCCGCCAATACCGCTTTGCAGGCAATACCTCACGACAACCTGCAGACCGTCATCAACGAGTCGTACACCGCGGTGGGTGGGCTTGGCCCCGAACTTTCCCGCCTGATCATGGGCTCGTCCAACCTGGCGATCGACGCACGCAAGAATCTCGACCCGCTGGTCGCGCTGATCGACCAAGCGCAGCCGGTGCTCGACTCACAGACCCACACGTCGGATGCGATTGCCGGGTGGGCAGCACACCTGGCCACCGTGACCTCGGAATTACAGACCCACGACGCGGCGGTCGCGGGCACCATTGACCAGGGCGGCCCGGCATTCGGGGAACTGCGTCAACTGTTCGAGCGGGTGCAACCCACCTTGCCCATCCTGCTGGCCAATCTCGTCAGCGTCGGACAGGTCGCGGTCACTTATCAAAACGACTTGGAACAGCTGCTGGTCATATTCCCCGAGTCCATCGCCGCCGAACAGGCCGGCATCCTCGCCAACGTCAACACCAAGCAGCCGTACCACGGCCAGTACCTGAGCTTCAACCTCAACCTCAACCTGCCCCCGCCGTGCACTACCGGATTTTTGCCGGCCCAGCAGCAGCGGGTCCCCACCTACGAGGACTACCCGCAGCGAGCCCCGGGCGACCTGTATTGCAGGGTTCCGCAGGACTCGCCTCTCAACGTGCGCGGTGCCCGCAACGCACCCTGTGAAACCGTGCCCGGTAAGCGGGCACCGACCGTCAAGCTGTGCGAAAGCAACGAACAGTACGTCCCGCTCAACGACGGCTGGAACTGGAAAGGCGACCCCAACGCCACCCTCTCGGGTCAGGGCATCCCGCAGCTGCCACCCGGATCGCCTGCACCGCCGGGCGGGGCTGCGGCTGCAACCGGTCCGGCACCACCCCCGATTGCCGCCGCCCAGTACGACCCGGCTACCGGCACCTACATCGGACCCGACGGGCATCAGTACACCCAGTCCGACCTGGCCCAAACCGCGCCCCAGGACAAGACATGGCAATCGATGCTGCTGCCACCGCAGGGGCCCTGATGGCAACTACCAACAGACGCAGACAAACAGACGCAGGACGCACGATGGACGGAGGACGGTATGACCGTGGTGATTGATCCCGAACTGCCCTTGGACGGCGACGTCAGCGTCGACGTCGAGGACAGCGTCGACGTCGAGGACAGCCCACGCGAGCCCGCTGAAGATGAAGCCGATTGCGCGCCCGTGGCCCGGAGCAGGCAGCCCATGTCCGCGCAGCGGCGCGCAACGCTGTTCGGTTTGACCGCGGTCGTTGCATTGACGTCGCTGGCCGGATGGTTGGGATTCCGGCTCCACCAGTCACACCAGGTGCAGGCCCAGCGGAGTCAGTATCTGCAGGTGGCCAGGCAGGGCGCGTTGAACTTGACGACCATCGACTGGCAGCACGCCGACGCCGATGTGCGCCGCATTCTGGATGGGGCGACCGGGGAGTTCTACAACGACTTCGCCAAGCGGTCGCAGCCGTTTATCGAGGTTCTCCAACAAACCAAGGCGACCACCGTGGGCACGATAAAGGAGGCCGGGCTGGAATCGGAGACAGCCGACGGCGCCCAGGTGCTGGTGGCAGTTGCCGTGCAGACGTCAAATGCGGGCGAAGCCGACCCGGCGCCGCGGGGATGGCGGATGCGGATCTCCGTCCAGAGGGTCGGCGATCAGGTCAAGGTTTCTAACGTCGGGTTCGTGCAATGAGGCGGGTCATGTCACGCCGCTCCGGTAGCCAGAAGGGCGGCGACTCGGAGGCCGAAACAACTGGTGGGTCAGTGCAGACGTTGGCCGTTTCAGATGAGGCCGTTGCGGAGGAGACCGTTGCGGACGAGACCAACGCGATCGACGCCGCGGTAGATGCAGACAAGCCAGACGACGACGGGCGGCCGCCGCGCACGTGGCGTCGCATCAGCTGGTCACGGGCGATCGCTTACGGGGTGCTGCCCGGGGTGGCGCTGTTGCTGGCCCTGGCCGTCGGATTTCTCAAGTTCGAGGATGCGTCGATTCGCGATGACGCCGTAGCTCGCGCGGAATCCGTGCGTGCCGCCACCGACGGCACCATCGCCCTGTTGTCCTACCGGCCCGAGACGGTGCAGACAGACCTTGACGCGGCGCGGGGCCGACTGACTGGCACGTTTCTGCAGGCCTACACGTCGCTGACCCACGACGTGGTGATCCCGGGCGCAAAGCAGAAGCAGATTTCTGCTGTGGCCACCGTCCCGGCTGCCACATCGACGTCGGCAACCGCCGACCACGCCGTTGTCCTGTTGTTCGTGAACCAGACCGTCGTCGTCGGCCAGGACGCGCCCGCCAGCACCGCATCCAGCGTTCGGGTCACCCTGGACAAGGTCGGCGGCCGTTGGCTGATCTCCAAATTCGACCCAGTCTGAGCCGACGATGATCCAGTGCCGACCGCCAAACCGCCGCACCGTTTGCCATTCGTTGGCAGCTGTGTCCCTTACGGGTTTCGTAATGTCAGGTGTCGCTACATTGGCGCCGGCCCCGTACGCTCGCGCCGACGTGACGGCCTACCTGGTCAACGTGACGGTGCGCCCCGGGTATCACTTCGCCAACGCCCATGAGGCCCTGAGCTACGGACATGGCATCTGCGACAAGGTATCTCAGGGCCGCACCTATCCACAGGTGATGGGTGACGTGAAGGCCGATTTCAACACCTCCGACGAATACCAGGCCTCGTATCTGATCAGTCAGGCGGTCAACGAGCTATGCCCTGCGCTGATCTGGCAGTTGCGGAATTCGGCTGCGCACTACCGCCCACCGGCCAGCGCCGGCGGCTGACGGAGCTGATGGAAGGAAAACCGACATGTCACATCGAAAGCTGACCCTGTTGCTCGCTATGGCCCTCGGCACGGTCCCGGTTATGCCCGCCGCGCACGCCGACAACAAGCGGCTCAACGACGGCGTGGTCGCCAATGTTTACACCGTCCAACATCAGGCCGGCTGCGCCAACGACGTCAAGATCAACCCGCAACTGCAACTGGCCGCCCAATGGCACACCCTCGATGTGCTGAACAACCGAAACCTCGACGGGGACATCGGTTCTGACGGATCGACCGCGCAAAGCCGCGCCAGCGCGGCCGGCTACCAGGGGCGAGTGGCCGAAACCGTGGCCATCAATCCCGCTGTGGCGATCAGCGGCGTCGAGCTGATGAACCAGTGGTATTACAACCCCGCCTATTTCGCGATCATGTCCGATTGCGCTAACAACCAAATCGGGGTGTGGTCGGAAAACAGCCTCGATCGCGCCGTCGTGGTGGCCGTTTACGGCCAGTCAGGCAGGCCGGCCCAGAGCATAGCCGTCGGACAGCAAACCGGGACGGCGCCTGTGGTCGTCCTGCCGGAAAATGTTCCGCTCGACCCCAGCCCACAGTATGACGCCACCGACGAGGTCGAATACGCCATCAGCTGGTTCCCCTGGATATTGCGAGGCGTATACCCGCCACCAGGCATGCCGCCGCAATAAAGCCACTGTCGCCCGGCGGGCGGTAGTAAGGTGAACAGCTGCGAAGGCATCTGTGATGGCAATGTTGGCAATGGATCAGACGGATCATCGACCGGATCAGATCCGCCTGCTTCCCGCTGCACGCGGGTGGGCGAAATAGCCGTGGCCAACCCCGACGACACGCAACGCCGGCTCGCCACCGGAGTGGTCGCCGAGCTGGAGGCGGAGGGCTACCACGACGCGGAGCCGGTGGGGCGCGGCGGGTTCGGAGTCGTATATCGCTGCAACGAGCCATCACTCGACCGCGTCGTCGCGATCAAGGTCCTCAGTTCCGATCAGGACGACCTTGACTTGGAACGCTTTGCGCTCGAGCAGCGGGCCATGGGACGAGTCTCGGGCCACCCGAACATCGTGCCGGTGTTCCACAGCGGCCTCACCTTCACCGGGCGTCCGTACATCGTGATGCCCTATCACAGTCGGAACACGCTGGACTCCTGGATCAAGGGTCATGGACCGCTTGCGGTCGGGGAGGCGCTGACGGTAGGGGTGCGGCTTGCGGGCGCTGTGGAAACCGCTCACCGCGCGGGTGTTCTTCATCGGGATATCAAGCCCTCCAACGTCTTGCTCAGCACTTACGGCGAGCCGCAACTCAGCGATTTCGGTATTGCGCGCATCACGGGCGCCAGCGAGACCGCCGCGAACATGCTCGTCGGATCTCCGTCGTACGTAGCGCCGGAGCTGTTCGAGGGCCACGCCGCCTCGATCGCCGCCGACGTCTACAGCCTGGGGGCCACGGTCTTCGCGTTGATTTGTGGAGAACCGCCATTTCCATTTCGGCCGGGCGAGAACATCATTGCGTTTGCCCGTCGGGTGATGGCCGGGCCGATCCCCGATCTCCGCACGAAGGGAGTGCCGGACCCGATCTGCTCGACGTTAGAGCATGGGTTGAACACCGATCCTGCACGCCGTCCCAGCTCCGCGGCAGCATTTGGCGAGGCGCTGCGCGCGGCCGGTGGCCGTGTCGGGCTCAATATTGCCGAGTTGCCGCTGGAACTACCGGCACCGCCCACCGACGGCGATGAGTCATCCCGGCACAGTTCGGTGTCGGGGCCGATCGGGCATTCGGTGCCTCTCGGCCTACGGTCGGACCGGTCCGGCCCCGCCCGGCGAGCGAACTATCCGCCGAGCGCGCCGACCAGATTTCGACCGCCGACCTTCAATCGCCCGACGGTGCGACGGGGCCGAATCCTCGACCAACTCGGCGCCGGCCGAAGGCCGAAGTTGGTCCTCATCCACGCGCCCGCCGGCTACGGCAAAAGTACCCTGGCCGCGCAGTGGGCCGAAGCCCTCACCGGGCAGGGCGTGAAGACGGCTTGGTTGGCGGTCGATACCGACGACAACAACACGGTCTGGTTTATCGCCCACCTGATTGAGGCGATTCGGCGCGCCATGCCAGACCTCGCAGACACGCTCCAGCAAGAGTTCGAGGGGCGGTTGGAAGATACGCAACAGTATGTGCTCAACGCGTTGATCAATTGGCTGCACTCCGACAAACAAACGCTTGCGCTGGTGATCGAGGACTGGCATCGCGTCGACACTGCCGAAACCATGGACGCTCTCGCTTACCTGCTTGAGAATTGTTGCCATCACTTGCATTTGATCGTCACCAGCCGGTCAGGTGCTGGGCTTCCGCTCAGCACGCTGCGGGTTCAGGGCGAGCTCATCGATGTCGATGCGACGCTGCTCAAGTTCGATACAGCAGAATCCCGGGCATTGCTGGTGGATCAGTGCGGTCTGGAAATTTCAGCGGCCGATGTCGCCGGAATCGAGGAATCAACCGACGGGTGGGCGGCCGCCCTGCAACTGGCATCGCTGTCGCTCCGTGACCACGCCGATCCGGCGGCGCTCATCGAGCACCTGTCCGGCCGGGACAAAGCGATAGGCGAGTACTTGGCGTCGAACGTTTTGGGCAGTCTCGAACCGGCGCTACTCGATTTCCTGCTTGCGACGTGCGTGACCAAACAGATCTGTGGCGGGTTGGCCGCCGCGCTCACCGACGACCAACGTAGCCGAAGCATCCTCGAAGACATCGAAAAGCGTGATCTTTTTCTGCGGCGGATCGACGCGGAGGGATCGTGGTTCCAATACCATCACTTGTTCGCCGACTACCTGCTGCACCGCCTCGAGCACGATGCGCCTAATCGCATCCCAGACCTGCATCGCAAAGCGGCGCAATGGTTTTCCGAACATCAGATGCTCAGCCAGGCGATCGATCACCTGCTGCTCGCCGGCGATTCAGCGCAGGCGGTCGACGTCGTGGAGCAGGCGGCTACCGGTCTCAACGAGCAGTCACAGATGAGCATGCTGATCGGGCTTGCGGCAAAGCTGCCGGTGCAACATCTGGATGCGTGCCCGAGGCTGCAGGTCGACCTCGCCTGGGCGAACGTCGTGCTGCACCGCCTCAAGGCGGCCGAAGACGCGCTTCGGTCAGCTGAAATCGGCATTGATACGGCTGCGGCTGACCAAGCCGACGACCTGCACGCCGAGATGGAGTTGATCCGCGCGGTCGTCGCCGATTTCGAGGACCGGATGGACGCCCCCGCGGCCGCCGCTGCCGTTGCGGCTTGTGTCGAGAGGGCGGAAACTCTCCGGCCCTGGGTCCTCTGCCGCGCTGCGGATGTCGCCTCATCGCGCGCGATTCAGGTTTTCGACTTCGATGACGCGCTGCGCTGGCAGCGGTGGGGACGCCAGTACCACCGGCAGATCTCCGGGGCACTGAGCGCCAGCTACGGATACTGTTTCGCGGCGATCGCCGCGAACGAGCAACTCGACGTCGCCGGTGCCGAAGCGCACCTGCGGCATGCAAGGCGGATCGCGCAACTGCCCTCCGGACGCCCAACTTATGTCGCCAAGCTCGCCGGATCGCTGCTGGGAGAGCTGCTCTACGAACGTGGCCAGCTCGAAGAGGCCGAGGCGTTGCTCGACAACGCCTACGAACTCGGCGCCGAAGGCGGACTCGTCGTGTTTATGTTCGCGGCATTCGGAACCGGGGCACGCCTGAAGTTTGCCGGTGGTGACACAGTGGCCGCCGACCGCCGGCTTGCCGAGGGTCTCGAGATCGCCAGGCAACTGCGACTGCCGCGACTCGAGGCACGCCTGGTGACTGAACAAGTCCGCCTCGCCGCGTTGTCGAGCAGGCCGATCGACGAGTCGCTCGCGCGGCGAATCCTAGGCGAGGGACCACAAGATCTCGATGGAATCGGCAATACCACAGCCGAATTCAAGGAGGATGCCCAGATCAGACTGCTCCTCGTGCAGGGGCAGTCGTCAACGATCAACGCCGCCTGCAAGCGAGCGGGCGCTCGTCGTGACCGCCTCGACCAACGCAAGCGCCCGCGTGCCCACCTTCAGGCCACGCTCCAGTACGGGCTGTGCCTCGCCGTCGCCGGCAATAGCGACGAGGCGCAGCGCGTCCTGGCGCCGGCTCTGAGAACCTGTGCGGCGCTTGGGCTTAGCCGTTTGCTGATCGACGAGGGATCCCCGATGCTCCGCCTGGCGGCCGATACCGTGGCGACAGACGAGTTCACCGCAGCCGACCCGACGACGTCGGCGAATGTTCGCGAGTTCGTGTTGAGTCTGGCTGCGGCGTCGACGGTGTAGACCGGCCGCGACGACTCCTCCGAAGCGAAAAGCCCAGGCCCATTCGCCGACGGTTTCCAGTCACGTTTGGTGAGTGCTCAATTCGTCTGTCCGAGAACGCTTGTCGAGGTACCGCTCACGCGTGACGAGATACACGGGGAACGCCATTGACACGCCGATGTAAGACAATGCCACGAATATCCAGCCCCATTTGTACCCGAGTCCGATCCGCTTGCTGTCGAACACGACCCACACCATGAACACGAGCCAGGCGATAGCCATGTCGATACTGAGGAATGCGGCCGTGCCTCCAGGTTTCATCGCATCGCCGAAGAATTCGACCGGGTTGAGGATGTTCCCACCGGCGGCCATCCACCGAAATGCGTGCGGCCAGGTCAACACCAGCGCCACGGCGCCGGCGAGGATGAAGAACGCGTGGCGAATAGTGGTGGACGTGGTGCCGGAAGGGGGCGCAGACATTGGATGATTCCTTGAGTTGACGACAAGGGGTGTGGTTATAGCTGAGGTCTCACGCTCACGACGCAACGCTGGCCTTGCGGGAAGCGGGCAGCGCACGATCCTCAGCATCGGCTGACCGCTGCGGCAGGAAGGACGCGGCCGCTCGCACCAGGACAACCGCAAAGCCGATGCTCAACAACGTCGCCGCCGTGACCACTGCGGTCGAGGTGTGCTCGAGATGCACGGCGATGATGGTGGGCCAGCCCGCGCCGAAGTTGGCGCCGAAAAACGTGCACGGAAACAGCACGAACAAACCCAGTAGTTGCCAGTGGCCCGTACTGCGGGCACGAAGCTGCGCCGCCGCCACCGCGAAGCAGACCACCTGAGCGGTCTCGAGCACACCAATCACCAAAGGGTACTGGAAGATCCGGAACACGTGTGGCCCCCAGTAGCTGTAGAGGCCGCCGTTGATGCCGACCATCTCGAAGGCGGCCGATTCAAGCAGCGTGATGCCGGCACACACGGACAGCGCGCGGCGGGTCATCGTTCCCTGGCCGATTCGGCGAGCGATGTAGATCGCGGGAGCGGCATACAGCACCACATAGCCGCTGTGCGTCCAGATTGGCTGCGGGATTTGGAACGCGGTGAAATGCGTCCACATGCCGGGTGTCGAGTAGAAGTACAGCATCATCGCCACGTCATAGAGCGGCTCGGCGAATGCGCCGACCCCGGCAGCCAACACCACCAGGGCATAGAACGGGGTTCGCTCACGCATTCCCAGCCAGATCGCGATCGCCAGGAGAGCCGCGGTCAGTGCCCAACTGATGTCGGTCAGTATCGCCTGCATGGTCAAATTCAGTTCGTGATCAATTGGTGGCATGGTGTTAGTATAAACGTCGATCTTTAATATGGTTAGTCCAAAATTTTGACTGATGCGCGGGCGGTCTGTGCGGCTCCGGACGTCATCGTCAAGAGCCGCGGCCCATCGGCCGACAAGAAGGGAATGTGCGGACATGCGCGCAACGCAGCGTGAGATCTTTGCCCCGGATCTCTTGTCGGACAAGCGGATCCTGATCACCGGCGGCGGAACCGGTCTCGGCCGCGGCGTGGCAGCACGGCTGGTCAAACACGGCGCCGAAGTTCACCTGTGGGGCCGGCGCGAAGCCGTGCTGGCCGAGGCTGCCCAGGAAGCTTCGGCGGGGGGAGCCGGAGCGGCGTACTACCAGACCGTCGATGTTCGTAATTCGGCTGCGGTCGACCGGGCAATCGAAGAGATCTGGGTTCGGCACGGGCCGGTGACCAGTCTGCTCAACAACGCGGCCGCGAACTTCATCGCGCCCACGGCAAGCCTGAGCCAGCGGGCCTTCGAGGCGGTGACGTCGACCGTGATGACCGGTTCGTTCAACACCACTATCGCTCTGGGTAAGCGCTGGATTGCGGAAGGGTTCCCCGGCACGGTGCTGTCAAACCTCACCACCTGGGTGTGGAGCGGTTCGGCGTTCGTGGTCCCGTCGGCCATGGCCAAGGCGGCGGTGCACGCGATGACGATGTCGCTGGCGGTCGAGTGGGGTCGGTATGGCATCAGGGTGAATGCGCTTGCACCCGGGCCGATTCCGACCGACTACGCTTGGGAGATGCTCAATCCGACCGACAAGAGCTCGGTCGGAGCAACGCAGGTGGACCAGATCCCGTTCGGTCGCTCCGGAACGATCGACGAACTGGCCAACCTGACCATCTTCGCGTTCTCGGACGCTTGCGACTACTTGACCGGCGAGACGATTGCGATGGACGGTGGCCAGCGACTGGCCGGGCCGAATACCTTCGCCGGCCTCACCGCGATGACCGATGAAGACTGGGCCGACGCCCGCGAGCGCAGCAAGGCCGCCTCCGCTGCCGCCAAGGCACAGCGGTCTGTGTGACTGGCTTGAACCCGCGCCTACTTCTTGATCGGCGACAGCAACTCGTAGGTGACGCCGAGCGCCCGATACGTCGGCTCGGCGCGCCTGTCGCACGTTATGAGCGGTAACTTATGCTGGCGGGCGGCCGCGCCGACCAGACCGTCGTAGAGTGCGCCACCGGCCAAGCCCGCTTCGGCAAACTCATGTAACAAGTTCCTCGTGTCGGTGGCCGACAAGAAGCGGGAATCCGGAAAATTCGTCACCTCCAGGCGGAATGCCGCAGCTGGACGAAGGCGCTGTGGCGGCGGCAACCGCGTGAGGACCGACAACAGCTCCACCGCAGCATGCCCAGACATCCCCCGACGGCACTGCAAGAGCCTGGCTCTCGCTGCCCGATGAAATGGGTTCTCGCGCTGCGCCAGTGCGAGCGCCGCACTGGTGTCAACAAGCACATGTTCAGCGTTGGTCGCCAAGCCGCAACTCCCTGACCGCGTCGTCGTCGAGCGCCGGCCCACCGCTGGGCAGCAAAAGGAGCCCGTCCGCTTCGACGAGTTCGTCGGCGGTTACGCTCTCGATCCGGATAGCAGCCCCGTCGACCGAGATCTCCACGTCCCCGGCGGTTATGCCCGACTGGTCACGGAGCGACTTTGGAATTACCAAGCGTCCAGCCTTATCAATGGTAGTGCGCATACCACGACGATACCATGATCATGGTACGAGGGAAGGTTTGAACATTTGGAGGGCGCTCAACGGCGCGCTGTGTGGGCGATGTGGATCAGGGGAGTGTGGAGCCTTCCGACACCAGCCGTTCGCCCGCAGCCAGGAACGAACTCACCAAACCAGGATCGGCGTAGTACGGGTCGCCTACCCCATCTTCGAACCGCCTTCGGCTGTACTCGTACAGCGCAGCGAGCTTGTACATCGCCAGCGTCGCATACCAATTCACGCCTGAGACGTCGGCCCCGGTGCGGTCGGCGTAGCGGTCGAGCAACTCTGCGCGGGTGGGGTAGCCGGGCTCGAGCACTGCGGTGCCCATCACAGATGTCGGAACCAGCGGCTCACCCGGCGCGGGATATGAGGTAAGCAGATAACCGACGTCGGCCAGCGGGTCGCCTATGGTGGCGAGCTCCCAGTCCAGCACCGCGGCAATGTGCCCGGTGTTCATGTCGACGATCATGTTGCCGATACGAAAGTCGTTGTGGACGACCGACGTTGCGGATTCCGGTGGCACGTGTGCCTGCAGCCAGTCGTCCAGCGCGGCGAAAGCCTTTGGCACGGTGCCGTCAACCGCGACCAGCGACCGCATCCGCCGCAGCTGGCGAGTGTTGAACCCGTCGGGCTTGCCGAAATCACCGAGCCCTATGTCCAGCCACGACACGTTGTGCAGCGCGGCGAGACTGTCCACCAACGATTCCCCGATGCGCCGGCGCAGCAGTTTGTCATTGCTCGCCGCCGGCGTTGACTCGGTGATGACGGACCCTTCGACGAAATCCATGACGACAAAGGGGACGTCGAGCAGCTCGCCTGCGGCCACGGTGGCCAGGACGCGGGGAGCCGGAACGGGCGTGTCTGACAGCGCCGCCAATAGTCGTGCCTCCCGCAGCACGTCATGGGCACCCGGTGGCAGCGGCGGCGGCGGTGGGCGGCGAACGACAACCCGCGACGTGCCATCGGAAACCAGGAATGTCAGATTGGAGTGGCCGTCGCCGATCGCTTGCGCGGTTACCGTGTGGCCGCACAGTCCGTGGTCGGCCAGGAAGCGCCCCAGTCGCTGCAGTTCGGCCTCAGACCATGACCACATCACGTGTCCAATGCGGCCACATAGTCCAGATAGCTTCCCTGCCAATGTGTCTCGAACTGGCCGGCGCCCTGTTCGCCGTCGATGACGGCGCGGCAGGCGCCCTCCCTGATCACGGTCTGCAGCCGGTCATGGGTGGGTAGCTCGATCACCCCGAAGACGTCGAGCTCCAGCTCGGTTTCGGCACCGCTGGTGTCGGTCAGCGTCGCATGCAGTCGGCGCTGGCGCATCTGTTCACCGTATTCGGCGCGGTGGGCGATGTGACGGACCGGGTAGGTCACCCCGTCGCGGACGACGTAACCGGCAAAACCCCATTCGCCCTTGGCGATCCAGATCCATCCATTGATTGCCCGGCCCGATTCGGTATAGGCGACGAACCATTTCCAATGGTGTGGCACGCCCCAGTCGCGGACTCCCCAGGAATGATCGCGATGCCCCATTCGGTCCCACTCAATCCGGCGCCCCGCGACTTCGAGCCCACCTCGCACCCGTCCGGTCTGCTCGATCCGGTTAACCGCGAACCATGAGGGCAGGCCGTCGGGATTTTCGTGGTAGCTGAAGGCGTCGTGGATGCCGGTGAAGTCGAAATCGATTCGCACATCGTCGTGGTCGTAGGTCAGATGGCAGGTCTTACGTAGTTGCGGCTGCCTCAGTGTCAGCCCGCCGAAGGAGAATTCATCGAGGTCGGCGTGTTCGGGTATCCGGCCCTGGTGCAGATGCAGGGCGAGCGGTCGAGAATCCGGTCCCCATATGCACACGTTGTAGCCGGCCTTTCCGCTGCCGGTGAGGTAGAGGTAAACCTGCATGCCGAGTTCTTCCTCCGGCATGATCAGCTCCCAGAACAGGCTGTCGCGCGTGCGTTCCCCGGCCACCGGTCGATGGCGGAGGTCGTCGGCCGGGCCGAGTCCGGTGTGCGAATGCCCGGTGGCCGTCACGGCCCCTCGCCCGTCAGCTTGCTGGCGATCGCCGGCACCTGCATCACCAGCGCCTGTCCGCGGTTGTCCACCTCCAGCGCGGACCGGAAGGAATTGTTCTCCAGGTTGCGGACCAACGCGTTCTTCGTGGACCGCACGGTGTCATCGGAGTGTTCCGCGATGGTCTCGGCCACCTCGAGCGCCGCGTCGAGCGCGGTCCCGGTGTCGGTCAGCCGGTCGGCAAGCCCGATCCGGAATGCTTCGGCGGCGCGCACCGTGCGTCCGGTGAATGCCAGCTCCGAGGCCCGGCCAGAGCCGAGCAACCGCACCAGGTTCCATGACGTACCGAGCTCACCGATGGACAAACCGACCCGCACGAACCCGGCGCTGAAACTGGCGGTGTGGTCGGCGATCCGGATGTCGGCGGCCAGCGCCAATGACAGACCACCACCGGCCGCCGGACCGCTCACCGCGGCGATCACCGGGTACGGCAGCGCACGCAGCCCGGTGGACCCGGATGCCGCGGTTTCGATCAGATCGGTGAACTCCGACACCGACATCCGGGTCAAGACGTCGACCTCTTCCAGGTCGAAGCCGGTGCAGAACGCCTTGCCGCCCGCCCCCGTGACGATCAACGCCCGCAGCGGCGCATGTCGCAATGTGACAGTGGCCCAGGCGATTTCACCGAACATCTCGATGGTCTGCGAATTCGCACGATCTGGACGGTTCACCGACATCACCACGATGCCGGGACGGCATTCGTCGAAGGCCAGGGTGCGGGCGGTGCGCAGCTCGTCGAGCACATCGGCCAGCGGGCGCCGCGACACCCGATTCCAGTGCGTGGTGGCGGTGCTCATGCTCACCGCCCGGCGAAGTTCGGTGCGCGCTTGGCTTTGAAGGCTTCCAGGGCCTCGGTCATGTCGTCACAGCGCGTCAGCAATGCCTGCCCGCGGTTTTCCAGCTCCAACGCGGCCGCGAAGGAGGCAACCTCCATGTTGGCCTGCAAAGCCCGTTTGGACACCCGGATGCCGCCGGGGGAGTTGGCGCAGATCTGGCCCGCCATGGCCAGCGTTTGATCGAGCAGGTCGTCGGAACCCGTCACCCGGTTGAGCAGGCCCAGCCGTTCCGCCTCTTTGGCATCGACCACGCGGCCGGTGAATCCGATCTCGGCGGCCGCCGACGGACCGATCAGGCGGGGCAGCAACCACGAGGTACCCAGATCGCCCGCCGAGAGCCCGATCCGGACAAATGCGGCATTGAACTTCGCCGCCGGTGATCCGAGCCGGATGTCGGCCATCAGGGTCAGCGACATGCCGCCGCCGGCTGCCGGGCCATTGACCGCGGCGATCACCGGAACCGGGATGCCCCGCACGGCTGCGAGCGCGCGGGCGGCCCGCTCCTGGCGGTCGAGCATGCCCAGGGCGCCCAGCGACGGCAGCTCTTCGGCTTCGTGGAGGTCGTACCCGGCGCAGAACGCCCGACCCGCACCCGTCAGGATCACCACCCGCACGTCACGGTCGTCTGAGATCGCGCGCGCGACCGATTCCAGTTCGTCGAACATGGTCACCGTCATCGCGTTGTAGCGGTCGGGCCGGTTCAGTGTCAGCTGGACGACGCCGGCCGCGGGTTGCTCGAGAAGCAACGTCTCATAACGCCGTTGGAGATCGATCATCGGAGTTCTTTCTGATCAGACGAATTCGGGAGAGCGCTTGTCGATAAACGCGCGCAGCCCTTCGGCCGCCTCGCCGCGCTCGAACAACTCGTTGACTTGTTCGGCCTCATAGCGCAGCCCCTCGGAAAGCGGTCGGTCATACGCCGCGTCCACCGTCCGGACGACCGCGCGCTGCGCGGGCGACGAGGCGGCACACAACTCGCGGGCCAATTCCCGCGCGGTGTCCAGAGCTGTCCCGGCGGGCACCAGGCGGTCGACAAGGCCGATGCGGAGCGCTTCCTCGGCGTCCACCTCCCGGCCGGTGAGCATGATGTCCAGCGACCGTCCGCGGCCGACCAGCCGGGGCAGCCGCTGCGTGCCGCCGGCCCCGGGAATGAGGCCGAGCTTGACCTCGGGCAGACCGAGTCGCGCAGACGAACCGGCGACACGCAATGAGCACGCCATCGCCAGTTCAAGTCCGCCGCCCAGGGCGAGCCCGTCGACGGCGGCCACCGACACCGCCGGGTGGTTGGCCAGGCGTTCGACGGCTCCACGCAGGGCATCCCCGTAGGCGCCGAACGATGCCGCGTCCACCGTCGACATGTGCTTGATGTCGGCGCCGGCGGCGAAGAAGCCAGGCAACGCCGAGGACACCACGATGACCTTCGCGGGCAACGCGTCGGCGGCATCGAGTCCTTTGTGCAGCCCCTCGATGATCGCCGGTCCCAATGCGTTTGCCGGCGGGCGGTTGAGCTTGATTTCGACCACCGCTCCCGCAATGTGCAGGCTTACCGGTGAACCGTTGTCGGACAGCATCGTTGATGTACCTCCTGGATTTCTGTGCGGGCGGCCGGACCGTCAGGCCATGGTGAGGCCACCGCTGACCGACAGCGTCTGACCGGTGATGTATTCGGCGGCGTCGGAGGCGAAAAAGGCGACCGCGGCGGCGATGTCCGACGGCTGCGCCAGCCGCTTCATCGGCACCGAGCGGGTCATCCCGCCGATGACCTTGTCGGCGTCCTGCCCGGAGGTATCGGCGAACTTGCGCAGCGCCGGCGTGTCGGTCGGGCCGGGGCAGACGGTGTTCACCGTCACCCCTTTGGTCGCCACCTCGCGTGCCAGTGTCTTGGTGAACGCGATGATGCCGCCCTTGGCCCCGGAATACACTGCCTCCAGCGATGATCCGACGCGGCCGGCGTCCGAACCGATGTTGATCACCCGTCCGAATCCGCGCTCCACCATGCCGGGGACGACGGTGTGCATAACGCGCAGCTGGCCCTTGAAGTTGATCTCGAGGATCTTGTCCCAGAAGTCCTCTGAGGTTTTCAGGAACGGCATGAAGTCGTCCCAGCCGGCGTTGTTCACCACGACTTCGATGTCGCCGAGCTCGGCAGCGACGGTTCTGACGGCGTCGTGCACCGACGCGGTGTCGGTGACGTCCACGCGGACGGCGATCGCTTCGCCGCCGGCTTCTGCAATGCGCTTGGCTGTGGCTTCGGCCGCCTCCAGATTGAGGTCGGCGACGGCGACCCGAAATCCATTGGCTGCAAGAGTTTCCGAGATACCCTGGCCGATGCCTTGGGCTCCACCGGTGACGAACGCGACGCGGTTGCTCATGTGTTCTCTCCTTTGAGACGAGTGATGGGAGGGTCTAGCGGCAGGACGGAGCGTCCGGGTTCGGCGCCCAGTCGATCGGACCGGCGACGATCGAGTGACTGGTCAGTTTGCGGCCGAGCACGTTCTGGGCCGCGCGGGCGGCGTCGATCATCGCGGGAAGCGACACCCCGGTGGACACACCCATCTCCTCGAACATGCTGATCAGATCTTCGGATGCGATATTTCCGGTCGAACCGGCCGGCACCGGGCAGCCACCGAGTTCACCGAAGCTGGATTCGAAGCTGGTGCAGCCAACCTGCAAGGCGGCGTATGCGTTGGCCAAGCCCTGGCCGCGGGTGTTGTGGAAGTGGGCGGTGACCTCGACACCGGGGAGTCGCTCGATGGCAGCGGCGAAGAACTCACCGACATAGGCGGGGTTAGCCATTCCGGTGGTGTCGCCGAAGCCGATCTCGGTGGCGCCCGCGGCGGCGAACTGTTCGGCTATGTCGAGCACCCGCTGCAGGGGCACCTTACCCTCGAATGGACAACCGTAGGACGTGGCGATGACGGCAGCGCAGCGCAGGTCTTCGGCAACGATGCGCTTGGCGATGATCTCGTTGTCGGCCATCGACTCGGCGATGGTCCGGTTCACGTTCTTCTTGTTGTGTGTCTCTGATGCACTGACGAAAATCGCCACTTCGGAGAATGTTTCGCGTACCTTCAGCGCATTGTCCAGTCCCTTGCTGTTGGGCACCAGGACCATCAGCGAGACGTAATCGGGCACTTGGATGCCACGTAACACCGCGACGCCGTCCGACAGCTGCGGGATGACGTCGGGTCGCACGAAGCTGGCGACCTCGATGCGGCGCAGCCCGGTGTGGGCCAGTCGGTTGATCAGGTCGATCTTGTCGTCGGTGGCGATGGTTTCTGGTTCGTTCTGGAAGCCGTCGCGCGGACCTACCTCGCGGATTTCGACGTGGGCGGGCAACTTCACAGTAGCGTCCTTTCCTGGTCGAGCTGGTTACGGAACTCGGGTGCGGCGATTGCGGTCAGCCTGCGTGCGCGCTCCCCGAGACTGCAGCCGCGCAGGTGCGCCGTGCCGTATTCGGTGACGACCGTGTCGACGTCTGAGCGCCCGGTGGTGACCACGCCGCCTTCGAGCGTGGTCTTGATGGTGGAGGCGCCGCGCGAGGTTGCCCGGACCGCGATGATGGATCGCTTGCCGGTCAAAGCGGCGGCCCTGGTGAAATCCACCTGGCCGCCGACTGCGCCGACGTATACGCCGCGGCTGACCTCGGCGCCGATCTGGCCACTGAGGTCGACCTCGACGGCGAAGTTGACCGACACCAGCGAATGCAGTCGTGAAAGCACCTGTGGCGCATGGGTATAGCTGGTGGGAAGGAAACGCACGGGCAGGTCGGTCACCCGCCGGTACAGTCCTGCCGATCCCAGCGCGGTCCCGACGACAGCCAGGTAAGTGTCGATCTCTTTACGGGCGCCGGTAGCCACACCCTTGTCGATCAGCCTGAGCAGGCCGTCGGTGATCATCCCGGTGTGCACGCCCAGGTCCTCGTGGCCCATGAGGGCGTCGATCACCGCGGATCCCAACGACCCGACGCCCAGTTGAATGGTGTCTCCGTCGTCGATGAGTTCAGCGATCCGGGCGGCGATCACACGGTCGGCCTCGTTGGGGGCTCGTACCGTATCCTCGGGCAGCGCGCGGTCGGTGGAGATGGTGGCGGCGAACCGCTCGACAGGTATCCGCGGGGTTCCCAGGGTGGCCGGCATCTGCGCGTTGATCTCTGCGATCAGCACCGGCGTGTGGGGAATGGCGTCGGCGACATAGTCGACGCCGACACCGAGAGAGCACATCCCGTCGGCGTCGGGCGGTGACACCTGCACCAGACCGACATCGCAGGGCAGCAGGTGTTCGGCGAACATGCGTGGCAGCGCCGAGTAGTGGCATGGCACCACATCGAGGCGCCCCGACCTGCTGAGCTCTCGCAGCTCACCAAGCCCGCCGTAGGAGACCATCGACACCGCATCGGGCATGCTCACGGCGAGTTGGTCGTTCCAGCTCAACCCGGTGAAAACTCGAAACGGGCCGATTTGCCCGCTCTGCTCGATCAACGCATCGACCAGGGGACGTGGCTCCGCGGCAGCCTGACCCCACCAGACGCCGGCGCCAGCCGTCAGATACTCGCGGAAATCGATCACGCGGGTACCCGCTGGATGAGCGTTCCGGTCCCCAGACCGCCGCCGCAGCACATCGTCACCAGGCCGAGGTCGGCCTCGCGGCGCTCGAGTTCAGCGACAAGGGTGGCGATGAGCCTGGCCCCGGTCGCGCCGACGGCGTGACCGAGCGCGATGGCGCCACCGTTGACGTTCACCCGTTCGACATCGGGGCGCAGCTCGCGTTGCCAGGCCAGCACCACCGAGGAGAACGCCTCGTTGACTTCGAACAGATCGATGTCGTCGATGTTGAGATGGTTGCGCTGCAACAACTTCCGCGTCGCTGGGATCGGCCCGGTCAGCATGATGATCGGATCGACACCGACGGTGGTCTGGTCGACGATGCGGGCACGCGGGCGCAACCCGAGCCGACGGGCGGCGTCCCCGGAGCACAGCAGCACCGCGGCCGCGCCATCGCTGATCGGCGACGACGACCCGGCGGTGATGCGTCCACCGCCCTTGCGGAACGCCGGCTTGAGGTTGGCCAGCGTCTCCACCGTGGTCTCCGCGCGTACGCATTGGTCTGCATAACGGACCTGGCCGTCGAGGGTCATCGGCACCATCTCGGCGACGAACCGGCCGTCGGCGATGGCCTTGGCGGCGTTCTGGTGGGAACGCGCGGCGAAGGCGTCCATCTCCTCGCGGCCCAACTGCCAGCGGTCGGCGATCAGCTCGGCGCTTTCACCCTGGTGCACAAAGGCGTAGCGGTCGCGCAACTCGGCTGTCCAGGGATCGCCGTAGAGTTCGGAGATCTTGCCGGGAGAGTCGATGGGGACGTGGCCCATGTGCTCGACGCCACCGGCTATCACAATGTCGTGAGTGCCGGAGGCCACCAGCGCCGCCCCCATTTCCACCGCGGTCTGCGCCGAGCCGCAGCGCCGGTCGAGCGTGGTGGCCGGGACTTCGGGCGGATACCCGGCCTGCAGCCAGGCGTTGCGTCCGATGTTGCGTGACTGCTCACCAAACGGGGCGGTGCAACCGATCACCAGGTCTTCGACCAGTTCCGGCTCGACCCCGCTGCGCGCGATCAGCTCGGTGTAGCAGGCGGCCAGCATCGCGTTGGGGTGGATGTCGCGGTACCAGCCACGTTCGGGATGTGACTTGCCGGTGGGTGTGCGTACGGCTTCGGCGATGTAGACCTCGCGGCCTGTCGAGGCGAACGGCCCCGTCACGGTGTGGCTCATCAGATCACCGTCCCGCCGTCGACCGGCAGCACCTGTCCGGTGATGTAGGACCCGGCGTCCGAGGCAAGGAAGACGAACGTCGGTGCGATCTCGTCCGGGAAGGCCCAGCGCCCCAGCGGGATTCGGGCCAGAGTCTTGGCGGCCAGCTTCTCGTTGCTGCGGATGTTCGCCGTCATGGCGGTGGCCGCGAGCGGCGCGACAGCGTTGACCGTGATGGATTGGCGCGCCAGTTCGCGGGCCAGCGACTTCGTCAGGCCGATGATGCCTGCCTTGGCGGCCCCGTAGTTGGCCTGGCCGATCGTCCCGGTGATGCCTGCCGCGGAGGTGACGTTGATGATGCGCCCGGTGCCGTCTGTCGGTAAGCGCTTGAGCGCCGCCTGACTGCACACGAAGCTGCCCACCAGGTGGATGTCGACGATGCGGCGGAAGTTCTCCTCCGAGAGGTCGGCAAACATCGCCGGCGCGATGGCCCCGGCGTTGTTGACCAGGATGTGCAGTGCACCCCCGCCAAGCTCCGCCCCCGCCGCGGCGGCTTCGATCGCTGCCGTCGAGTCGCGTACGTCGAGAACGAACGGCTGTGCGGTACCGCCGGCCGCGGTGATCGAGTCCGCGGCTGCCACCGCGGCGTCCTTGTCGATATCGGTCACCAGCACCGCAGCCCCAGCCGCGGCGAAGGCACGGGCGATCGCCTCGCCGACGCCACTGCCCGCACCGGTCACCAGCGCCGAGCGCCCGTCGAGCCGGAAGACGTCACGCTGTTGGCTCATCAGTAGCTCCTCGGCAGGCCGAGCACGTGCTCACCCAGGTAGTTGAGCACCATCTCCTGACTGATCGGAGCGATACGGGTCAGCCGCGCCTCGCGGAAGTATCGCGCCACGTGATACTCCTCGGAGTACCCCATCCCGCCGTGTGTCTGCAGTGCGCGGTCGGCGGCATCGAAAGCCGCGTCGGCGCACAGGTACTTGGCCGTATTGGCCTCGCGCGCACAGGGTTTCCCTTGATCGTAGAGCCAGGTGGCCTTGCGCAGCATCAGCTCCGCGGCGTCCAGCCTGGCCAACGAGTCGGCCAGGGGAAACTGCAGTCCCTGGTTCATTCCGATCGGCCGGCCGAACACTTCGCGCTCGTTGCCGTACCGCACCGCCGCGCGCAGGGCGGCGCGCCCCATGCCCAGCGCCTCGGCGGCGATCAGACAGCGTTCCGGGTTCAGCCCGTCAATGATGTAGCGGAAACCTTGGCCTTCCTCACCGACGCGGTCCTCGACGGGAATCTCGAGGCCGTCGATGAACAGCTCGTTCGAGCTGACCGCGTTGCGGCCCATCTTGGGGATGGGGCGGATGTCGACCTTGTTGCGATCCAGGTCGGTCAGGAACAAGGTCATTCCATCGGTCTTGCGCGCGGCGTCCTCGAACTTCGTGGTGCGGGTCAGCAGCAGCACCTTCTCCGATTCCAGCGCCTTGGAGATCCACACCTTGCGACCGCTGACGACGTAGTGATCGCCCTCGCGCCGGGCAAAAGTGGTGATCTTGGTGGTGTCCAGACCCGCACCCGGCTCGGTAACTCCGAAACACACATGGAGATCCCCGGTCACGATGCGCGGCAGTGTGCGCGACTTCAGTTCTTCGGAGCCATGCACGATCACGGGATGCATTCCGAAGATCGACATGTGAATCGAGCTTGCGCCGTTCATGCCGGCTCCGCTGGCCGCGACTTCCTCGAGCAGGATGGATGCCTCGGTGATGCCGAACCCGTGACCCCCGTATTCCTCCGGCGTGGTGATGCCGAGCCAGCCGCCCTCGGCGAACGTGTCGTAGAACTCGGTTGGAAACTCGTGCTGTTGATCCTTGGTCATCCAGTACTGGTCGTCGAACTTGCCCGCAAGTTCGGCAACTGCAGCGCGGATCGTCTGCTGATCGTCGCTCAACTGGAAGTCCACAACGTGCTCCGCTCGAACCGTCGGAAGTAATTGGTCTAAGCGCCAATCATACTAATGGACAGACCAAAAAGGAAGGCGGGTCGGTGAGGTGGTGGTCACCTTCGGGCGGTCAGGCGAGGGCGGGCAGGAGTGGTAGCGCGGCAGCGATGCGCTCGTTCCAGGCCGCCGGTGTGCCGAACAGCACACGGTCGAGTTTGGCCCGCTTGTAGAACAGCTGCAGATCGTGCTCCCAGGTGTAGCCGATCGCGCCATGAAGGGTAAGCGCGCTGTCGGCCAGTTCGGCGCTGCCGCGGGTGACTTGGGCCTTGGCGACCGCCGCGTGGGTCGCGCGCTCAGGCAGACCTTCCTCTGCCGACTGAGCCGCGTAGCACACGATGGACATGGCGGACTCAACTGTGACCAGCATCTGGGCGGCGGCGTGTTTGACCGCTTGGAATGCACCGATCGGCTGACCGAACTGCTTACGCTGCTTGCTGTATTCGACCGCCAGTTCGAGCATGCGTTCAGCTGCACCCAAGGCGTCGGCTGCAACTAAAACGGCTGCCCGGGAGGCAATTTCACTGAGCGTCGGGGCAGTGTCGATCTCGAGCCGGCGTGCCGTGACGTCGTCGAGGGCGACATCGCCGACATCGCGCGAGCGGTCCAGCAGCGAGCGCGGCTGAATGCCGACACCTGCCTCTGCCGTGTCCACCAGCCACAGTGACACGGCGTCGCCGTCGGGAACGGGGACCAGCAATCGCCGTGAGTGAGCGGCGCCCAGAACACACGGTATCCGTCCGTGAAGTCGACCGGCTGAGCTCTGCACGGAGGGGATTGCCGCGGGGATGCGGTCCGCTCGGACCGCCAAGGCGACAAAGTCACCGGATTCCGAACCTGGGCAACAGGTTTCGCGCATTATCGCCGGCTCCCCCGCCAGCGCCGGAGCGGCGATCGCCGACTGCAGCCAGGCGCCCGATGGCGCTGCCGCGCGGCCCAGCTCCCGCGCCGTCAGAGCAAGTTCCAGCAGGCCGCCACCTTGGCCGCCGACCTCCTCGGCAAATCCCACGCCGGCCCAGCCTTCGCCGACGAACAAGCGCTCGAAGCTGAACAGGTCCCCGGCATCCAACCAACCCCGAACGGTCGCCGAGCCGGCGCGTTCACCCAACCACTCGCGCAGCGAGGTCGTGAACAGCGTCTGCTCTTCGGAGAGCTCCCATCGCATCAGTGTTCTCCTGCCTGGCTGCCGGGTACCGGTGAACCCTTAACGGTTCAATGAAAGAAATGGTATCTTAGGTCTGACCATAAACATAAGGGGCGTGTAATGGAAGCAGCGGACGCTTCGAGCACACCCTCGCGATCCCGGGTCAGGCTCAGTCCCGTCGAAGTCCCGAAGGCGTCTGATGTGCTTGCCGGCCAGCTTCGTGAGCGGATCCTCAATGGCGAACTCGCGGAAGGCACCCCACTGCCGGCGGAACGTGAGCTGGTTAAACAGACGCAGATGAGTCGTGCCACGGTGCGGGAAGCGCTGCGCATCCTCGAGGTGCAGAACCTCGTGAGGGTCAAAGCCGGACGTGCCGGTGGTGCTTTCGTACAGCGTCCCACGACGAAGTCAATGGCCAACTCGGTGAGCATGCTCATCCGGGGCAGGCACATCAAACTCGCCGACCTGATGGAGACCAGGGAGGCCGTGGAGCCGTTCTGCGCCGAGCTGGCCGCCGGTAACCGCACCGACGAGGACCTGACCAAATTGGACCGGGCCAACGAAGCGATCGCCGACCTAACGGCCGATCTCGATCAGTTTCTGCAGTCGAACCTCGATTGGCATGTGGGCGTTGCAATGGCCAGTCACAACGAACTGCTGATCGGCTTCATGATGGCGCTTTCGCAGGCGATCTATGCGGGCACCAGGAATGCGGCCTTTGTGGACAACGAGGTTCGCGCTGTCACCGGCCACGCACACCGCGCAATCACCACGGCGATCCGGCAACGCGACGCCACGGCCGCCGGACGTCGCATGCGCCGGCATGTGCACAGTTATGCCGGCGCACTGGCCCAATCCGACGGGCGCGAGGCGGTCGTCGTCGGCGACGCCGCCGTGGGGGAGTAACCGTAGCCGGGGCGATCCCTGCTGGATCAACTGCCGTCGGTAGCCGCCACAGTTTCACGAATCTCGGGCTCCACGCGTGTGCGCTTGAGCTCCTTCAGCATGTACAAGGTGGTCAAGGTGAGGTACGCACCCCAGATGCCGACCGGTAGGTAGAAGGCGAGCAGTCCGTGGTATGCGAACGGCCCACTCTTGAAAAACGCCGGGCCCGCCGCGAAGAAAATTGTGGCGGCACCGGCGAACGTCAGCCAGGTGAGCCACCGCGGGATCATCGGTTCGGGCCGGTCGTCCATCAGTTCCACCACGCCCGTCGCGACCATCTCGATCGTCAAGTAGATCCAGCCGAGCAGGAAGGCGAACCATGCCCAGTCGCTGAAGGCCTGGATGACGTCGGCCCCGCTGTCTTTTCGATATGCCGACACGATCCACGCGCACGCATTGAAGAACACGATCAATGAGATGAAGACTCCGCACACCGCCGTGGTGAGCGACCACAGCGGCCACCGTCCCTCGATCTTCGCCAGCATGATGCCGAACGCGATCGAACCGGGCGTAAGGATTCCGGCGGCGATGTAGAAAAGCGAGCAGCCGACGAGCACACCCGACTGATGCGTTTCGGTGAACCACACCTTGGTTGCGTCGAGGCCGAGGTCCGCCCGCGCGGGCGCCCAGAAGTGAGCGATGCCAAGCCAGCCGACGGCGGTCAGCGCGACGAAGATCATGTTGCACCAAAGCCCGATCTTCTGCGAGCCAAGGCGTTCCGTTTCTTGCATGTTCAGCCTCTCGGATCCCAGATCAGGCATGCGGTGAGAAATCATATCAATGGTCTGACCATAATACCATGGGTCAAGTGGCGCTGTTCTCACGGGCGGGCCGCACCGGGGCCGCGCCCAGGAGGAGATGGCGAAATTGCCCCATTCGGGGGAAGCCTGCGCCGGCCGCATCGGTGAGGATGGCCCTGACATGGTCATGTCTGCGAAGTCACGAGCGTCGTAGCGGAAATGAAGGCGAACATGGACAGACCCGCTCAGCGCCAACCCCGCGTCGTCGTCCTCGGCGGGGGCTCCTGGGGCACCACTATCGCGTCCATCTGCGCGCGTCGCGGGCCCACCTTGCAGTGGGTGCGGTCGGAGGTGACGGCCAAAGACATCAACGAGAACCACCGCAACAGCCGCTATCTCGGCAAGGACGTCGCGCTGAGCAGCACGTTGCGCGCCACAACGGACTTCGTGGAGGCGGCCGATCTCGCCGACGTCGTCGTCATGGGTGTGCCGTCGCACGGCTTCCGCAAGGTGCTTGCAGAGCTGGCCGGTCAGCTGCGCCCATGGGTGCCGGTGGTGTCGCTGGTCAAGGGTCTCGAGCAGGGCACCAACAAGCGGATGAGCCAGATCGTCGACGAAATACTGCCCGGACATCCGGCCGGCATCCTGGCCGGGCCGAACATCGCCCGCGAGGTGGCCGAGGGTTATGCCGCGGCGGCCGTGCTGGCAATGCCTGACCAGCATCTGGCCGCCAATCTTGCAGAGCTGTTCCGCACCAGGAGATTTCGGACATACACCACCGACGATGTCGTTGGCGTCGAAATGGCGGGCGCGCTGAAGAACGTCTACGCCATCGCCGTCGGCATGGGCTACTCGCTCGGGATCGGGGAAAATACCCGCGCGATGGTGATGACTCGGGCGGTGCGCGAGATGTCCAAGATGGGCGAGGCGGCCGGCGGGCACCGCGACACCTTCGCCGGGCTGGCCGGTATCGGCGATCTCATCGTCACCTGCACCAGCCAGCGCAGCCGCAACCGCCATGTCGGCGAGCAGCTCGGCGCGGGCACGCCGATCGACGAAATCATCGCGTCGATGAATCAAGTCGCTGAGGGCGTGAAGGCTGCGAGCGTCATAATGGATTTCGCCGAGAAATATGGCCTTACCATGCCGATCGCTCGCGAAGTCGACGCCGTCATCAATCACGGCGCAACACCCGAAGGCGCATACCGCGGCCTCGGGGCCGAGCAACCCGGCCACGAAGTCCACGGGGCGGGTTTCTAGCATTCACGTTCTTTTCGCCGGCGGCGGCAGGTCTTTCAGTGCCCCGAAATGGAGAGCAAAAGGTGCTCTTTCGGGGGAAGCCACCGACCGTCGCAGCGGTGACGATGTTGGTATCTACAGAAGTCACCAGTGGAATCGGATCGTCGATTCCCCTCGTACACCGTTGAGGAGCAGTTTCCGATGGCAATACATGCCGAACCCCGTACGCCGGTACCGGCACGTGACGTGTCGCCGTACCCGACCGATTACAAGACGTGGAAGATCCTGGCGTGGTCCGGGCCCGTCTTTCTGTTCGCGGTCTTCGTCCTTTGGGGGATAGTCGCTCGCAACATGCCGCCATTCCCGCCCAGCGCGACGCCGGAAGAGGTCAAGGCGCACTTCGTCGAACTCAGGCTTCCGCTGTTGATTGCATTGAGCATCTGCGTCACGATGACCGCTTTCTACATGGCGTTCAGCGTGGTGGTCTCCCGAGTGATGGAACGTATCGAGGGTCCCGGCGGTTTGTTATCCAAGCTCGAGATGATGGGTGGCACGATTACCTGTGCGCCCGTCATGGTGACCTTGGCGATTTGGCTGACCGCCGCACACGAGGTCAACAACCTCGACCCGAGCATCATGCACATGCTCTATTGGATGGGTTGGCTGCTGTTCGACCTGGCCTACTTCGTCACCTCGTTACAGATTGCCGCCTGCTGCATCGTGTTCATGCGGGACAAGCGGGAGAAGAAGCTGGTCCCGGACGCCGTCAGCTGGTTGGGCTGGGTCACCTTCGCATCGTTCTTCGCGGTCAGCGCGATCCCGTTCGTGACGACCGGGCCGCTGGCCTTCAACGGCGTGATCAGCTTCTGGATCGCGTTCTTCACCTGGTTCTTCTGGATTCCGAGCCTGTCCTTCTTCATCATCAAGGCCATCCCCAGGCTGCAGGCGGAGGACGAGGCCGCCGGGCTCGTGAACGCTTAGTCGGCGCGGTGGTCGCTGTCGCCGAGCGCATGAAGCCCAAGCGCCTTCCCGGTGTGGACGGCGTCTGGGTCTTCATCGGTGCCGACGCTGTTATCTTCGCGATTCTGTTCTTGAGCTTTATGCAGGATCGACTAAAAAACCCGGTCCTGTTCGAGGCCTCCCGGCACACGCTCAACATGAACCTGGGTGGCATCGACACGCTGATTCTGCTGACCAGCTCGTGGTCAGTTGCCCTTGCCATCCAAGCCCTCAAGCGTGACCTCATCGACCGTGTGCCCCGGTACCTGCTCGGGGGAGTGCTAACCGGCCTGATGTTCGTGGCGTCCAAGTCGACCGAGTACTACCAGAAGTTCGCCCATGGCATCACGCCGGGCACCGACGCCTTTTACATGTGGTACTTCACACTGACTGGGATCCACCTCGCCCATGTTCTGGTCGGCACCGGTCTGCTGACCTTTCTATGGATCCGTTCGCGGCGCGGCGCCTGGGATAGCTCACGCCGGGTGATGCCGGAATGCGTGGCCTCGTTCTGGCACCTGGTCGACTTGTTGTGGATCGTCTTGTTTCCCTTGCTGTACCTGATGAGGGCGGTCTGATGTCGATGTTGCGCGAGCGGGTCACCATGGTGTGGCTGGGCCTGATGTTGTTGACGTGCATGACGACATGGGGGCTGTCCCAGGATCTCTTCAGCGCACCCGTCGCCGTGATCGGGATTTTCCTGATCGCCGCGGTGAAAGTCAGGTACGTGATCCTCGACTTCATGGAGTTAAGAGGCGCGCCGATACCGGTGCGCATCGCCTTCGAGGCCTGGCCGGTTGGGGTGGCGGCGGTGATCCTGGGCTTCTGGTTCGCGACCCCCGCAGTCATGTGACGCAACTTCCCGCGTGCTGCCATTCCGCGGTGCCCGATCCGGTCGACAACTAAATCGACATCGTCGACGCCAACCCGCCCGCCGACCGAACTGGCCGGAAATGCATGGTCCAGCCAGCATGCCTGCCGTGTGTTGGCGATGGCGGTCAGCTGTGCAGTCCCCGGATTGGCATTGTGCGCGCCCATGGCCGCCGATGCCGGGTCGACGTAGAAGGGCGGTCGACTGTCCGATACCAGGCAGGACACAACATACCCGCCTTCGGCGTCGACCTCACAGAGCTCAAGGTGAACCTCACAAAGATGCGGATTTACCGCGTCGACGATCCGGCGTTGGGCGTCCTCGCGAACAACGACCTTGTGCGACACCAGTTCTTCGAGGAAGCCTGCGAAACGTCGGTCCGCCGCGTCAAATGCACCGAGCTCGTCGAATAGCCGCTCAACGGACCAGTCCGAGATGCGGAAATCATGCCGATCGATCTCCTTGCGAAGACGCGCCGAGTCGCTGGTGGGGCCGGATACCTGTGCAAGCGTTGACGTGTCGGTCTCGGGGAAGATTCCATCGAACGAACCCGGTGTTCCGAGCACCCACCAGCGATCGAGCATTGCATCGAACCGGTCGGGGTCAGCGACTAGGTCTTCGATGTGCAGCGTGGCTGCCAAGTTGCGGCGAGTCTTCTCCCAAATAATGGGTTCCTGGCCCACCTACAGCACGTCCTCAATCCGATTACGCAACTCAGGCCAAATGCTATCGGCACTGAGGAGACGTTGAGCTACACGGACCAGCTCCTCGCCCGACAGATCGTTGAGGACTGCTGTCACCCGCTCGGCTTTCGTCCCCTCGCCGAGCGCAAGTCCCAGACGATTCAACCTATCGCTGATCTGGTCGTGGGTGCCGGAAACGAGGGGGCTCATGCAGCAGCGGGCGCAGCGCTGCGGCGTCAACTGTGGCCATCAGCCTTAATCATCCCGGAGGGCTGGCACACGATGGGGCTGCGGGCGGATTCGTCTGTGCGCGGGCGCATCCATGCTGAGCGGACTCCCGGTTATCCATGAATAGGGGCGCGCCGCCTGGGCAGGGAGTGTCCGAGCGTTCTGGGGCCAAGACCCGCGATTCCTCGGGCCTGCGCATCACCACCAGGCCGTCCAGGACTACCCCGCCCGAGCGCGGATCAGAGGCATCTCGTTGCCACTCAATGATCACCCTTCGACTTTAAGCTGAAGGGCCACAAACAGCGACAACACTTTCACCGTTCAGCGACGGCTGGCCGCCGCGTCGGCTGGACCCATGGCGATTGCCGAGGTCCACGAGCGGCGGTCGAGTCAGAACGCTAGGCGGCCGCCCTGCCCGATCAGAAATCGTATGCAGGGTCAGCGTCGAGGATTCTCGCGAACATCGCTGTCAGCCCTGCGAGGTCGGATTCGGCTCGCGCGGCGTGGCATGCGCTGTGCAACTCGGTCAGGTTGGTCTTCTGCCAGTCGAGGCCAGCGCCGCGTTCTGAGAGGAGGAGGTCGAAGAACTCGCGGGTGGAGCGGCCGTTGCCCTCGCGGAAGGGATGGGCAAAGTTCGCGTAGTCGTACAGGTAGGCGACGGTGCGGGCGAGCTCAGCCTCGGGGCTTGCCGGGCTTGGCCGATCGATCGCGTCGGCCGTTGACGTCGCCGAAGGAGGCGCTAGCGTGTGAACTGCTTCAACTGCGCTGAAATGAAACTCTTACAACGAAGATTAACAAGGCCCGGACGCGCCGACGTCTTGTCAAAGTAGTCAGGGCCCGCGTCTAGGATATTGTGGATCATCAGCGGAAGCACACGAGATGTCCTGGGCTGGAGCGTGTTTAACCTTAGAATGCGTCACAGTGACGTATCGTCATCCCATAGGATGGCCGACCGGTAGCGCAACCGAGATTCCTTATCGGTCGACCGGCTGCAGGTATTCGGGTCCGCACGGCACGGCCGCGATCGCGTCGAAGTCCGCGCCCAAACGCGGCGGTCGTGTGCGGTGAGGGCTTGCGAGTGGCCCGGTCGGCCAGAAACGCACGAAACCACTGCGGCCCGTCGTCGTCGATGCGAGACAGGTGCAGGACCCGACGAGGACGGCTCGGCGGGGGAATATTTCATGCATAATAACAGTTATCCATGAATAAGGCGTGCGTGTTGCCCGCCGGTGTAGGCAACTCGTCCGATCAGAACTCGTATGCGGGGTCATCGTCGAGGATTGTCGCGAACATCGCCGTTAGCCCTCCGAGGTCGGATTCGGCTCGCGCTATGTGGCATGCGCTGTGCAACTCGGTGAGGTCTGTCTTCTGCCAGTCGAGTCCGGCGCCCCGTTCGGACAGGAGCAGATCGAAGAACTCGCGGGTGGAGCGGCCATTTCCCTCGCGGAAGGGATGGGCGAAGTTCACGTAGTCGTACAGGTAGGCGACGGTGGGTGCGAGGTCAGCCTCGGGAACAGCTTTGAGTTGGTTGAACCGGTGGATCTCTGCGGCGATATGGGTCATCGGCTGGCTAATGCTGCCTGGCGGACAGAAGGATTCGCCACCTTTCTCGATGCCGACGGTCCGCACATCACCGGCCCAGACGTACACGTCCTGAAAAAGCTGGCGGTGGATCGCTCGCAGATACGTCAGATCGTAGGTGCGCTCACCCACAAGTTCGGGGGCCTCACGAAGCTCGATGACACGTGCCTCAACAAGATCGTTCTCCGCGTCGCGAAGCGCTTCCGATGTTTGGGCGCCGGCCCGGTTCCGCAAAATGCTCGTGCCGGGGATGAAGTAGCCCTGCCAGTTCTGTTCAAGATCGCCGGTCTCCCAGGGGTGCGGCACTCCAGGCTCGGTTACTGCACGTGGTATCGGCGCCGGACGCGATCGCGCAGCTCGGCGGCGGTGATGGTTCCGCGGGCATAGGCCACCTGGTCGGCGCGCGTTGCGTTGGTGCTGCGGGAACCCTCTAGTTCAGTGCTGCGGCGGATTGCGCGCACGGCTTTGACGCGGCGCTTGGCCTTCTGCAGCTCGGTCACCCGGGACACCACCCTCGCTTAAGTTCCTCCAGGATAGTCGACGCGGCTGACATTGGGTGGAAGCGCGAATACGTGGCTGTAGTTTGCCCTCCTCGCCAATCCATCGACGAAGTCGTGCGCGGATGCGCCGAGGTTCTTGCCTGCTTTCCCGGGAGGAAACTGCCGACGATTCGACCGAACCGAAGCCGACACTCAAGATTTCCAACGCGTCCGGGACTCGTTGGGCCTGACATAGTCACTATTATCGGCGAAATGAATTGCAGCACAATGGAATTGATTGTCCGATGTTCTTACTGCTCTGCCAGAGTGCGATATTCGTTACGTCGTCCTGACGACAATATAGCCGGGATTCATGATGCCATCGGTTCACCGACATTGCCCGGGCAACTCTCCCAAGCTGGCTTGCGCCAGTCAAATTGTCACAGTGACGAAAACCCGACAACGGGGCATGGACAACAGGTTTCGATATCTACGCCGCGGCGCGGCCGCTGACCACCGCGAGCCCGGGACGGGCGGCTCTTTGGCCGCCCGACCACTCCAACCACCGGCACACCACTGGACCCGATCACCGAATCACCCGATCACCAGATCACTTGTGCCTATCCTTGCCATGGGGTCGACGGGTCGTCACGCCAACCGTTTCAGTGGGCGCCACCGAACTGGCCAACGCCGCGACCTCAGCGTCTACACGTTTATGAAGTTGCTCAGTCACGATTCGACGACCACCTCTTAGCGAGCTATGGAACGCACGCCGCCAGGGCGTAGACATCGGCGCGGGCGTCGGCGGTCCCGGTATTCAAACGCTCCGAGGTGTACCGGGCCACACATTCAGGTGTGACACTACTGTGCTCGGTGTTACACTTCGGGTATGCCAACCACCAACCGGCGACACGCCATCACCGAAACCGACGATATTGCCGGCGCCCTGGAAATGGCCGCGAAAACATGGCCTGACCTCGCCGACAAGCCGGGTGCGTTGCTGCGGCGACTTATCCTCTTAGGCCGAAACACCCTGGTGCACGATCGTGTGACGGCCGAAGACGCTCGCGAGCAGTCAATCGATGCGACGGCTGGAGCGCTGGCCGGCGTCTTCGGGCCCAATTACCTGCACGAGCTCCGCGAAGACTGGCCCGCGTGATCGTCCTTGACGCGAGCGTGCTCATCGGGCACTTCGAGCCGGCCGACTCGCATCATGGTGACGCGACGGCACTACTGAAGGCACACCTGACTGATTCGTTCGCTTCCAGCGTCGTCACCCTTGCCGAGGTTTACGTCGGCGCGTCACGGGCCGGCCAAGCAGATCGCCTCGAGCAGCTATTAGCGCAGTTGGCAATCAGAAGCCTGGAACTACCAGCCGACGCCGCACACCGCCTGGGTGAGTTGCGCGCAACGACTGGCCTCAAGCTGCCCGATTGCTGCGTGCTGTACACCGCCGAGCGCCATCACGCCGCAATTGCCACTTTTGACGACACACTTGTGAAGCGCGCGAAGAGCATTGGCCTGACCGTTGCGGCCACCGCTGGTTAAGTGCTGCCCTGTTGGCAATCAAGCACGGCCTGGCCGCTCGCGGCGCGCCAACATTAGTCGTCGCGTCAGGATAAGGCGGATCGTGAAAATCGAGGGGTTCGTTGCCGTCGTGACTTATCGCCGCTGTTTATAGAGCTTTGCGAAATCTGCCGTACCTGGTTACGTCACGGATGCGCGTGATCGCGCAACACAGCCAGTCGGTCGCGGTATTCGGTTTCGTTGATCTCACCGCGCGCGAACCGAGCGGCGAGCACCTGTTCCGGCGAGGTTGTCGAGCTTAGTTCGGGGGGGATTTGGCGGTTTTGGCGATCTCGCGTGACGTAGGCGATGAGGGCAACAATGCCGGCGATAATCAGCGCCCAGAACAGAACCATGCCGACGCCCATTCCGGCCCATCCCCACCAGCCCATGTTGTGGTCGTACCAGAACATCATCGTGGTTAGCCTCCAATCGGGGCAGCCCGAAAGCTGCTTACTCCAGTCTCTCTCGCGACGACCTGGGCCGCAGGGGCCGTAGGACACAAGTGTCCAATGACCTTCGACCCTCAATCTTGCGGCGGCCGCATGTGGGCCCGCGGTGGTATCAGGCAGGCCGTCCGGTGCGTTAGTTCGAGGCGGAAGCCCACGCTATTGGGGGCGGAGGCGTGCGTCGGCTAAAGACCCATGAGAAGTGACGTAAGTCCCTACCCCCAGGGGGTATAATGGGCCATGCTAGACCAGATGTGCAGCGGCTTGCGCTGCGGTAGCGGAAAAGGTAAGTACCGTCATGGCGGCATACGGATAGATCACGAGCGGCTACTGGCCCGCCGTGCTGATTGGTGTTGTGATGCTGCTCATCTACGTCGCGACCACGACCGCGGCGATCATGCGAAGATACCAGCCGCGTCGCAAAGAAACACCGCCAGAGCCAATCGCTCGGCTATCCGACCCATTGCCGTCGGACATGGGTGCGAGTCTCTTGCGGTGTCGGGCCCTGATCGCGGAGGCGCTCATCGTCCGACAGCGGCTGTCTGGGGAGATCGATGCTGAGACGTACCGGGCCCGCATGAACGACCTCGCGCGGCCGGCCATCCCGGGGCGCCGTCCACAGCGCAAACCCTAATTTAGTCCACGCTCCCGAGGAGTTCATGGTGTCCAGCGTTGACATTGCCGTCCTGTTAGTGGTCGAGAATAGTGTCATTACGCAGCAATTGGGCTGAGATCGAACCGATGACGAAGATGCTGGGAGGCTAGGTGGCAGCCACATACGGGTACGTAGCGCACAAGGACAGCTACGCCAAGCGGCTGCGCCGAATCGAGGGTCAGGTCCGCGGCATCGCGAAGATGATCGACGAGGACAAGTACTGCATCGACGTCCTGACCCAGATCAGCGCCGTCAGCAGTGCTTTGCGGTCAGTGGCGTTAAACCTGCTCGACGAGCACCTTGACCACTGCGTGAGCGACGCGATCACCGAGGGCGGCGACGAGGCCCAGGTGAAGCTCGCCGAGGCCTCCGCCGCCATCGCACGACTCGTTCGCTCGTGATCGCTACCGCGTGATTGCGCCATTGCGGTTGGACGAGGGGGGGCGAGCATCTTGGCATCCACAAGCTCGGGTTATGGGCGGGTGACTTAAGTTCCCAGCCAGGAATGCAGGCAAAACGTTGACGCTAGTACCCTACCGGGGTATCGTCCCAGTGATAAATATAGCTGAACCTTGCCACTGTAAATCCACCGGCTGCACGTGTGGCGACTCCACTTGCACCCATGCCGCTGGCTGCAAGTGCGGTCACCCCGATTGCACGTGCAACGACTGATCACCTGTAGCCAAGACTATTTTGCCGGCCGTCATCGACAACGGCTCCGACGCCCCCGGGCACACCGCGACCCTAGCCAAATAGCCCAGGAAGCCAACGACTTTCGCCGTCCGCCTGGCTCTGTCTGGTGCTGGCCTAACTGGCGGATGCACGGCCTGCAGGCGACGGTAGCAGGCCCGAGTCCGTGGAGAAGCAGATGGTCTTGGTGCTGACCTCGGCCTACTTGTGGCGCGCAGCCACCGTCACGGAATGGACAACTGGAAGGCTGCCGTCTTGACTGCGACTGTCATGCTGTTCATCGGCGGTGCTGCCGCTGGCGTGATACTTGGCGGCCGCATCGGCGACCATGCGCTGATTCCGGCGGCCGTCGCGTGCGTAGCTCTCGCGGTCGCCAACGTGTTGCATGACCGCAGGCGTCGCGCATCCGATGCCGGGAACGAGTCGGTGGCCATACTGACACCCCTCACACCCTTAGCCGACTTCAAACCTTACTGATTGTGACAATCGTTTTCAATACGGCGACACGTAGGGGACGTTCGGATTCACTGCCCGGAGCCGATACCCGGCGGGGGTAGGGACCTAAGCCACTTCAACGCGGGGCAGAAGGTCTCTATTCCTGGCATTGGCCGGCAACGACAGTGGAAGGTTGCCACGTAACACGTATGGTCTGAATCGGGTAGGTGCTATGGACTTGCACCCGCGTACACACCTTCGTTCGGCAGCATGGGTGCCAGACGATGAGTTCTTTCGCCCCTGGGAAGATGCGGCACAACTCGCGGCCGAGTGGATTTGGAGCCGTTGCGCGGTCGAAAGGGTGGCGCCAATTCTTGTGACGAATACTGACCGCCGTGGTGGATGGGGGATGCGAGTGCTCGACGAGATCGTCCGCGCCGGTGGCCATGCGACACCTCAAACCGAATGCCGGTTCAAAAATGCGCCGGTGTTCGCATACCTTCCGCACCCACGATCGTTACGGTTCGCCATGGAACTTGCTCGGGGATACTCGTTGGTGGCGGTGGAAGGGTCGGTATTCCCGCTGAGTGGGTGGGCGGCCGGTGCCGACGCGATCAGCCTGCCGACCAAAAGCGTTTCGTCACACAGTATTCCCGATCAGGTGCGCCGAGATCTCGATACGGTCATATTGTACGGTGGGCACAACGATTGGGCAGGAACCGACGAAAAGCGCTACGCGCGAAGCAGCCTCATTGCGCATGTGCGTGCTGGAATGTTGGATCCATGCCAGGCTGCCAGTTATGCGATCTCCCAGGGTGTATCCGCTCTTGGGGCCAAGCGGCTTCGTGAGCTTCTACGCAGCGAGAATCAACCTCGGTTCTCGCGGGCCGAGTGAGATCTAGGGTCCAAGTGAGCACAAGGTGCGATGAGGTTGACCGCGTCGCGCGCGATTCGACCATATCCAAGCACCCCCAGGTTGGGGATTGTTGAGCGAACGAACAAACAACAATCTTCCCCTTCCCACGTTTCAAAGATTAGTCCTTTGAACCATCCCGTAGTTTGGTGTGCTCTGCGTTCGGTAGTGCCGCCCATGCTCGGTTCCAGCCACGGGTAGGGGGCCAGCCGGCCCGGTCTGGCCATCGGCACTGGCCTGGCTGTGATGCTGCCGACGTCGATAGCGGAGACGGCCGGCAGGCGTGGTTGCCCGCCAGCACGCAGCGGCCGTTCACCGAGGCGGCAACGCCTGCGTCGGTGACCGAATCGAGGTCGGTGGCCTCGGGCGTGGCGATGCTGCAGTCGTCGGGCCCTACACGATCGCCTCGCCCTCGGGTCTCGACGGATCGCCAGGCGCTCGCCTGATGGTTTACCGCTCGATAGCACCGGGTAGTCTCGTATACCCCCTGGGGTAATATGTTTTTAGGCGAGGACGAGGGAAGGAGGCTAATGATTGACGACGAGGTCCGCATCGCAGCGCTGCAGCCGCTGGCAGCGGACCCATGGACCATGCGCGCGGCCTGATCGCCATGATTGAACGGGCCGCGAGTGCACGAACGTCGCGACCCAGCTGGCCGCGATATCCGCGCCCTTGAGCGCGCCGGGTTCACGGTCGTGCGTCCTGCCTGCGGTTCCCCCGGCGCCGCCCCGACCACTAACCGAGGCCGGGTTGGATTACCTATTCCTCGCCTTGGCTTCAGGCGTCGTGGCCACCGGCGACGGCGGCCGGTGAATCAGTGCGACAATTCAGGACCGGTCAGCAATGCCAGTGGCCCTCAGCAGAACGCGGACTATTTGACCCCGTCGCCTGCGCTGCGCTGCCGGCGCATTGCGCTGGGGACGTGAATCAGCAGATCGACCTGCCGTGCTGGACATCGATGTTGCCAAGCACCGATGCGAAAACCGTTGACGCGCGAACCGAACAGCTCACGCTGGCCAACAACGCCAGAGACGGCAACCTGATCGCAATCCGCGGGTTCATCTCGGGGGGACAAATCGAACTAGCTACTTCGACCTGAAAAAGTCAGGGCGTGGCGGTGGCTGAATTGGGCTTTGTTTGACGAGATGATGGCCTCGAACCCTTGGGCTAGAAGGGATCGAGGCCATCGTGCTTAGAACTGTAAATGACCAGTTGTCGTTGTGGGATGCAATCCTGCCGCCGGAGCTGTTGGTGTTACCGAGGGAGTTGGGGCGGGTAGACGCGCTGCTAGATGATCCGGTGTTCTTCGCGCCGTTCACGCCGTACTTCGACACCCGTATCGGTCGTCCGTCGATTCCGATGGAGACCTATCTGCGGATGATGTTCTTGAAGTTCCGCTACCGGCTGGGCTTTGAGGCGTTGTGCCGTGAGGTCGGCGATTCGATTTCCTGGCAACGGTTTTGCCGGATTCCGTTCGGGACGCGTGTGCCGCACCCCACCACGCTGATGAAACTGACCACTCGGTGTGGGGACGCTGCAGTGGCCGGCCTCAATGAGGCCTTGTTGGCCAAGGCCGCCGACGCCAAACTGTTGCGCACTGACAAGGTGCGTGCTGACACCACCGTGGTTGAGGCCGCAGTGGCCTATCCGACCGACTCGGGGCTCCTGGCCAAGGCGGTGACCACGATCGCCCGCACCATCACCCGCATCCACAACGCTGGCGGGGCGGTGCGTACCCATGCCCGTGACCGCAGCCGCTCAGCGGGCCAGCGGGCCCGCTCGATCGCCTCCAAACTGCGGCTTCGCGGTGCGGTGGCCCGTGAGGAAGCTCAAGCCGTGGTCGCGCGGATCACCGGGGAGTTGGCCGGCATCGCCGAATCGGCGATGCGGGAAGCGGCCGCGGTGCGGCGCAATGCCCGCCGGGCTGTGCGCAACGCGACCGGGGTCCGCCGGGCTCGGCTATCTCGAGCGATCAACGACTTGGCCGCGATCATGGATAAGGCCCAACGCGTGGTCACCCAAGCCCGTAGCCGCCTGACCGGGGTGATGCCGGACTCGGCGAGCCGGCTGGTCAGTTTCCACGACCCCGATGCCCGCCCGATCCGCAAAGGACGACTGGGCAAGCCCGTGGAGTTCGGCTACAAAGCCCAGGTCGTCGATAACGCCGATGGAGTCATCCTCGACCACAGCGTCGAGATCGGAAACCCCGCCGATGCCCCGCAGTTGGCTCCAGCGATCGCCCGGATCACTCGCCGCGCCGGCCACGCCCCCAGGGCAGTTACCGCCGATCGCGGCTACGGATACGCCTCGGTCGAAAACGATCTGCACGAGCAAGGAGTCCGCCATGTCGCGATTCCGCGTGCCAGTAAACCGAGTGCCGCTCGCCGCGAGTTCGAACACCGAAAAGCGTTCCGCGCCAAAATCAAATGGCGAACCGGATGCGAAGGACGCATCAACCACCTCAAACGCAGCTACAGCTGGAACCGCACGGAATTGACCACCCTCACCGGAGCCAGGACCTGGTGCGGACACGGGGTGTTCGCCCACAACCTCGTCAAGATCAGCGCCCTGGCCTCATGACAACAAACTCCCGCCAGCACCGAGCACCCGCCGTCACTGCCACCGACGAAGCCGTCGCCATCAACCCTTTTTCAGGTCGAAGTAGCTAACCAAATAGAACTCAGAAAGGCCAAGCAACCATGACGAAGAATCTCGTGATACTCGGCGCGGGCATCGGAGGACTCACCGCCATCGGCGAGTTGAGACAACGAAAGATGCTTAGCAACAGCGATCTTGAGGTCACCCTGATCGACCAGGATTTCACCCATTTTCAAGGCTTCGCCTTGCCCTGGATCATGCGGGGCTGGCGGACCGCCGAACAAGCCACACTTACGCCCAGTGACCAGGCGCTCGACGGCGTCCACACCATCACCGGCACCGTCACCACCATCGATACCCAGCGCAAAAAGGTGCTAGGTGAGCACTTTGCCGCGGATTATGACGCGCTCATCGTGGCGCTCGGCGCCAGAAACAACCCGGGCATAGTACCCGGGCTCGCCGAAGCGGCCGCCGCGGGAGTCGCCCACCACTTCTACAGCATCGTCGAGGCGGATCACGCGCACCACGCGCTAAAGGGTTTTGCCGGCGGGAACGTCGCCGTGCTCATTCCGTCGCTCCCATATCGTTGCCCGGTCGCACCCTACGAGGGCGCGATGCTCATCCATGACTACCTCATCGAACACGGAAGACGAACTCACACACAGATCGACATCTTCACGGTGGAGCCTCAGCCGATGCCCTCAGCGGGCACCGGCCCAGGCAGAAAGCTGATGACCCTGCTCGAAGACGCGCACATCGGTTTTCACCCAAACATGCAATGCCAAAGCGTCGACGCGGCCGCCCGGTTAATTCATTTCCAAGACGAAATCACCGCACCGTTTGACCTGCTCCTGTTCGTCCCTCCCCACGAACCGGCGTCCGGGTTGGCCGGGCACTCGGGCTGGATCAGCGTCGACGCCCACACCTTGGCCACCGAACACGAAGGCGTTTGGGCAATCGGCGATATCACCGGGATCACCACCCCCAGCGGCCGGCCCCTGCCCAAAGCGGCAATCATGGCCAAAGGCCACGCGAAAACCGCGGTGGGCGGCGCCCTGCAGTTCCTCGGCATCGCATCCGAGACGACCGCATTCAACGGCCATGGATACTGCTTCATCGACACAGGCGACCACGAATCCGCGCGCGGAATCGGCGACTTCTACGCGCTGCCCGACCCAGCAGTCGAACTCGTCGCACCCTCCAAGGAGCTACACCAGCTCAAGCAACAAGAAGAACGCGACTGGGCCAACCATTGGGCTACCAAACCCCGCGACCCAAACGTGAGCTGATAGGCCAGGAGTAGTGGCTGGCGGAGGTTTTCTCCTGGCGGTAGCGGGGAACCAGGCCTGTCTGGATGCGTGCGCGGAATGCCAGGCGGCGTGTGAGGCGTGCGCCAGCAGTTGCGTCAATGACGCGTCGATGGCGGACTGCGTGCGGTTATGCCTGGACTGCGCCGCGATCTGCGCGGCGTGTGTGACGCTGGTGTCGCGCGGATCGCGCTGGGCGGCCCAGTTGTGCCAGCTGTGCGCAGAAATTTGTGACGCGTGCGCGGCCGAGGGCGACAAGCACGACAACGATCACCATTATTTCGGTCGAGCGACGTCGAAGCGCACCTATGCGCCGCAGCGCGGCATGATTCGCCATCCCTATGGTCCAGGTTTGAAGGCTCGCGGTTCACCGCTTGGCGCACTTTCCTCGCAACAACTGCCCGCGTTTGACTGACCGCCTTCTCGGTGGCCTCGGGTCAAGCCGTCACCGCAGAGCAACCCATGTTGGTTGTGGGGCGAGATTGGCCACATGTGGTACCGTCTAGGGGTATGAGGTATACGCGACCGTGGGCCGATGCCCGATGTTGTCGGCCGGGGACACCTAACTGGACGGGCCTCCGCGCTGATCGCCACTACGCGCCAATTTGGGGGACACCCTCCCGCTATCATCGCACGCCCAGCAAGAGGCGTCATCCACATCAGATTTCACGCAGACGCACATTGAACACTCAACGACATTGACGAGTGCCGGCGGCAGCCAGCAGCCTTCAGGCACGCCGATACCAGCCAGCGGGGTCACAGGATACGGTGAATTCCTCTCACGGACTTCGTCTTTTAGAATCATATGACGGAGCAGTTCTCGTGCTGTCGGCATCGGGAATTATTGACCTCGCGACCACGCCACACTTTGCTCACCGCGTCAACGAGGTTCTCAAACAACGGCCCGCCGTGCTCATCATCGATTTGTCCCACGTCGAATTCATGACTGCGGTGGGCATCGACGTGCTTGTCCAGGCTCACCACGCCACCGACACTACGGCTTACGCAGTGGTCGCTGACGGCCCGGCCACAGCTAGACCGCTTCGGCTCACCGGCCTTGACACCGTCATCGCGATCTATCCTAGCGTGGCCGAGGCCCGCAAAGGCTTATGGACAGCACCGCCACCCCGCGCAGAGCCACCATGAAGGGCCGGGCGTTGCCGCTCATCCACAATGACCATGCCTCGGTCGGTCAGGACGACCAGCTAGCAAACGCACCGAAAAGGGGTTTTCTACTTTTCACCTGAGTACTTGCTGAGGCCCGCATGCCGTGGCACGACTCTGTGCTGCACCATCTGCAAGGACGGCCGAGCCTTCGCTGAAATCACCCATAATCACAATCAGCACTCCCGTCCTGAGCGGATAACCAATTAAGCCACCGTTATCGGATACGGTTCTTCACTGAAACTGGTCCAGATCGCCTAGCAAATCATCGACAAAAATAGGCTACTACCCCATCAATCCGCCGACTTCACCGAAGCGGCAATCCGCGCCAATCAGTTTAACCGGCCGTAGCTGAGTACCCGCATCCCTCGGCGAAACGAAACGCGATCGGCCCTGAGCCCCGCGGGCGGTTACGCATCAAATAACGCACGCGTTGGCCAAGGCGTTAACAGGCCTAGTGCCGGCTAAGTTGCGACGGACGGTAGTCATGCAACGCGGCGTCGACACTCTGATAAAAAGGCAGCTCGACTCCCGCCCAGGCAGCACCCATGATGCGAGCGACAATTGGTTGATTGCTGACCAGACACAGTGTGATTCCGCGGACGCGGCATCGTGCCGACTGTTCGATCAGCACGCGAAACGCGACTGATGCCATGAAATCCATTCCACTGGTATCGACAACGAGCAGACCGGGTGCGGTGGTGGCGGCTGCGACCTCATCAACCAGACACTGCCACGTATCTCTGTTGGCCGCGTCGATTTCCCCGCCCACGCGAAGCAGCATGACTGTACTGCTACGTTCCACGGTGGCACGAAGCATACTGCCCGAATGGTTTATCGCCGACGCGAGACATTCGCTCAACCGAGGGCCAGGAATGAACGAGTTTTGGGAACTCATGGGAGGCTCCTAACGTCTTGCGCGCGCCAGGCGCCAAACCAAATGCGCCCTGCGTTCTGAAGACGGCGTGACAATCTCCGACTGTACGCCGCGGCGTTTACGATGTAAACACCAACCTGGACCGGTACGCCTTAATGTCGTTAGGATGGGTAATTATGATGGACAACCAAACCGTCGATTGTGGGCCTGGGCTCGCCGAGACCGACGAGGCCGACACTGCCACCATCTGCGGTGGCACCGGTGAGGGCCCGCCGCGATTGAGTCGCGAGTTCATCCTCGACACGGCCATCGCTCTTATCGACCGGCATGGTCTGCCGAGTCTGACGATGCGCCGGCTGGGCGCGGCCTGCGGTGTGGAAGCAATGGCGCTATATCGGCACGTACGCGGCCGTGGCGACCTCCTTAACGGGGTGGTCGACCACATCATCGACCGGCTTTACACCGATCAACTCAGCGCTCGCAGACAAGAAGACTGCTGGCAGGACTACCTGTTACGGCTCGCACACGGTGTACGAGAAATTGCCCTCGACCACCCGCAAGTGTTTCCCCTCATCGCCACCCAAGCGCCGGAAACACCCTGGGTGCGACCACCATTGCGCAGCCTGCGCTGGATGGAAAGCTTTCTGGATACTTTAATCTCTTACGGGTTCGACGACCCCGCCGCAGTCACCGCGTACCGCGCCTACACCACCTGCCTGGTGGGTCACCTACTGCTAGAAGTGTCGACCCACGGGGCCCGGATGCACCCCGATGAAGCCCTGCTTCAAGCAGCGGACGCACGTAACTTGAATTCATCCGACTACCCACACCTGTGCCGCCTGCAGGCCATGCTCTCGCAGGATCACAGCGCCGCCGAGTTTGACGAGTCGCTAACGGCCCTTTTCGACCGACTCGAACTGTTGGTCCGGCACTAATTCGAAGCGCGTGCAGACGAAACCTAATGTCCTACAGCATATTTCGTCACAGCAAACAGATTCTGCAAATAGGCGATTTCATGATGGATAATCGTCATTATCCATGAAAAATGTCGCCGTTTTCATCTGATGAATCAGCCGGTTGCTGCCGCCCGCCGGCGTGATTATCGGCCGTGTTCATCGAATGCTCTTGGGGTCCCGCTCGGCTCACCGGTGCCACCTTGGCCGCCACTGCCGCCATTGCCGCCGTCGCCCGTGAAGCCGAACTTAGCCGCCGAGGGGCTCGACAGCCCGCGAGCTGACCGGGCCGAACAACAGCTGGCTCCTTTCCACCCCTTACGGGCAATCCTCAATTGGCCATGTGCAACCTGCCGAATGGAGCAGGGCTAACAACCGCAGCTGCCTGCTCAGCCGACGCTTGGACCGGCCAGCTCGGTCACACCCGCAGTCGCCGACGCGTTCGGGCCGGCGGACGTCAGCCATTGCCGCGGCCAACTCGAAGGTAGTTGCCCATTTGCGTGTGTTGAGTAGCTCGACCTGCAGCCGGGCCCAGAACGACTCCATGGCGGCGTTGTCGTAACAGTCGCCAACGGTGCCGAACGAAGCCAGCAGGCCCCAGCGTTGCATGTTCTCCCCGAAGCTCCAGGACGTGAACTGCGTGCCGTGATCGGCGTGCAGAATGGTTGCGCCCCTGCGATTTCGGTTGCCAACGGCCATATTCACTGCGTTGTTGACCAGCGCGGTGTCCGCGGTGGTGGAAAACGTGCGAGCCACAATCATCCGCGAGAAACAGTCCAGGATTGCGCAGCAGACCCCACCTTGCCGTCGCGCGCAGGATGCTCGGTGATATCGGTACACCACAGTTCGTTCGGTTGAGTCGCAGTGAAGTGCCGATGCACCAGGTCCTCTGGGGTGGCTACCCGGATCAATCTGGGGATGCGGCGCCCGGGTCGCGGTAGCCCGTACAGGCCGTGCTCGCCCATGATCGAGTTAACCAGCTTGAGGTTGACGTTCATCTCGTAATCGGCCAGCGGTGCGGCGCGGACACGCCGGCGCCCGTAGGTGCAACGGGAACGCTGGTGGATCTCGATGATGGTGTCGGCCACGATGAGGCGACGGATCTCGCGGTCGGGCACTGGTCTTCTGCGGTGGTATTGCAGCAGGGAACGCGCTAATCCTGTTATCCGGCAGGCCGATCGGGCTGAATGTCCGCGCGCGATCAACCCTTCAACGATCGCGCGTCGGCGTTTTGGGGGCACCACCGCCTGCTCGTCGAACAGCTCGCAGGCGTCTCGAGTCAGTGCCAGCTCAGCTTCGAGCGCAGCGATGCGCCTGCGGGCGGCGGCCAGTTCGTCGGCCTCGACACTGGGCACGCCCTCCACGACGCCGGCATCGATGAGTGCCTGGCGCTTCCACCGAAAGAGGGTGGCCTGACAAACCCCGGTCTCGAGCGCAACTGCGGCGACCGCTTCACCTGATCGCAACCGGGCAACGATTTGCCGGCGGACCGACGCCGGATACATACGGGGTATGTGACCTCCTGATGATCACTCTGCCCTCAACTCTCAAAACCGTGGACCTACAACACGGGTACAGATCTGTTGGACTCATTCACGGGGAACACGCCACCAGAACGCTGGCGGCCGACTTGACGAACTCAACCTCGTCGGCGCAATTCGTCGAGGAGCTGACGCGGTGTCCAACCCAGTTCTCGCGCAAGTTCGTAGACTCGCGTCGTTTGCCGTCGCGGTGACTAGTTTCATCGTCTAACCAACTTGTTAAACAATTGTGAGCACTCCGGCCGATGCCCAGTGAGCGCTTGGGTCTGCTTCAGCGAGGCCGGCAGGCCCAGCGGCTTCAGCGCCGCACCGATGCTCGTCATTATCCAAGCAGCTTCTTCCCGAGGAACCGACCACGACTATCCAGGAGATCGCCGAAACTCGGAGTGGGTGAACGCTAGAAGCTATGGTGCGCGCCTAAACTCGGACGCCGCGCGCGGCTGCGCGACGTCGTAGACGATCTTGCCGCCCGTCAGGTCGTGGTCGAATCCGATGATTAACCGCACATCGGGGGCGCTGAGGTCAGTCCCCTTCTCTCGCACGGTCGCGAGAATGTGGCTGACCGCCCGCTCGAGGTCGGCGCCGTGTTGCGGCTCAACCGGACGAGTCTCGCAGATCAGCACCGCGGCAATCCCGTTGGGGACTCTCATACCGGCGAACGGTGTGAACCCTGGCACGTCGATCATGCCAGGCTGAAGTGCACGAGCAACGAACACGCAAATACGCACCTCGTGGCCCTCGGGCGGAGTGGGAAGCCAGATTGTTTCCGGCTTCAACTCTTTGGGCTCGGCGACATCGACTAGGAGACTGCTGAATAAGTGCAGTTAGTGGGGCGGGGTGCCTCGAGGCGCTCGTTGGCGCTGAATGAAGTCAGACCGTGGAGGTCGACAAGAGAGGTCACCCCGCCGTTGTACAGGTTCGCAGTTGGGTGGCAAGTGGGGCAAGGCCCGGGCTTGCGTGGTGGTCAGGCGAGGGCCCAGCCGGTGTCGGTGCGGGTCAGGCCTAGATTGATGAGGCGTCGCAGGTTCAGTGCCGCGACACGGTGGTGCAGCCAGTGGTCGTTTCTGGTGGTGCCGCGGTAGCGCAGTTTGCGGTTGCCTCGGGTCAGCCAGGCGATAGCGCGTTCGACCATCGGCCGATGTTGGCGGTATTCGTTGCGCCACTGCGGTGTTCGTGCCTGGCGGCGGACGGCTCGTTGCAGCGCGTCGTATGGGCGGACCCGCAAGGATTTACCGGAGGCATTGGCGGTGCACCGTGTGCGCAGCAGGCACCCGGTGCACGCCTTGCCGAAAGCGGCATACCCGGCAGGGCTGATCGATTGGGTCACTCCGGCCGGGCAGGTCGCCGTGCGGGCGTCATGGTTGACAACGAAGTCATCGACATTGAACCCGCTGGGAAATGCTGTGCGCGTGGGTGCGGGTTTGACCCGGTCGATGTGAGATCGCGCGACCAGTTCGGCGCGGAACACGCCGGTCCCGTACGCGGAATCGGCCAGCACAGTGACCGGGGAATCCTCACCCTCCAGCAGCGCTAACCCCACCGTGGCTTCGTGATTGTCGATGCCGTTGGCGGCGGTCAGGGCGCAATCGGTGATGATCCCGGTATCGGGTTCAACCGCAATATGGGCTTTGTAGCCGTCCTGGCGGCGCGTCACCGTCTTATGCACGTGCCGTGCCTGTGGATCCACCGTGGAGATCACCCGATCACCGGACACTTTCTGGGCGATGCGCCAGTGCCCGTCAGTGCCATCCGAGCCCTCGACGGGTTCGACGTCCTGGCCGGCGATCAGCGCCAACAACGCCACCGCCTCCGCGGCGCGTGGCCCCAGTCCTTGATCGGGCAGATATCCCAACAGGCGATGCGCATCACTGACCAACCCGTCGACCAACCGCGCCCGCGCTGCCGCGTCATCCCAGGCGATCGCGGGTTTTCCCGGATCGGTGTAGTCATGGGCCGTGCAGTGCGCCTCGATCACCTCCGATGCGCCCACCACCTCACGACCGACCCGCCGGATCGCGCCGATCAACTGAGTCACGGTGTCCTGGGTGGCCACCGCGTCATCGAGCACCGTTGAATCCAGAGCACGGCGGGTGCGGCCACTGAGCACCCCGGTCTGGGCCACCACGGCTTTGACTGCTTCAAAGATCCGGTTCGGCGCATCCGAGGCGGCCAGCCGGCGCCGCCAATAGGTCAACGTTGTGGAATGAAACGCCGGCGCGGTCACCGGCAGCCCACATGCGGCTTTCCAGCGCAGATCAAACGTCACCGCGTCCACGGTTTCGTTATCAGAAAGCCCGTGCAGAGCCTGCAGAGTGATCACACTGGCCATCACCTCAGCAGGCACGCTCGGACGGCCGCGTCGCGACGGGAACAGATCGGCGAACATCCTTTCGGGGAATAACTCCTGGCGATGCGCCGCCAGGAACGCAAACACGCTGTCGCCCTTGAGGAGATGCCCCGCTACTGACTCGGCATCCAAGAACTCACGCTGATCATCAGACCGACCCTGCACCCACTAATCATCCCGAAAACCAGGCCAAACACCCTCCGACCCGCGGGATTATTCAGCAGTCTCCTAGGTCTTGATGACGCACACGGATCTCAAGTCCGCGCCGCAATCCGGTGCCGCCGATCTCGTCCGGCGGATCCCACTCCTGGATCGCCCGGTCACCTTGGTGACCTAGTTCCGTGGCTCTCGCCGACGCCTTAGCGGATTTGACCCAGGCGTGCCGCCATTTGCCCTTCGGATGCAGGCTCCACTTCTGGTACTCGACGATGTCCTTCACGGCGATGTACACGTCCGCAACGGTTTTGCCGCCCCACATCCGCCACACCGCTGAATGGCGCCCTGGCTTGCCGACGACGAACCGGATGCCCTTCGGCCCCGGCAAAACCAAGTCAGAAGTGCGGCCTTGCTCGTCGCGGAGTTTGACGACCATCGGTGGGATCGAAGGCATTATCCGCTATCCCCCTCTACGAACTCCTCGACACATCTCTACGGGATACATGAGGGCGCCATCGTGTCAGCGCGCCATCCCCGAAGGTCACTGCCCCGCCGAAGGCAGGGCATCGATAACGTCGGCCAAGTCGTCAGGTTTACGCGGCATCTCGGTTTTGAAAACTGACAGTTCCCGACAGCTGATCACCTTGTCCCGCATAGCCTTATCGGTGAACACGATGTCGCAGTAGGGCACCGCGACCGATAGCGCGTCGATGTCGTGGATGTCGTTGGGGGTCCACACGTGCTGGGCGTTCTTGTGGTAAATCGTCTTCAGCGACACTGCCACACGCGTGGACGGCATGCGATCGCTGATGTCGCGGATTTGGGTGCGATCGATCTCATCGAAGGCACTTGCCGAGGTCCCGGCGATCGCCGTGTTGATTACGTCAAGAAGCTCGATGCTCATTTCCCGCGCGCCGACCACATCCCGCAGATTTCCTTGCCGCAACGCAGGATCGGCATTGAGCAGCGTCACAAGTTCTTGTTCCTGCTCGGCGCGCTTCGTCAAGATGTTGCGCCAACCGGCGAGGGAATACCCTGCGGCCTGCAACTGGGGATCCTCGTGGTCGTCGGGGCCGGTGAGCAGCGCACGCTCGGCCCACAGCTCCAAACTTGCCCACGCGTCGTTACCGGGATCGATACCTATCCCTTGGCAGATCTGCCTGGCGATCGCGTCCGCATCCGGCGCGTTGGTGATCAGGCCACCCCGCATGCCGAACGCCCACAGCAGGCTCGGCCCGATGAGGCCGATCGGACTGCGGGACGGGATGGATACTCCAGGAAGCTCGTCGAATGCGGACTCGACCTCAAGCCTTTGGAGTTGCGGCCGCCCAAGGAGATAGGAGAACCCCGACAGCTGTTCCATCACCGCGACACGGGCACGGCGACGACTGACATCGGCGATGTTGTAGAGCTCGATCGCTGCCGTGGACGACAGCGGGAACAATGCTCTACCTTCGCTTCTGGCCCGGCGGCAGGCTTCCAGGACACGCGCGTAGCCAGCAGGCGCCGTATTACCCGCATCTACCTCGGCCATGTTGATCCACCCCAGCATGTCGAGATAGACAAGCGCCGGTGGTCGAGGGGGCAGGACCAGATTCCTCGGCCAGATCACATCGTCGCGAATCGCATATGTGGCGGCCACGGCACATACCACCTCCCTACGTTCATAACGGCCTTGGTCATGCTCCTCGCGGTCGCTTCATGGGTCAACTCAATTTCGGCGTGCGATCCCGTGCCACAACACGCACACGCACATCTGCCCGCGGGTACGTCATCGCTCACCGCGCCAGGTTCCGTCCATCGATCGCTCGGGCTTGTGGGAAGGGGTTGCGGTCGATCTCGGCGATGTCGTCGACGAATAGCCGCCCTGGCCCCTCGTAGAGATTCCGCGGGCCGGCGGCGAATTCCTCGGCATCGACGCCGAACTCGGCCAGCTCGAGGTGCAAGTCATTGGCGTCTTTGATCGCGGGGGCGACAATGAGCCATGACGTCCAGCACTACCCAGACGTGTTCCACCGAGGGGTGTTCGAACCCCGCAGCGTTCGGCACACGCACGAAGCCGTCATGGTGCGCGACCTGTATCGACGAGATCCTGCGCGTCGGGGGCATGAGGGGTCTTGAACCTGTTGCCAAGGCGAACGCGTTCACACTCATGGAGTGTCTGACCTGCGGGACGCGGGCGCATCACAAGCTCGACTACGTCGTCGGAAACAACTCTTCGAAACTGGCTACCTGCCGTGCGTGCCATTGGCGGGACTGGGCAGCCATGCAGCGCTCCCACCTGCAGCGGCCCGCACCGTCGATCGACGATGCGCGTGCCCACGCCGAGGCCCACGGCTACGAGTACCTTGGCCCGCTCACCTCGCCGTCGCTGGCCGACGACCCCCACCATGTCCGATGCCGGCAGTGCCAGAAGTTGTCGGCCGAGCGGCTCGGCGACATCGGGTTCGGCTGCGCCTGCTCGCGCAACGGGAAGTCGGCCTCGAAGGCGACGGTGAGTACAGCCAAGGCGCGCCAACGCGCCGCGCTGTTCAAAGACTCCGGCACCGAGGCGCTTACTTGGTGGGACCACACGGTGAACTCGCAGGCCGACTTCGACACGGCGTCGAAGGCCGCCACACGCGTAGTGGCATGGGTATGTCCAACCTGCTCGTGTGAGTTCACTTGCTCGGTCAGGGAAATGGTCGAGCACCCGCAGTGCCCATCCTGCGAGGACGAGCGGCGAGCCGCCTGGCGGAACGAGTACGACGCGCTCAAGGCGACGGCGGTCGCCGACCATCCGATGCTCGCTGCGGCGTGGGACGACCCAGCGGATCCGCGGAGAGTCCCGATCGCCGGCGGATGGGAACTGCGGCGGTTCAGATGCACCAACGGACATCGCCCACGGATCAGTCCGTACACGTTCTTGCAATCTGGCTGTCCGCACTGCCGATCTGCCGAGACCAGGAAGTCCAAGGCCACGTCGACGCTCGCGCAGGAGCACCCTGAGGTCGCAGCGCAGTGGCACCCCACGCGGAACGGGAAGCTGACTCCAGACGCCGTCGTCCACACTTCGAAGCGGTCGGTGTGGTGGCGCGACGCCGCGTGCGGACACGAGTGGGAAGAGTCAGTGCGCGACAGAAACAAGTACCAGCGTTATCTGTGCCCACAGTGCCGCACGATCCTCGACTCGCTCGCCTATCAGTTCCCGCTGTTGGCGAACGAGTGGTCTCCTCGAAACCCGGTGACTGCCTGGCACGTGCGGCCGAACGGAACGACCTTATTCGCCCCCGAATGGGTCTGCTCGAACGATCCGACCCACCTGTGGATAGCGACTCTGACCTCGCGGACCAACGGCAGCGACTGCCCCGAATGCCGTGAGACAGGCAAGTCGAAAGTCGAACTCGATCACCTCGCCGCGGCGCATGAGATCTTCGGCAAAGCCCGGTCAGGGGTCAAGCTGCGGTCCATCGACTTCACCCGTCGGCCGACGTGGACGGCCGACATCACCGTTCCGCTCCCGGACTCACGGACTCTGGTGATCGAGTACGACGGCGGCTATTGGCACAAGGACAAGGTCGATATCGACCGCGCCAAGAGTCTGGACCTGGTCGCTGGGGGCTACCGAGTGGTGCGGCTCAGGGAGCATCCGCTGCGGTCGTTGGAAATCAACGACCCGCGGTATTCAGAGCTCGTCGTCTACGCGACCGCCCCGGACCCGCAGGCCACCGCGGTACTTATCAAGGAACTGATCGAGGCGGATGCAGAGGCCTGGACATGAGCCTTGAGCGTCCGCGAACTGGGGCAGGCTGATCCGGCCGCGGGACGGGAGCTGTGGCCCACCCGGGATCGCCGCCGGCCAATGACGCAAGTTCCGCACCCACCGCGTAGACGGCTTGATCAGTCACCTCGAACGGAAAGTCCGCTATGAAGTGCTCACCGAGCTGCGCTACTCGCGACTGCGACGGAGAGTCAATGCCTTCCGGGGACCCGTAGGCTCCACGTACCGCGGAGACTACGGGACGACGGACTGGACTTACACGTTTACGTGAATTGAACAGTCGATCCCTCGGCACTACAACGGCCGGTCGGTGGTGCGAACGGACACAACAGGCGTCGTCGTTCCGCCTTCCTATCGATAAGCCGCGCTCTTGGAATTACAGCCAGTACGACCTCGCATCCTCAGTCGCATGCTCGGGTTCCTTCCAGCCCGCATTGGCCGGATGCGTCTGCCAGAAGCGGCGTAACAGCTCTACTGACGTCGTCACATCCCGCAGCAGCGAAGCCTGGTGATGCACGAAGGTCGCGTTAGTCACGTTCTCTCTCAACGCGTGTGCCGGCTTCTGACGTAAGCGCCTGACATTGCGTAGCGGCTCGAGGACCTCGCTGCGGGCAGATTCAGAAACTCCGAAGCGCTCCAGCGTTAGATCGAGGCGATTGAGACTGCCGATGAGTTCGTCCGCATCATTCCTTCGATCGATGCCGAGTTCATCGAACGCCTTGTGTCGTAGATTGTCCGACAGCAGCTTGTCAAGCTGATGGACAAACGAGTCAAACTCGCTTTGCGATGGCCGCAGAATCCATCCGAGACCATCGGGTCTGTCCACCGTAGAAACTAGATCTACTCGATGAGCATCCGCGAACAGTTTGTTCAGCGTCTTGAGCTCGAAGAAGAAGCGTTCGAACGGGCCCATCCCGTCGGGCCAGTGCCCCATTTGCGAACCCCACCAGATGTGATGCGGCGCAACGTCTGGTCCCGGCTCAACCTCGTAGGTGCTCCATCGCAGCTGATGAGCGGAGTTGAGTTTACAAAGATCAACGTAGAATGCGCACACAAGACGCCGGATTTCGGAGTCCGGATCATCCTTGTCAAACTTGGATAGGTCGTATGCGAATCCGACATGGTCAATAGCGGTCTTATCGGCTTCAGGCTCTGATTCATCGATGTAAAGGTCGTCGTTCAGCCAGATATCGACGCCGTAGTCGTTAAACCTAAACACGAAACGAGGATCATTCCGGTACGGCTCCAGAACGTCGTACCGGAAGAAGGCAAGCTCAAGTGCTCCTTTGCCCTCGGCCATCCGGCGATGATAGGGGCGATCCTTGTATCGATCGCTAAAGTCATAATCCTTCATCGCCACCGCAGTCGGATACAGGCACACCATGTATTCGTTGTTTTTTATCCGCTGCAGTGAATCGACCTGATCTTCGATCGAACGCCCGGATGGCCATGGGCGGATATGGGGGTTCATATAGTCTTCGTCGCTGACAACCTGAACGAGGCCTTGCCGAACCAGCTCAGAAGCCGCATCGACGTCAATTTTATCTGGCTCGTAAATTGGTAGACCATTGAAGTCGCGAGAATCTAGGTAGAACGAAATAATATTCGCGAGCAGATCATCCATAACCCCATGATACCAATCCGTAGCAACTTGAAAGTCACGTTTTCACACGGACTTGCAAAGGTTAAATAATATACGTGTCGCCATCCGTTCTCAGTATTGTTGGCCGTTTTATCACTAGATATGACTACCTACGGATTCATCGATTTTGTCCCGACAAGTCGCCGGCGTTATGTCGCCGAGCCGCGGGGGTAACGAGCGGTCGGGCGGCAACGCTTAGGGTGCACTGCCGCCAAGTCCTTGGCGGGTTCAACCAGCACCCGGGCTAGGGCGCCGGCACTAAGGCAACACGGCTGGTCGTGCACTGACCCGGGCACAGACCCCAGAAGCTGGCGGAGGTCCTGGCCGACATCGACCTCGCAGGCGTTCGATGGTGCTGCTATCTCGATGAACCGGTCGCTAACTTCGCGGCAGTGGGGGGAGCAAGGCCGTGATGCTCTGCGCGGTCCACTGCAGGCCCCATCGGGCAGTCAGCAAACATCTCATGCCGCAGACCGATACAAGATCTGTCCCGGCCGCCGGTGGCGATCTGGCCAGCAGTCAGCACCTCTCCCCTGTCGCGTTTCACCCGATTCACTGCTGCGCATCGGGAGGAATCCGGCGGGATCGAATATGGCGGCTTACCAGTAAGCCATTGCACATCCGCTATTTCTTTGCACAACACTGTATTTCGGATTTGCTGCCTGCGCCGATAACGTGCCCGGCTTCCGCATTACCCACGAGCGCAACCAGTGGGGTCGCGTCCTAAAGCCGGTGTAAAAGGGGCCGGGCGTAGGTTCTGCTTCGAGACCGCCAAGTCATCGAAGGAAAGGACCTACGCCCGTGCCTGCACGAGTATCGCCGACCGATCGTGTTCGCGCCAAGATCGACGAGTTGTTCGCCTCGGATCGTGAGTTGCCCGAGATCCTGGAGGAGGTGGCACGGCTGGGTGCGCAGTTGCTGATGCAGGCCGCGTTGGAGGCCGAGATTACCGAGTTCTTGGGCCGTGAGCGCTACCAACGCAGCGCCACCGCAGCAGACGCGCAGCCCGGTGCGCGTAACGGTTATCGGGCTGCGACGGTCAAGACCACTGCCGGTCCGATCACCCTGGAGCGGCCCAAGCTGCGCGGCACGACCGCCGCGTTCGCCTCACGGCTGTTCGGCAAGCACGTCACCAAGACCAACGCGCTGGAATCGCTGGTGATCGCTTCGTTCGTGCGCGGGCTGTCGGTGCGCGATGTCGAAGCCACCCTCGCCGATGCGCTGGGTGATCAGGCCGCGATCTCGAAATCGACTGTCTCCCAGATATGTCAAGCCATCAAGACCGAGTACGACACCTGGGCGCGGCGCCCGCTCGGCGATGTGGTGCTCGATTACCTGTTCCTGGATGCCTCCTTCTTCCGGATGCATCCCGGCTCACCAGCCGAGCCGATCCTGGCCGCGTGGGGCATCACCACCGCCGGCAAGCCCATCTTCGTGGGCCTGGCCCCCGGAGTGGTGGAGTCCACCGACGCCTGGGCGGGTTTCCTGACCGATCTCACCGAGCGGGGGCTGGGGTGTCCGCTGCTGGTCGTCTCCGACGGCGCGGCCGGCCTGATCGCGGCGATCGAGCAGATCTTCCCGACCGCGCTGCGTCAACGCTGCCTGATTCACCGAGTCCGCAACGTGCTGGCCAAGATTCCCGCCGGGATGCAGGCCGAGATCCGCGACGGCTACTGGGCCTGCTTCGACACCGCCGAGGCCACCACCGAGGCCGGCCCCAACCTCGTCGAACTCATCGACGCCCGACTGGACGTGTTCGCGGCCCGCTACGCACCCACCTACCCCGCGGCGATGAAGATCCTGCTCACCGACCGCGCGGGCCTGACCGCTTACCTGCGGTTCCCGCCCGAACATCAGCACCGTATTCGGCATTCGAACTTCATCGAACGCACCTTCGGTGAAACCCGCCGCCGCACAAAGGTTATCGGTCGCTTCCCCGGCGAAACCAGCTGTGTCAGCATCGCCTGGGCCGTACTGGACCGCGCATCTCGCGGCTGGCGCGGACTCGCCATGACCCCGGCCGGGGTACGCCAGCTCCAAGACCTACGCCGCAGCCTGCTGCACCCACCCCGACAACTACGGCCCCAGCACGCCCCAGACTCCGCGAGCAGCACCACCGAAGCCATCAGCGCAACGGCGTAACATCACCCACCGAAGCCAGAAGCTCCGAAGGACCATTTACACCGGATTACGGACGCCACCACCAGTGGCGGTCGATACCGTAAGCCCCAACTAGGGACCTTTGACCCTACCCCCGTTGGGTACCGCCGTGGGAGACTCTCTGAGCCAGCAAGCAGCGCTGGGAAGGGGTAAGGAAATGACAACAAAAGTTTTACGATCGACGAGTAAGGAGATTGTGTCATGGCGGTAGCGGCGAACCAGGCCTGCCTGGATGCCTGCGCGGAGTGTCAGGCGGCGTGTGAGGCGTGCGCGAACGGTTGCATCAACGAGGCGAAGATGGCCGATTGCGTCCGGTTATGCCTGGACTGCGCGGCGATTTGCGCGGCGTGTGTGACGCTGGTGTCCCGCGGGTCGCGATGGGCGGCTCAGTTGTGCCAGTTGTGCGCAGAGATTTGTGATGCGTGCGCGGCCGAGTGCGACAAGCACGACAACGATCACTGCCGCGCCTGCGCAGAGTCTTGTCGCCGCTGCGCTCAAGAATGCCGGGCGATGGCCTGATCGAACCAGGTCGGCCATGGATGAATCGCCCTGGTTCTGATGGAGGCTCTGATGTACCCCGGGTTTGACGGTGTCGCCGTATTGGTTTCAGGCCACGGGCTGGGTGGATTGATGTAGCAGTTCGAGCTCCTATCGGAGTGCGCATGCCGAGGGTGGAGTGACGCCGTTGGCGGTTGTGGAAGATCTCCAAGTATTCGAAAATAGCGTTGGCCAACTCGATCCGCGTCCTCCACCGCTTGCGGTTGAGAGTTCGGTTTGCATTCTGCCCCAAAAGGATTCGATCATCGCGTTGTCGTAGCGATCGCCGATCGATCCCATCGACGGCACCAGGCCCGACCGTTTGGCGCGATCGGCGAAGGCCCAGGAGGTGAATTGGGCGGATTCAATCGGTGGTCGCAACACCGGCTTGGTGAAGCGAGTGTAGGTGTTCGGCGAAGGCTTCCGCAGGGGTTCGCCATCCGAGGGTTTTGCGTGGTCGGGTGCTCGGCAACTGGGCCCCTGCCACGCCCCGGTCTGCACCGCCCCCAGCAATGCGGTGAGTTCGGCTGCCACCTCAGCGTATTCGATGCTCAGCGACGAACACGCCGCCGCGGCCGCCAACAACGGCCCTGGCCCCGGACCGCTGCTCAGCAACGCCGAGTGCACTTCCGGCGGCGAGGCCATTCACACCGGGGCGGTCACAACAGTCCGCGGCAAACTGGGTGCGACGACGCCGCGGGCCCAGCCCCGGTCGCGGTGCTGGTAGTTGACCCAGCTACCCCGAGCCCGGAGCGACCGAGCCCGTGGACACCCCGTCGCGCCACCACCGCATGCTCGCCGCGGTGAACGCTGCAACCAGCTGCGCTGTGCAAAGGCACCGGGTCAGCCGCCGGCGGCGCCACCGCCGTGATCATCGGGCCGGCGCCGGAATACACGGGCGCCAGCCGGACGGTCAACGCTTCGGCAGCGGCACTGACGGCGGTCACCCGTTCGGGCACGACGCGCGATGCCATGACTGCGCTCCTTCGCCGGCGAGTTCCACCCGCCTGCAGAACTTACTGAATATAATTTTCATTATCAAGAACTTGATCGCATGACGGATCCGCATTTCACGCCTCGCCCATCGGAGGGCCGCGTCCAGGAGCCAATCACCTGTGGGCCCGGGTCGACCCCCGAACACTAGCCCGTCGGCATCGTGCTGGCCGCGGCGTCTCTGCTGGTGATGGCGTTGCCGTCAACAAGACAGCGTAGGCCGGCCGGAGCTGGCTCAGCTCAGGGCTCGCCTGGAAGGCTGAGCGATCAGGGCCTTTCGTTTCTGTCAAGCCGCAGCGCAGCTCACCCTTGACCTAGTACCCCGCAGGGGTATAGTTGAAGTTAACTACCCCCTATGGGTATCTGTAGAGGAGGATCATTGATGGACACCACGGCACCGGGCTATGCGGAGGCCAAAGATGCCTATGTCAAGCGGCTGCGCCGAATTGAGGGCCAGGTGCGTGGTCTGATCCGGATGGTCGAGGAAGACGCCTACTGCATCGACGTGCTTACCCAGATCTCGGCCACGACCAAAGCACTCGAATCGACGGCGTTGGTGCTGCTTGAGGAGCACTTGACGCACTGCGTGAGTAACGCCGTCCAGGCAGGCGGGGACGTGGCCGAGCAAAAGATCAACGAAGCGTCTGCGGCCATCGCACGCCTCGTGCGTTCCTGACCAATCCCATTTTTTTTGAAAGACCCACAGAAGGAGTTCTGATGGACCTGAAGCTCGCCCCCTCGGGGCCCCCGGTTCAGCCCGCAACCGCCGGATGCGGTTGCTGCTCTGCGCAGCAACACTCCCCATCGACCCCGGTCACACCCTCACAGGAGTCGGACATGTCCACCACCATCGCCAGCTACCCGGTCACCGGGATGAGCTGCGGGCACTGTGTCGGAGCGGTCACTGAGGAACTCACCGCGCTGCCCGGTGTCACGGCGGTGAGCGTGGACCTGGTCGCCGGAAGCGCCTCGACCGTCGCCATCACCAGCGACACACCGATCGGCAACGACCAGGTCGCCGCCGCTTTAGCCAACGCCGGCGACTACCACTTGGGCACCGACTGACAAATCCTGGCACCGCACCGCCACGGGGTGCACGCAGTTAGAGCTCGGCGCAGTGCCACGCTGCCCTCGCGCCTGATCTTTCCGTCCCGGGGTTTGCCGGCGGATTCGTATTGCATCGGTGAGAGTCCCGAGGCCCGGTAGATCTGCCGGGGTCCCGGCCAAAGGTCCGGATCCCTTAGGGCGGCAGCGTAATTAAGACACCGGGCCCGAATCGTCGCAGCCGCAACGCTTATCGGTGTCGTCGTGGTCGCGGGGGTCGGAATCGCAGCCCCGGATCATACAGCGCTTGACGGAGCCTTCGCCGTCGACACCACCACCGCGGTGGCGCGGATCACCGCCGCGATCGGGGTCCTGATGGTTCTGGCGCTAGCCGGCGACGACATCACAGGAACGGCCCGGGAAAGCGAAACTTATGCGCTGCTTCTGTTTTCGACCGCCGGGATCATGGTGCTCGCCGGAACTGACGACTTGCTCGTCCTGGCCACCGGATACCTGCTGGCCAGCATCCCGCTTTACGGACTGATCGGACTTTCGCGCTCGGGCCTGGCGGCCGAAGCCGCGATGAAGACCTACCTTTTCGGCATCACTTTGCTGCTGGGCGTGACCGTCCTCTACGGGATCAGCGGGGCCACCCGCTACAACGAACTCGCCGCCCGATTGCCCGGCGCGCCAGCCGCGGTAGTGGCGACTGGGGTCGTGGCGGTGGCGGCAGGACTGATGTTCGAAGCCGGCGGCGTGCCCGCCCACTTCTGGGTTCCCGACGCCGCCCAAGCTGCCAATAGCTTTGCGGCCGTCTTCTTGACAACAGTGCCCAAAATCGGCGCACTGATCGCCCTGTACCGCGTGGCCACCGTGCTGCCGGGCACGGTTGCGTAGCCACTGCTGATCGCGATATCCGCCGTCGCGAGTATGACATTGGGCAACTTGGCCACCTACGAACAGCAGGATCCCCGTCGGCTGCTGGGTTGGTCGCCTGTAAGCCAAGTCGGCTACTTACTGGTGCCGATCACCGTCGCCGGCCGCAGCGAACTGGCCCTTCCCTCGCTGCTGTTCTATCTGGTCGCCTACACCCTGACCAACAGCGCGGCGTTCGCGGTGAGCACCGCACTGCCCGATCGGCGCGACCTCAGGGCCTACCTTTGGCATGGCGCGAGCCCGGCCCAGGCTAGCCACAGCGTTGGTGGTGGCCCTGCTGGGCCTGGTCGGCACCCCACCGACCACCGTCTTCCTCGGGAAACTCACCACCGCCACGGCCGCCTGGGACGGCGATTACGCGTGGCTGGCCACGGTCGTGTTCGTCAACAGTCTTCTCAGCCTGTTTCTATTATTTGCGCTGGATCATCCCGGTATTCCAAGAGCCGAGAGCCACAGACGATTTCGACACTGGCGGTTGGTCCACAGGCACCGCGATGGTCGCGGCGGGACTAAGCCTCGCGCTCGGCATTGCAGCAGGACCGTCCTGGGACGTGCTCGCAGCAGCGCCGACGCGGTAACTGATTCAACGCCTCCCCGCGGACCGATGTCGGTGCATTCCGAGGTGTTAGAGAGGAAACGAATCGGCTCGCGGCCGCCGGGCGATCGAGTCCCATCTGACCTACTATGTAAATACACAGGAGCTAGGTGCTGTGGCGCGGGCTTCGCCGGCGAAGGGAACAGAGTATGCATGTTGGGGATGCTGCGATTCTGGCGGCGGCCATAGCCTGTCCAGTCGGTTTGATGTTAACGATGTGGGTGTTGACACGTGGTCGTAGTGAGAACACGGATCCGGATCGGACTAACCCCTACGCCGGACCGCCACCGGGCCGAAGAGGTGCCCGATAGCAGCGAGACCCCAGGCACAGCGCGCTGAGTCGGCCGCGGACGGGCAACGCGCGGTCGACGACACTCACCCGGTTTCGCCCCTTCTTCAAGACTGTGTTGGCGCAAATGCGTCGTTGCTGTGAACCGGCATAGATTCTGCGCTTGTATGGACTTCACCGAAACTGTTCGTGCGGTTGAGGGGGACCCTTTTGGTGGTCCAGTCGCGTTTGTCGGCGCGTTTAGTGTGCACGCTGTGGTGGCTTCTCACGGCGATGTGTCCTAATGTGTTGGCCAGGAATGTTTTTCCGACTCCGACCGGTCCCATGATGAGCACGTTGTGGGCATCAGCAAGAAAGCGACCGCGGTGGACTCATCCCAGGCTTGCAGGTGCATCGCGGGGTCCAGGTGAACGGCTTTGGCGCGTCGGGTGGCCGATTCGCGGTCGCGGCGGGTGACTTCGTCGGCAAATAGCATCTCCAGGAAGTCGTGGTGGGGTAGCCGGTTGGTGCGGGCCAGGGCCAGGCCCTCGGGCAGGGTGTCGAGCAGTTGGCCGAGTTTGAGGCGCCTCATCAGGGCTTTGAGTTCGGTGGAGACCTCGATCGGCTTGACCGCCGGTGCGACATCGGGGCGGGCGGGGCTCATGAGGGCCTCCGGACGGCGATGCCGCTCACTGACGTGCAGTACGTGCTCGGGCATACGCAGCTGACCACCACGTAGATCTACCTGACCCCGCGAAAGGAGGACGTCATCGAACGCGTGCTCGCCCACCACGCCGAACAGGCTCGCAAAGCTGCCCAGCAGAACACATCACCGGCGGTGCGCTATCGACCCGACACGCTGGACGTGCTCTTCGCCGGAAGGCGCTCATGACCATCGTCGAGACCATCCCGATTATGTCAACTAGCTTGCAAATATGCCGTCCACCAACAGGTTTCGCAGCTTGATGATTCAATTCATCTTTGCATATCGCATCCCAGCTTGGGGTGGGCGCGCTGCGATTCTCGCCGCCGGCCAGCGCCAGCTGATTATCAGGGCGTCTTCGATCGTGCATGCTGATGCCGCACCACCCGATTATCGACGCCACCCACGTCCGAACACCGTTGCGGTAAAACACTATTCGTTACAGTGGCGAATGATCATGTGCAGGGATAGCGCCCATCCAGCGGCACGTCGAGGCCAGGCAGGTGGTCAACGCTGCAGTAGTTCGACGCCGAGTCGGTCGACGTCGTTGGTGTTCCTGGTGACCAGTGCAACTCCGAGGGTCAGCGCGGTGGCGGCGATCATGAGGTCCATGGCGCGACCGCGCGGGCTGCGGCCCTGGGCCCGTAGGCGTCCGCACAGCAGGCCGTAGTAGTGGGCGGTGTCGTCGGTAAAGGCAATGCCATGGCCGTAGACGGACTGAATCATGGTCAACCGGTGCTGACGACTCAACCGAGCGTTGTCGTCGGGTGCGCCATGAACACCGTAATGAAGCTCCGCATAGCTCACCGAGCTGATCTGGCAGAGCAGCCCCGACAGGTCGGCATCGGGAGCCACCAGGATGCTGGTGTCGAGGATCACTCGGCTAAGCCCAGGGGTCGCCAATGATGTCTTCCTCGCGGGCGGCGCGCAGTTCGTCTTCCCAGCCGGAATCCACGGCCGTGCGATAGATGCGCCCAGCCTGTTCCCCGGCCACCCAGGCGGGCGTCTCCATTGGCACGATCCTGGCTACGGCGCGGCCATTGACCAACACCGTCACCTCGCCCCCGCTCTCGACCTCACGCAAAACGGGGGCGGGATTCTGTCTCAGTTCTCGCATCCCGACATCTGTCATACAGCCAGTGTACGCCCTATGTAGATTATGATCTACATTTTCTCGTTGCTCCGGCCCGGCGGGCCTTTCCTAGTTGTTCTCAGCGGCGGCCGCCGCACGTTCTGCCTTGCTCAGGACTGCCGCTGCTTGGTCTCGACGGGTCCGGGCCGCATCACGCTTAGCTCGCCGGTCAGCAAGCACGCTGTCGGCTCGCGCCGCTGCCTGCTCGGCGCCGGCTACCGCTGCGGTCAGCTTTTCTCGCTCCCGCTTGGCGGCCTCAGCTTGTTCGTCCTGTCGCGGCGCCTTCGACGGGGACGGTTTGGCCGTCGGCGCGGTCCGCTTGGGCCCGGTGGTAGCTGACACCACCGCACTGTTGCCGACATCGCCGAAGCCTGACCAACGTTCGGCCTTGACCAGGCGACCGAGGCGAGCCCTGACTTCGGGGTCGGCGATCGCGGCTTGCAGCGTGCTGGCGATGTCGTCGCGTACCGTCGACGACGGACTCTTGACCTCGGCCGCATCGAACGCGGCTGCGGTGAGTTCGCTGATCAGATGGTGTTGGCGGGCAGACAACTCTCGGATCTGCACGGCGTCCATCGCGGCGTGCGCGGTGCGCAGGCTGTCCCCCAACTCAGCCAGGCGGGTCTGTGTCTGCCGGTGCCCGATCGCCAACCGGTTGACAATCCAGGCCGCCGTGGTGGGTTTGCGGGCTGCTGAGATGCGTTTGGCCCCCGCGGCATCACCTCGCTCTTTGGCCGCTGCGGACAGCTTCTTCCGTTCGGCGGTGAACTGATCCGGCGGGACCCAGTACAGGGCATCTAGCTCGTCGTCAGCCATAACGCCATGATCTCTCGCGTTCGGGTGAGGTATCCAACGGTTTGAAGCCCGGTGCCGTTGGCTAATTCACTCGCGATGAACGTCAACATAATTCCTGGCCGGCGGCGCCGCCTTTGGGTGTCCGTCCTGCTCGTACTCGGCATACTCGGCGCCGTGGTGCCAGCGTGCTCTGCGCGCCATTCACTGGGCGACGCGCCGACCACTGGTCCGGCGCGGGTGACGATCACGCCGAGTCCGGATGCGCATGACGTGCAACCGACGGCGCCGGTGGAGGTGAAAGCCGACACCGGAACGCTAATCGACGTGCGAATGGTCAACGACGGCGGCAAGTCGATTGACGGCGTCATGACACCGGATGGCACAGTGTGGAAACCGATCGGTCCGCTGGGCTATGCACACACCTATACGCTTACCGTCACCAGCCGTGGGACCAACGGCGCTGAGAGCTCGCAGGTTTCGTCCTTCTCCACGGTGCGGCCGTCCAACCAGACCAAGGTGTCGTTCACCACGACGTCAGAGGCTACGTTGCGCGAAGGCGGCACCTACGGAGTCGGAACAGTGGTCGTCGCGCACTTCGACGAAGAGATCGCCGATCGGGCCGCCGCCGAGCGCCAGCTTGTTGTGACCACCAATCCCCCCGTGCCGGGTGCCTGGTTCTGGGTCGACTCCCAGAACGCTCACTGGCGACCGGAGCACTACTACGCACCGAACACCACGGTGACGGCCGAAGCCAAGATTTACGGTATTGCGCTGGGCGGCGGGATGTTTGGGCAGGAGGACAGCCGGGTGTCATTTCGCATCGGCGATGCACACGTTTCGATCGCCGACGACACGACCAAGCTGGTCAGCGTTTTCGACAACGGGAAGTTGGTCCGGACCATGCCGACCTCCATGGGCATGGGTGGCAGCGAGACCGTCGGCGGGCGGACCTTGTCGTTCTGGACTCCGCCGGGTGTCTACACCGTGCTCGACAGGGGTAATCCGGTGGTGATGGATTCGTCGACATTTGGGCTGCCGAAGAATTCCCGGCTCGGATACCGCGAGACGATCAACTACGCCACCAGAATCAGCATTGACGGTATCTATCTGCATCAGCTCGACTCGACGGTGTGGGCTCAGGGCCATACCGACACCTCGCACGGCTGCCTGAACCTCAACGGCGAGAACGCCAAATGGTTTTACGACTTCTCGATGCCAGGCGACGTCGTCGAGGTGCACAACACTGGTGGTCCGCCGCTGAAGATTGAGCAGAACGGCGATTGGACGATCAGCTGGGACGAGTGGCGCAAAGGCAGCGCGTTGCCGCCCTCCTCGTAGCCCGTTGCCATTCCCGGCATGACGGAAATCATGGGTACGGCGGCCGATACGGCCGTCAACGAAACCGCCTCGCGCAACGCCGAACTCGTACCTTGCCGCATTGGCGGTCGACGATTGAAGCCGATCGAGATTTCTACAGTCGCAATCACGATCCGATCCCTCAGTCTTGCCGCGGCTGGCGACTCACAGTGGCCGCGTTCGTCACCTAAAGCCACGCATGAATTGCGGACAAAGCTGACCATCCATTTGCACTGCCGACAGGCGCGCCTGACATCGAAAGGACAAGAGATCGGCAACTATTCTTGCTCGACGTCCACGGCGGCGCCGACGTAAACAGTTCGTACCAATGGCCGAGCAGATTCGGGAACGCAGGTCAGCGGGGCCGTTCGACCGGTGAGATACCAGTGAGCCCGCAACAGTTTTGCCGACGGACCGCGGCAGAGGAGACGCCACAAATCGCCGGCGCTCGAAGTCATCGCCGAAACAACCCTGGCACACCACGCCGAGCATCCACCGCGCTCACAAGCGGCCGATCGCACGCCAGATCGCAGCCCTTCCCGACCCACGTCCCACCGACCCGACCTCCCTAGCCGCAGAAACCCGGCAATCGCCGATTTGGTGTCCCGGCCACGGCGAGCAGGATGCGGTATGCGCCCCGAAAATGACTGCCCGACCCGCCCCGTTCAGACGGCAGTGACACGAATTAGCAACGAGCGCAATCGGACACCGTCGGAAAACGGAAAGGCACCTCTCGCCGCGGCAGGCAATAAGCAATACCGGGTATGGGTACCCATCGTACTGCGAGGCCGCGGCCCGCTACGCACCTTAGGCAGTCCCACGTCTGGGTATCTGACCCGTTTGCGCGAACCTCTCTGGGTGCACAATATCGACTTCGACCGATCTCTGCCGAGACATCGGCCTGACGATGGCCTGTGCCGTGGAACTGTTGTTCCCATATCAGGCCGCCAACATCACCCCATAAAACCGGTGCCGAGCGTGCCCACAAGCGGTATGCAACGACTGACCTCGCATGCGGACACTCAACCGTCGCGACCGCAGCAATATGTCTTGCGGATTACTGCGAGATTAAGACTTTCGCCCCTGCCCCAGTGACTTTAGTCCCTACCCCCCATGGGTATTTCTGTGGCAGAATCCCCAGGCATGACGCAAACAAATGAGTCCAGCGAGCCGCCGGCGACGGCAGCACAGCCGTCCATCGCCGATCACCCCAGTCGGCCCAGCCGGGTGGATCGAATCTGGTCCGTGGTAGCGATTACCGCCGGAGTCGTCTTCATCGTGACTGTGATCTTCTTTTGGGGTTTCTTCTTGGGGCGAGCCACGGACGGCTCCGGCGGCGGGCAGCGAGCCTCCGGCGGCTCGGGCGACAGCAGCTGTCCGATGATGGGATCCGGCGGGGGAATGCGACCCGGCACGATGCAGCCCGGAAGCTCCATGGAGCCTCATCAATCGGGAACGCCGACACCCCAGCCGACACCGCGCCCATAACTCCGAAACGCCCGCGGCGTCGCCGGTTGGCCTCCCGCAAACCCTCTGCCAGACCTCCGAAAGGGGTTAGTGAAATGATTACCAAACGCCGTCAGCAAATCGGATTTGCGGTGGCCACCGTCGGCGCCACAGCGGGGCTGATGATCCTGGTCCTTCCGCTCATTCCCCAGGTAAGTGCCAACCTCGACAATGCTGCGGTGGCTGAAATGGGTATGGCTAACCAAATGCCCGTCCCACACGTAATGCGTTACGGTGCGATCGCTTACTCCCCAAGCACGGGCGCATGGGGCACATCGCGGGGCTACCAGGTTAAGTCTCAAGCCGAACGAGTCGCGCTGGACCAGTGTGGTGAAAATGACTGCAGAGTCATCATCAGCTTCAACCTCTGCGGCGCCGTCGCCTCTAACGGCTCGAATTATCAAGGCGGAACCGGTCTCTCACGTCAAGCGGCAGAACAAGACGCGTTGAACAGGCTGGGCGGCGGGAAGATAGTCAACTCGGTGTGCAACTGAGTCGCGACACCTTCTCGATTAGATCGCTCCGAGCCGGACAACCACGCTTGCGCTGGCCTGCGCTACGGGAAAAATACGAGACTCCGGCCGGCTTCTCGCCCGGCTACACCCGCCCCGGAGTGCGGTGAGTATGCCAGAGGCGCCAGCCACATCAGCGGTGAATGCGTTCGAGCTGGCGATGATGATGTGCTTGCACATGGCGGGCCTCGGGGTCGAGCGCGGAGATCACCCGATCGGCGGCCACCTGCCGGGCGATGCGCCAGCGCCCGTCGGTGCCGTCGGAACCCTCGACCGGCTCGACGTCTTGGCCGGCGATTACGCCAATATGGCGACCGCTTCGGCGCCCCGCGGTCCCAACTGCTGCCCGGGGACCTGTGCGAGCACGCGGTTAGCCTCCCCGACCAGCGCATCGACCAGTTCATCGCGAGCTTGCTTGTCGTTCCAGGCAATAGCGGGTTTACCGGGATCGGTGTAGTCATGCGCCGTGCACAGCGAGGCGATGATCTCGCTCCCACCGGGGACCTCACGACCGACGCGGCGGATCGCCGCGATGAGCTGGGTGACAGTGTCTTGGGTAGCCACGTCTTGGGTAGCCACCGCGTCGTCGAGCACAGTGGAATCCAACGCCCGTCGGCTGCGGCCCGCTAACGCCCCGGTCTGAGCGACGACAGCCTTGACCGCGTCGACGATCCGGTTGGGTCGATCCAAGTCCGCCAACCGGCGCCGCCGGTAGGCCAACGTCGTGGAATGAAACGCCGGCGCGCTCACCGCCAGCCCGCAGGCGGCTTTCCAGCGCAGATCAAAGGTGACCGCATCGACGGTTTCGTTATCAGACAAGCCGTGCAAGGCTCGCAGCGTGATCACGCTCGCCATTACCTCGGCCGGCACACTCGGGCGGCCCCGTCGCGAAGGAAAAGATCGGAGAACTTCTCCTCGGGAAACAACTGCCGGCGGTACGCCCCCAAAATGCAAATACGTTGTCGCCCTTCAACAGGTGCCCAGCAACCGACTCTGCCTCCAACAACTCACGCTGATCATCAGACCGACCCTGCACCCACCAATCATCCCGGAAAGCACAAGACAACCGGCCCGCGCCACACGGCATTTAATTCAGCAGGCTCCTAGCTACTTCGACCTGAAAAAGGGTTGATGGCGACGGCTTCGTCGGTGGCAGTGACGGCGGGTGCTCGGTGCTGGCGGGAGTTTGTTGTCATGAGGCCAGGGCGCTGATCTTGACGAGGTTGTGGGCGAACACCCCGTGTCCGCACCAGGTCCTGGCTCCGGTGAGGGTGGTCAATTCCGTGCGGTTCCAGCTGTAGCTGCGTTTGAGGTGGTTGATGCGTCCTTCGCATCCGGTTCGCCATTTGATTTTGGCGCGGAACGCTTTTCGGTGTTCGAACTCGCGGCGAGCGGCACTCGGTTTACTGGCACGCGGAATCGCGACATGGCGGACTCCTTGCTCGTGCAGATCGTTTTCGACCGAGGCGTATCCGTAGCCGCGATCGGCGGTAACCGCCCTGGGGGCGTGGCCGGCGCGGCGAGTGATCCGGGCGATCGCTGGAGCCAACTGCGGGGCATCGGCGGGGTTTCCGATCTCGACGCTGTGGTCGAGGATGACTCCATCGGCGTTATCGACGACCTGGGCTTTGTAGCCGAACTCCACGGGCTTGCCCAGTCGTCCTTTGCGGATCGGGCGGGCATCGGGGTCGTGGAAACTGACCAGCCGGCTCGCCGAGTCCGGCATCACCCCGGTCAGGCGGCTACGGGCTTGGGTGACCACGCGTTGGGCCTTATCCATGATCGCGGCCAAGTCGTTGATCGCTCGAGATAGCCGAGCCCGGCGGACCCCGGTCGCGTTGCGCACAGCCCGGCGGGCATTGCGCCGCACCGCGGCCGCTTCCCGCATCGCCGATTCGGCGATGCCGGCCAACTCCCCGGTGATCCGCGCGACCACGGCTTGAGCTTCCTCACGGGCCACCGCACCGCGAAGCCGCAGTTTGGAGGCGATCGAGCGGGCCCGCTGGCCCGCTGAGCGGCTGCGGTCACGGGCATGGGTACGCACCGCCCCGCCAGCGTTGTGGATGCGGGTGATGGTGCGGGCGATCGTGGTCACCGCCTTGGCCAGGAGCCCCGAGTCGGTCGGATAGGCCACTGCGGCCTCAACCACGGTGGTGTCAGCACGCACCTTGTCAGTGCGCAACAGTTTGGCGTCGGCGGCCTTGGCCAACAAGGCCTCATTGAGGCCGGCCACTGCAGCGTCCCCACACCGAGTGGTCAGTTTCATCAGCGTGGTGGGGTGCGGCACACGCGTCCCGAACGGAATCCGGCAAAACCGTTGCCAGGAAATCGAATCGCCGACCTCACGGCACAACGCCTCAAAGCCCAGCCGGTAGCGGAACTTCAAGAACATCATCCGCAGATAGGTCTCCATCGGAATCGACGGACGACCGATACGGGTGTCGAAGTACGGCGTGAACGGCGCGAAGAACACCGGATCATCTAGCAGCGCGTCTACCCGCCCCAACTCCCTCGGTAACACCAACAGCTCCGGCGGCAGGATTGCATCCCACAACGACAACTGGTCATTTACAGTTCTAAGCACGATGGCCTCGATCCCTTCTAGCCCAAGGGTTCGAGGCCATCATCTCGTCAAACAAAGCCCAATTCAGCCACCGCCACGCCCTGACTTTTTCAGGTCGAAGTAGCTAGACATCCCAGGTCCGTAAGTTGTCAAGCCGCTTGCGTGTCGGGGTTGATCTGACGGTGTGCCCAGGCTTGGTGTTCGCTGTAGTGGATGTGGTGGCGTAGGCAGCCGTGCAGGATGCCGACGAGGCGGTTGCCGAGGGCGCGCAGCGCTTGGTGGTGCAGGTCGCCGGCGGCACGACGCTGGTCGTAGAAGGCGCGGGCGCCGGGGCTGGTGTTCGATGCGCAGAACGCCCATTGGTCGATGGCGTCGTAGAGTCGGCGGTTGCGGACGTGACGGGCTAACACGGCGCGTTTGCGGCCCGACGCGACGGTCAGCGGTGATGTTCCGGCGTAGTTTTTGCGAGACTTGGCGGTGGTGTAGCGGTTCGGGTCGTCCCCGAACTCACCGAGCACCCGGGCGCCGAGGATGACACCGAGTCCTGGCAGGGAGAGGTAGATGTCGGCGTCCGGGTGTGTCTCAAAATGTGTGGCCAGCTCGGCCTCGAGGTCGGCGATCTGGCGGTTCAGTTCAGCGATGATGCCGACCGTGGCGCGGGTGGTCGCTCCGAATGCTGCGGTGACCGAGGCGGGCGCGGCGAGCTGCTCGGTGCGCAATGCAGTCTGAATCGCTAGTGCCCGGGTGTCGAGATTGCGTTGTCGCCCAGCGGCTTTGAGCGCTGACCGGATCTTGGACAGACTCAGGTTGGCCGCCTGCAGCGGAGTCGGCGCGCGACCCAACACTGCCAGCGCGTCGCGGTCATGCAGATCGGTGAACGCCTCCAACGCGCCCGGGTAGTACTCACGCAGCGCCGAGCGCAGCGCATTGGTGTGCCGGTTACGGGTCCAGATCAGATTCTGATGTGCACGGGCCAGGACCTTGACCGCCTCCGCGGCCGGCCTGTCCCCGGCGACCGGACGGTGGTTATGCCGGTCGGTGCGCACCAGATCGGCCAAAAGCTTGGCGTCCCCTGCATCGGACTTGGCCCCCGATACGCAGTGGCGCTCGCGGTAGCGGGCGGCCGCCAGCGGATTGATCGCATACACCTGATACCCAGCCGCAACGAGCGCCTCGACCCACAAGCCACGGTCGGTTTCAATCCCGATCACGACCTGGTCTGGTTCTTCGACGTGCCGAGCAAGGAGCTGATGGAACTCGCCGATGCCGGTAAGCCCCTCGGGTAATCGACGCGAGGCCAGCCGCGCCCCGCTTTCATCCATTAAGTGGACGTCGTGGTGATCCTCCGCCCAATCGTCGCCGACAAAAATCACCTGACTGCCTCCTTCGGGGTCGTCGAACATGTTCGAGCCCAGGGGAACCCGGCGACAAGCTAATGGATCAGTGCTCGGTGGCACGACACCCCATCAGTGCTACAGGGACCCTCACCAACCGGCCGGGGCGTGATCTAGCTTTAGAAGTCGACAACCGCTTCAGCTATTAACAACGCTCACCGGCCGGCGGCTCGGTGAACAGCGTCCCCCGAACAAGAGATGATCGGTCGAAGGCACGCTGTTCGATTCCCATTAGCTAAAAACACGTTGATACCCCTTCTGCGTTCCATAATTGGCGCAATGACGGCACAACCAATACGGGGCCCGCTTGCCCACGCAGACAACACAACTGCTTGACCAAGGTACCCCATAGGGGTACATTAAAGGGCTATGAAGAGAGTGTGATTCTGCCGCAGACCCTAACAGCTGCTTCTCGTTCAACTCAGCACAACAACATGCCGCCGCGTAGCTAAACGTCTGTTTGGCCTTGCCGGACTGATAGGGGCGACCAGCCGCGACGAAAACGGCCAACGGCCACGGTGGTATGCCCGAGGCGACCAGAACTCCAGGTGCAATCTGCCGGCCGGAAGTGTTCTTTAGACGCGAATCATCGTCGCCCCTGCCCTTGGGCGAATCGCTAACGAATAAGCGCCGCAACGATGTCGCAGCGGCTGAAAAACCAACGCAGGCAATAAAAAGTAGGCACACGACCCACCAGTCGAACGCCTACACGGCAGAAGGACCACAGGGCATGTCCACCAGAATCACCACCCACGTCGGCGCGCTCGTCACCGCCCTCGCGGTCATCACCGGCACCGCCATTCTGCGCGGCGGCGCTGCAGCGGCCGACCCAGACCAGGATGACCAATTTCTTGCTCTGCTCGAAAAACAGGAAATCCCCGCCGTTGCGAATCCGCCGCGGGTCATCAACGCAGCTCATAAGGTTTGTCTCAAACTTGACGGCGGTACGCCAGTGGACGAAATCGTCGAGGCGCTACGCAGTGATGCATACAACATGGACCCGACATTGCACCGCTTTCCCCCGTCCCGAGTCACCACCACCATGGCCCGATTCATCGCTGCAGCAGTGGAGGTCTACTGCCCCTACGACCGTGGCGCAATAGCTTTCGTAATGCGCCGCGCGGCGCCGGGACCGGATCAACCGATGTATCGCCTCGGCGGCTATGGGCACCACACCGTCACTTCGGGCACGGATTCACTGGAGCGGCGCGCAACGCCGTACGTCGAACAGGCGGCGCCGCCGGAACCCCCGGGTGACCGCGCGGTCGGCTTGACGCCTGACATCTCCGGAAAAGCTTGCGCGTATCACCCCTATACGAAGCCGGTACACGACATAGTGCCGGCCTGGGCCATCGGTGCGCCACCAGCGGGTGATCCCCACCTACCGAACCCGCCACAGATTCCGATTCCGACTCCCCCCCCAGCGCATATCGTGACGCCGCTCCCGCACGTCGAGGCGCCGCCGCCCCCAAGGCACTCCCCGCCCCCACCGCAGGCGCCGCCACCACCGCCGCAAGAGCCGCCACCGCCGCCGCAGGAGCCGCCCCCTCCCCTTCAGCAACCGACACCCATTCCTCTTGAGCCCCCGCCCCCACCACAAGTAGTTGAGCCACCTGACGCTGGCCAGCAGGGTGGCGGTGGTGGCGGTGGCGGCGGCGCTGGAGGGGGAGGCGGTCACGGCGGCGGCAGTGGCGGTGGAGCGGGCGGTGCCTCTGGCGGTGGCAGCGGTTCGCCGAAGCCGTCACCGGAGCCCCCCGGTCCGCCCGGCCTGATAAGGCTCGCACCGTGAACACAATTCGACGTCACCAGCCGTAGATATTCGCATCGCCGGCACAGCCCTGCTCACAGGCGCATAATGCGACGTCCTACCACGCCGGTAAGACCATCATCACGCACACCCAGCACCGCACATCCCGGGAAAGCGCTGGGCCGGGCTTGGATGCAACGGCCAAACATGCTGCAGCACAGGCAATTCGATAACGCCCTGCGTCTGCGCGGTTGGGCACAGCGAAAGAACTCATGCTGTCACTTATTGGCCAGCGGTGCCGGACCCAAGGGCTGATCGAGATGGCCGATTCACAGCCCCCGGCGAACAAAACTAGTCTTTTGGTGACTTTAGTCCCTACCCCCATGGGGTATGCTGCCGAAAAATCTACTACATGACGCAGACATCAGGGTCGCAGGAGCCTCGCACGGCAGCAGAACAGGCCAGCCACGCGCACCAATCCAATCCGCCGAGCCCCCTGGACCAGGGGCGGGTGATCGTGGGCACTACCGCCGGTGTCGTTTTCGTCGTAGCCCTGCTGTTTTTTGCGGGTTTCTTCTTGTCCCGCGCCACGAATGGCCCGAGCGCCGGGCACCCACCATCAGGCGGCGGCGAACGCAGCAGCTGCCCAATGATGGGGGCAGGCAAAGGTATGGAACCCGGAAAGGAGTCAAACGAGCCACGGCAGACCACGGTGCCGACACCGCCTTCAGTACCGCACCATCCCTAATCCGCCTAAGAGTCTGGAGCAGAGCGTGTTTGGCCTCGGTCGAAAGTCTCTCGCCCACAGCACAACAGGGCCAAATCATCACACACGGGAATATACAAGAGAGGAATCAAGACAATGACAACTAAGAGACGGCATAAAATCGCAGTAGCAGTCGCAAGCGTCGGTGCCACAGCCGGGCTGATGGCCATAGCGCTTCCGCTGGTTCCGCAAGTGAGCGCCAATCTGGACAAAGCTGCGATGTCTGAGATGGGCATGCGGCCGGAGATGCCCGTGCCGCACGTGATGCGCTACGGCGCGATCGCCTATGCCCCTAGCGGCGCTTGGGGTACAGCGCAGGGTTACCCCGCCAAGGCACAAGCCGAACAGGTCGCAGTCGATCGCTGCAACGATAAGGACTGCCGCGTCGTGATCAGCTTCAATCTGTGTGGCGCGGTGGCTTCCGACGGCGTGAACTACCGCGGTGGAACGGGTTTTTCGCGTGCCGCGGCCGAAACCGACGCTTTGAACAGGCTTGGCGGTGGGACGGTCGTCAGCTGGGTATGCAACTGAGCGCGCTGAGGACTGGGCGCCAACGTTCCGCGGGGTAGAGCATCCGGCCATGCGAGCGCAGGCGCCAGGCGGTTGATCGCCATACCGTACCGGGCTATCGTATACAGAGTTATGTGTTGTCCGACGGTGCTGCACCTGGTGGGGATATTTCCGAGCTCTGCCGCGGATGGCTGGGCTGACGTCGGATTCGGGTTCGCTGGTCTCAGTGTCGAGAGCCGGTAGGACGCGATGACGCTCCATGGCAGGCACCTGCAGCACTTGATGGCCGTTGTGGCCGCGACGGGCGTGGTAATCGGCGGTACCACCTCGGCGGTTGCGGCTGATCCGGGAGACCCCTACAGCGGACTCAGTTGCTCGTGCCCTTCCCAGGATTCGGGGCATCGCTTTGATATTCCCGAGGTCACCGAAGGAATCAAGGAAGGCCTTGTCGGCCTGCGTGCACCGCAGCCACAAACCGATCGCCGGTTCGCCGGGCGGGCAACGGCGTGCCGCCAAACGCGCACAGCTTTCGCCCACAAGCGAAGCAGCCGCCGCGTAAATCGCTGATCGCTTCACAAACGCAATCCCGGGGAGATGGTGCGGTGACGGCGGCGTCAGATTGACGGTTGCGTCCGGGTGTGTCAGCAGGGTCGTCGATAGCTTCCACGACGGGGTTGAGCGGCAAGGCGTGCTTGACTTGACCTGTCGCTATCCGCGTCAGTCCTGCGGGGTCGGCGGCCGCTGCACCGGGGCCGGTTGGATCTGCAACGTTGAGGTCGCTGAGAATGCCTGCAGCACTTTGGTAGTCACCAGGAGTCACTGCATTCAACCCGCGGGCAAGCGCGTTGATGACGTCAGCTTATGACGGTGCGTCCCCGTGAGGGCCGGGTTCGAGCGCGGGTGCCGTGTCGACAGCGAGCGAGCGATGCCAGCGAAAACGCAACACGTGTGCGATAGCGAGACCCCCGCACGTGATGGCCGCCGGGATCAGTGCGTGGTCGCCGATCCGGCCGCCGAGGATCACGCCGCCGGCGGCGCCACCGATGAATAGCAGGACCGTCGAAGTCAGCAGCGCCGCTTTCCAGCCGTCAATTCCGTGGCGGTGACTACGCGCCACCAGCAGGCCGAGGTCGGTGATCGTGCCGGTGAAGTGAGTGGTGCGGATGGGCATCCCCGGGAAACTGGAAGTCATTCCATTCTGCAATCCGCACGCCGCGGCGGCCAGCGGCGCTCTGATCAACGGGTGTTCGATACCGGCGGCAGCCAACAGCAGAGCTGCTTCTCCGAGGAGCACCGCGGCGTGGCGCGGGCCAGTAGGGCTTTGCGCGGGAGCAAGCAGGGCACCGGCTCCCAGAACGCCGATCAGAAATCCGGTGACGATCGCCGCGATCATGCCACCCGGATGCAGTAGTGGATTCGTAGTGTGCTGGCCGATTTTGGTGGTCAGCGCCGTGAGGTTGCCCACCGGATATACCCACACCAGGAGGGCCACCGAGTTGACCCAACCGGCGACTGCGGCCAGCAGTCCGCTGTAGAGGAGCAGGAGTGCGCGCGGGTCCCGTCTCTGCGGGCATTCCAAAGGCGGCATCGAGCCTCCCCTTCCGTGGTCGTTGCGGCTCGTTGATCAACGTCCAAGGTCGCATAGCAGATTGAGGATGCTGCGGTGTCCACGGCCAGCATTGCGCCATACCGTTTGTCCCTGCGGACTTGGGGGACACCGGAACTGCCGCAACGTAGCTGCGACCTTGATGAGGTTTCCGCTGACACCGACCCCCCCGGGTGAAGACGTGCACACCGGAAAATGCTCACTGCCTTGACAGGGTTGGATCGCGTACGGTCGTGCACCGCGTCCACGACTGCACAACCTGATCGGATGGGTCAGCGATGACTGCGGGCTCACGCGGCCGGGCTGCGAGGAGCAAATCGTGGCCGCGGCAAAAATCGTCGCTATAGATGGTGTCGAAGTAGCGCAAGGGACCATCGGGAAAGATGGCGACTATCGTCGTACTAGGACCGTAGGCGCGAGCAGCCCAACCGGCGACCAACGCCACCGCACCGACACTCCACCCTCCGCTGATGAAGTACGTACTTGCCAGCGTCCGACATGCCCACACGGCTTCGGCCGGGGATACCCAATGCGCCTCAGCGAACGCGGCATAGTCGACGTTGCGGGGATAGATGCTTGACCCTAAACCGCGCATCAACCGTGTGGCGGCGGCCGGCTGCCCGAAGATCGTCGAGCCGATGGTGTCAACCCCGATCAACTTCAGGTCGGGGTTAGCTTCGCGCAGCACACGCGTCACACCGGCCGAGTGGCCTCCGGTGCCCACCGAACACACCAGGACATCAACGCTTCCAACCTGATTCAGTAGTTCAAGCGCCAGCGACTCGTAGCTGCCTACGTTGTCAGGATTGTTGTATTGATCGGGATTCCACGCACGCGGATCTGCGGCCAGCAGTTGCGCCACGCGGGCTTTGCGGGTCTGCTGCCATCCCCCGCGCGGATGCGGCTCGGCGACGATCTCGATGCGCACCCCGTACGCGGCCAGCATCTGTTGCACGATGGGCTCCATGCCGGGATCAGTAACCAAAGTCACGGGATGGCCGTATACCTGCCCGGCCAATGCCAGACCCAATCCGAGCGTGCCACTGGTGGATTCGACAATCTGTGCGTTTGGTTGTAGTTCGCCGCGAGCCCGAGCGCATTGAACCATGTGCAAGGCGGGCCGATCTTTCATTCCGCCGGGATTAGTGCCCTCAAGCTTGGCCCAGAACCCGCGGCCCTCGGCCGCAAGTGCGTCCGAGATCCACAGCACCGGGGTATTGCCCACTAAACTAGCGGCTTCGCGATACCTACCAGCTGAACAGGCCGAGGCAGCCGCAGAATTAAGATGGCCTCCGATGCCCGGATCGGCCGCGTCACAATTGCAGTGCAGTTCGGCTGCTTCAGTGAGCGTACTGCAGCGCTCAGAGTGTGCTAGGGACAAAGAGTTCTTCATTGATCGTCGCTTTCGCAAATGCGCCGCAGAATTGCGACATCGAACACCGGTCAGCGAGCACCGGCCGCCGTGCGCATGACACCACGACCTGACGCTGATCGGTCAGCGACGAATCAGGCAGAGCCGCGTCAAGAGATCTCGACCGGTGAGGGCGGGCGGTGCTGCATTCGGTGGGCTCCGCCCCGACGTCGTGGCGTCACCGGACACTCCGGCGACAATCGCGACCATTGCTGCGGCCACGCCGGTTTCCATCAAAATGGTTGGGGTTCGCGGCAACACCGCGGACGCCGAGACGTCATGACAAGCGGTCAAAGCTCCGTTGACAAGATGGGGGTGATCGACATTGATCGCGAATTCCGCGCCCACGCTGGATAACAACGCATGGGAGTGGTGGGGGTGGCCGGTCTCCGAATGCAGCAGTGCCGAGTGCCCCAGCAGCAGAAGCAAGAACGCGGCTGTGGCGACCGCGGTCATCGAGCGCCGTGTCAGCAGCGAGGTGCGTGGAGACGGAGCCGTCCGTTCTCGCACAAACCTCATACCCCTAGAGGGTAGGCGTCGGATGTTGTTCCAGCAACCGGGCGCGACATCGTTTCGCCGATTCATCGGGCGTTGGACCCAGGTCTGCGTGAAGCGCCGCCGATGAACGGCGCCCCAGGCCTACGCAACCGTGGTTTCTGGCGGCCCTTCGTGGTGGCCTCCTCTCCCTAAACCAGGTTTGACCACCGAGGCACCATTGGTGGGCGCTCCAGGAACCGGGGATCGGGGACAATCCCGGCTGCGCCGCGCTCTCCTGCCGCCGCCAACGGGAGTCCACCTAACATGCTGCTCGGCACACCGGAGTTGGCGGCCGGAGCGGCGCCGAGGTTGGTGCCAGTCAGCGCAGCAGCCGCCTTGGCCGGCACAGAAGCTGTCCAACTCTGCGGTGCCGACAACGACCCGACCAATCCGGCTTGCCCCATACCCGCCGATACCGTGCCGGCACCGCCGAAGCCTGCCAGACCGGCCAACCCGGATCCGAGTGGCCCGGTGGCCAACCCTTCGGCAACGGCTGGTGCGAGTGCGCTGGTGGCCGCCGGCAGCAGACCCTTGAGCTTCTCCCCGGTCGACAGGCCGGCGCTGGCGATCCACGCGGTTGAACTTATCGTTGATAGCTCCGGGTTTATCGCACTCAGCATCGAGGACACCGAACCCGACGACAGGGGCGAAGCAAGTTGCTGCAACGCGGTGGGTACGGACGACGTCAGCTGCGTGAGGACGGCCTGGGTGTCGGTTGCCACCGAAGCGCCCGCGGCCTGGGCGACAGCGGCGCCCTGCGCAGCCAACCCGCTCGGATTGGCGACTTGCTGAGGCGGCGCGAAAGGCGTCAACGTCGACGCGGCCGCCGACGAACCGGCGTATCCGTACATGGCCATCGCATCTTGGGCCCACATCTGCGCGTACTGGGCCTCGGTGGCCGCGATCGCCGGCGTGTTCTGCCCGAAGATGTTCGTCACGATCAGGCTCATCAACAAGCTGCGATTGGCCACGATCACCGGTGGTGGCACGGTCTGCGCGAACGCCGCCTCAAATGCGGCGGCTGCGGCGCGGGCCTGGTCGGCCGCCTGCTCCGCTGCGGTTGCGGTCGTGGTCATCCACATCACATACGGCGCAGCTGCCGACGCCATCCAGGTCGCCGCCGGGCCGTACCAGGACAAGGCCGTCAGCCGGGCGATTACCGCGGCGTAAGACGTTGCGGCTAAACTCATTTCAACGGCCAGCTCATCCCAGCCGGTCGCGGCGGCCAGCATCGGTCCGGAACCGGGACCCAAATACATCCTGGCCGAATTGATCTCCGGTGGAAGTGCCCCGAAATCCATTCGCATACCCCTTCAGCTATGACGCGCGTCAGCCGGTCGCGGCCGCATTGGCGGCCTCGGTGACGGCATAGGACCCAGCGCTAGTCGCCAAGGCGGCAACGAACTGGTCGTGAATTGCTGTGGCCTGGGCAGCCACTGCTTGGTACAGCTGCGCGTGCGCGGCGAACTGGGCCGCGGTCAACGCCGACACTTCGTCAGCGGCGGCCGGCACCACTGCGGCCGTCGGGACCGCGACCGCCGCCGTTCCGGCTTCCATCGCCGCGCCGATCGTCAGCAGATCGCCGGCCGCCGACGCCAGCGCTTCCGGATGCGTTGTCACAAACGACATGTTTGCTCTCCTTTAAAGAATGCGGCTCCGCTACCGAAATGTGTTCCCGTGCCATGGCGGCGGAGGGACCATGTAGGCGCCTTGGAAAGATCAACGGTGCCGCCGGGAATCGTTTCCCGGCGATCGGGGACCTGCAACATCCCTGTGGACAGCGACCGTCGTCCGCGAGCCTCGGCTAACGCACGAACGAATCGGCCTCGGCGGGCAGGCTCACGGTGCCGTGCTTCCCTCGGCCGCGAGCAACTCAGCAACCCGGGCGCAGCAGAGTATTTGTATAATTCATCAAATAGTGAATGCATCACATCAGTCGGCTTTAGATCAGGGCGCGGCTACCGCGCGAAAATCGACAGGAACAGACGTCACCAGCCGTGTGCCGCACAGCACCAGGGCTTGACGCTGACCAGTCAGCGACGAGCTAAGCAGAACCGAGTCAGAAGATCTCGACCGGACAAGATGGCAACGCGTGGGTGCGGAGGGCTCCGTCCGGCCGGTGCCACCAGCTGTGTCAGCCAGCCCATACCCGCCAGCGCCGCCAAGCCCAGGCCGAGGACGACCAGCGCGGTCATCACCGCGGCGGGTATCGCATCAATCGCGAATACCTTCGAGGCTTTACAGATTGGCCGCTCCTGCGCAAGCTGCGGCTGATCAGCGCTGGCATGGACCGCGAGAGGAAGCGAGGCCACTGACAGTTGTTGCGGCGGCGAAGATGGCGAAGCAGCGGCGCGCACCGGCACGCAGTGACCGATGATGGCCAATGCCGCGACTGCAGCCGCGACGACTACGGCAAAGCGCAATCGGAACGCTCTGCTCGTTTCTACACGTCGATCATCCGACCACAATCGGATGCTTCTCATACCCACCGAGGGTACACGATACAGCGGCCGGATCACGACATGTTAACCCACATTTGGACAGACGAGTTTTTGAGCTCACCAACACGGGTCCCGGCCGACTGCACCTCGCATTCCCGCGCCGGGGTCGGGCTCCCTGCCAGCGCCGACGGCCCCTGATTTTTGGCAAGTCAGCACGTGACAGAGCTTTGTCGAGGTCGAGTTCAGGATCGTCGGCGAATACTTCAGTCCAGGACAGCAGAGGCTGGTCCGACGACTACCAGGGACTACCGGGAGTGCCACGTCCCCGGAACCATCGGAAGTCGCGGACTCTGGCCAGACTCCTGACCGCTCAGCGTGGTCAAACCCGCCGCCGCGGGGACCTGCTCCGTGGGTGCGGTGCCGGAAAACCCGACCCGTCCAGCACCCTGAATCGAGGCCGACGTCGATGTCCCCAACTCATCAACCGGCTCCTCCCAGGTCGCAGTGACCTCAATATTCATATTCATGTACTCATCGCCGCAACCGGTCACCTTTTCGCGCTGGCGACGCCGCGCCCGCCTGTGCTCGCGCTCGGTCGCCGCGGAGGCAACCCCACCTGCTTCAGCCGCCTTATTCTTGGTACTTGCACTGGCACTGGTGCTCATTGTGGAACCGGATCCGAACCGTGGACCCCCTATCACGTAGGGGAAGGCCACACCCTGTGCGCCGGCCGGCGGTGGTGGCGCGGCGGACGCAGAAGTTGCGGGCGCGGGCGTCGACGTGGACGGGGACGCAGGTGCCGAGGCACCAGAAGTCGCCGCGCCAGACGCGGTTGAGGTGGGGGCGAGGGCCGCCGCTTGGGGCTGGGCCGGGGGGGACAGCGGTTCGGCGGCGCTGACATCCGCCGGAATTGCAGCCAACGTGGCAAGGCCACTGACTGCACCCATGCCGCTGACCGCTCCGAGGCCGGCGGTCGGGACGCCCAGAGCGATCGCCAGAAACTGTGGAGATTGAACCAAATAGGAAACGATCACTTGCACGTGGAACATGAAGTCCGCTTCCATCAGAGCAAGGACGCCGGGCACCTGCGCCGGATTTGTCAGCAGGGTGTTTATCAGATCGGGTATTTGTTCGCTGAGCTCGGTTCCCCAGTTGGAGTAGAACTGGGGGTCGGTCGGGCATGGAATGTCTTCGAGTTCACCGGTCCAGGGATCAATCCTGGTGCCGGCGCTGCACCGGGCGTTGCCGTCGGGCTGGTAAATTTGCGGGGCCGATGTGGTGGTCGGGATCGACGCCACGGCGGCGTCCGCGAACGCCTGATAGGTACTCATTGTTGTGGCGGCAAGGATCCACATTCGCACGTAATCCGCCTCGTTGAGAGCGATCGGAATGGTGTTGATGCCGAAGAAATTCGTTGCGACCAGCACCGCGTTAGTCGCGTGGTTTGCGGCCAGCTCGGTCAAAGTCGGCATCGCCGCTACGGCGGCGGAGTACGCCGCGGCGGCGGATTCTTGTCTGGCGCCCGCTTCGGCAGTGTTGTTGCTGGCTTGAATCAGCCAAGCCAGATAGGGCGTATGCGCGGACACGTAGGAGTTGCCACTGCTTCCTCCCCAGGCATCGGCCTGCACCACGCTGAGCACCGCCGTCAGCTCGCCAGCGGCCGCGGCGTACTCGCTGCTCAGCGCCGACCATGCCGCAGCCGCTTCCATCATCGGCCCAGGCCCGGGGCCGCTGCTGATCAACGCCGAATGCACCTCAGGGGGCACAGCTATCCAAAGTGGGGCCGTCACAGTACGCCGCCACGATGTAACTCCGGCGGATAAGCCAATGCAGAGCTCAACGGTGGCCGGTTCCCCCCATTAGCCGGCTGCGCCGTGCGGAACACCGCCGTACGTATCGTCACGACATGGTCATCCGCTGCCAATGCGACCACTGACTGTAGCGGGCACCGCAGCGCCACCATCGGCATCGCTCCTTTAACCGCTGAGGGCACCGCCCCGCACGTTAATGATAATGATAATCATTAGTAATACACCATGGGCCTGTCGATGCGCCAGACGATGTTCGACAGCCTTTTCGTGACCTTGTCGCCCCTTGCCACCCACTCGACTCGCCTGTACCCTCAGGGGGTATGGGGTACGAAACGGTGTGGGCGGACGCGATGTCCCAGCACGGCCGCCTGTCGTCGACGCGGCACCGATCCCATTGCTACGCTGTAAGCACTGTGAGCGGATCAAAGGCGTGCCCGCGGCCGTGGTGGCAATTCACCGCGGCCTTGGCTGCCGCTGTTGCCGCCGTCGCGGTGTGGATCCTTGTTCTCGGACACGCCGAAGTGCGACATGGGCCTGCTACCCCCCATCCCTCCCACCGCTCCCACGTTCTAGTAAGTCCACTCGGTGGCGAATACACAATCAACAGCGATCACGCGCACCTAGAAAGCCCCTCGGTAGCCCATAACGAGGCGTTCATGACCGCCGTGCTGCCCAACGCGCCCGTTACCACCATGGCGGCTTTGAGCGTGCTCATAGCAGTGGTAGCTGCCGCGGGGTTGTTCGGGCGGCATGTGATATCGGGTGGTCGCGGTCCGCCGCGTGGCGTCGCTGCCATTTTGACCGGTCAAGATCTCTTGACGCGGTTGTGCTCTTCTCGTCGCTGACTGGGTAGCGCCAGGTCGTCTGTGCACTGTCACGACGGCCGGTGGCCGCTTCCCTTGTCAATGGCTGCGCCAGCGGCCTCTCGCTAGAAAGCGACGATCGCATGAACAACAACTCTGCTCGTTCCTCGAACTCTCTGGAATCCCGTCTGCCCTGCAATTCCCGGTCGCTGACGTTGGTGGACCGGCCTCTCAGCCCCGCACAATGCCCGCCCGTGCCGGGAAGCCACCGTCAGCCGGCCGGGCTGGTGGGCAACACCCCGGTACTGCGGATCTCAGAACCGCTGACTGCCGCAGATCGCGGCTTCTGGGCCAAATTGGAAGGCTTCAATCCCGGCGGCAGTATGAAGGACCGGCCCGCAGTGCACATGGTTGAACGCGCCCGTGCCCGCGGTGAACTGCGTCCGGGAGCCCGCATCGTGGAATCCACCAGCGGATCCCTGGGCCTGGGGCTGGCGCTGGCCGGCATGGTGTACCGGCACCCGGTCACGGTGGTAACCGACCCGGGCATGGAGCCCATCGTGCAGAACATGCTGCGCGCCTACGGCGCCGAGGTTGACGTGGTCACCGAGCCCCACCCGGTCGGCGGATGGCAGCAGGCCCGCAAGGACCGTATTGCGCAGCTGCTGGCCGCTGACCCCGACGCGTGGTGCCCCAACCAGTACAACAACCCCGAGAACGTGGACGCCTACCGTCCGCTGGCCCTGGAGCTGCTCGACCAGCTTGGTCGCATCGATGTGTTGGTGTGCTCGGTGGGTACCGGCGGGCACTCGGCGGGAGTGGCACGGGTGCTGCGCGAGGCGAACCCGGATCTGAAGGTGATCGGTGTGGACACCGTCGGCTCGACGATCTTCGGTCAACCCGCGGCCACCCGGTTGATGCGGGGTCTGGGGTCGAGCATCTACCCGCGCAATGTCGACTATGCGGCGTTTGACGAGGTGCACTGGGTGGCACCGGCCGAGGCGGTGTGGGCGGCGCGTGCCCTGGCAGCCACCCACCACGCCAGCGGCGGCTGGAGTGTGGGAGCCGTCGGTTTGGTGGCCGGGTGGGCCGCGCGGACCATGCCCGCCGAGACCACCATCGCCGCGGTTTTCCCCGACGGACCGCAACGCTATTTCGACACCATCTACAACGACAATTACTGCCGCGAGCACGGCCTGCTCGACCAGTTACCGCCCGAAGAGCCGGCCGTCATCGACCACCCGACCGACCAGGTCGTGCAGTCCTGGACCCGGTGCGCCACCGTAGTGGATCCCACCGGAGCGATGCAGTAATGCAATTGCTGACGCAATTCCGCAGCTTCGACCGGCCCAGCCGGATGCTGATGATCAACCAGTTCGGCATCAACCTCGGTTTCTACATGTTGATGCCGTACCTGGCGGCCTACCTCGCCGGCCCACTCGGGCTGGCGGGGTGGGCTGTTGGGCTCGTCTTGGGTGTCCGCAACTTCTCCCAACAGGGCATGTTCATTGTCGGCGGCACGCTGGCAGACCGGATCGGCTACAAACCGTTGATCGTGGTTGGCTGTTTGCTTCGAACGGGCGGCTTCGCGTTGCTGATCTTCGCGCATTCGTTGCCGGTCGTATTGATCGCCTCGGCTGCCACGGGCTTCGCCGGAGCGTTGTTCAACCCCGCGGTGCGTGCATATCTCGCCGCCGATTCACGTGAGCGCCGTGTGGAAGCATTCGCGGTATTCAACATCTTCTACCAGGCTGGAATTCTGCTGGGTCCGTTGGTCGGAGTTCTGCTGGTAGCCATCGACTTCCGCGTCACCGCCGGAGGCGCCGCGGCGATCTTTGCGGTACTGACCGTGGCGCAGTTGCTAGCGCTGCCGCAACACAGCGCTGATCCGACGCCCGAGAAAACATCGATTTTCGATGACTGGCGAGTCGTCCTGGGAAACCGGTCCTTTCTGCTGTTCGCCGCCGCGATGATCGGCTCCTACGTGTTGTCCTTCCAGGTCTACCTCGCCCTGCCACTCCAGGCAGCGCTGTTGACCAAGCGCTACCAAACGCTACTGGTGGCGGCGATCTTCGTCGTTTCTGGCCTGGTGGCGGTCGCCGGACAGCTGCGCATCACTCGCTGGTTCGCCGCGCGGTGGGGTCCCGGTCGCAGCCTGGCCGTCGGGTTGGGTGTCCTGGCGGCCTCCTTCTTGCCGCTGATAGCCGTCCCCAACGGGTCTCGACTTGGGATCGTCGCGGCTATCGCCGCGCTGCTGGCGACAGCCGCCATGCTGGCCGTCGGCTCGGCCGCGGTCTTCCCGTTCGAAATGGACACCGTCATGGCTCTGGCCGGAGGCCGGCTCGTGGCTACGCATTACGGCTTCTACAACACCATCGTCGGAGTGGGGATCCTCGCCGGCAACCTGGCTACCGGTTGGGCAATGGGTGCAGCGCGTCAGGCCGGAGCCGACGAACTGGTATGGGCCGGGCTGTTCATCATCGGTCTACTCGCAGCTTTGGCTCTGCGCGTCCTGGACCGCAACCAGCACCTCCAGCCCCGGGCAACTCAAGACTGCGCGACCGGGCCAGCCGGCGCTGCGCAGTCCCCTGCAGTTCAGCGGGAAAGATCTTGAGCACGACGCTGCTCGCCACACCGCGGGGTCAGAGCTCGAAAACGTGCGTGGCTGCAGACGTGGCAAACGACCGAGGAAGGAATGGTGACCCTCGCAGTGCGCAATGACGTCCTACTCAATCGGCGCACATTCGTCGCCGCTTCAATCGCCGGCGCGGCCGGGCTTGCGCTTGCGTCATGCGGGCGAAGCGATCGCGCTCCCAACCTGCAGCAAGCCATTTACGCGGTCGAAAAAGCCCGTCCCCACACGGGACGAACCGTCACCGCCACCCTGACCGCCCAACCGGCGTCCGTAGATCTCGGCGGTCCGATCGCGAGAACACTGCTTTACGGCGACGCCCTGCCCGGCCCGCTGATTCGCGCCAATGTCGGAGACGAACTGGCCGTTACGGTCAGGAACCGGCTCGGCGACGCCACCTCGGTGCACTGGCACGGCATCGCGTTGCGTAACGACATGGACGGCGCCATCCCTTCAACCCCCGATATCGCCGCCAACAGCGACTTCACCTATCGATTTTCCACGCCGCACCCCGGCACCTACTGGGCCCACCCGCATGCCGGAATGCAGACCGACTACGGGCTCTACCTGCCGGTGATCATCGACGACCCCGCCGATCGAGGCAGCTACGACGCCGAATGGATCGTCGTCCTCGACGACTGGACCGACGGCGTCGGAAAGAATCCTCAACAAATATTTGACGAACTCAAGGGCTCTCGAATGCCGGCCCACGGGCCCAGCGCGCAAGAGATGCCAGGAATGTCCGCAGTGGGTAGCAGTGCATTGTTAGGCGGAGACTCCGGCGACATCGATTATCCGTACTACTTGGTCAATGGGCGGGTTGCGGGAGCACCGACCACCTTCGACGCGAAGCCGGGCCAGCGTATTCGCATCCGCATCATCAATGCCGGCGCCGACACCGCCTTCCGCGTGGCGTTGGCAGGCCACGTCATGACGGTGACCCACACCGATGGTTTCCCAGTTACGCCGACCGACACCGACGCTTTGCTGGTCGGTATGGCGGAACGCTATGACGTCGTCGTCACCGTCGGCGACGGGGTTTTCCCGCTGATAGCAATGCCTGAAGGCAAACCAGCGACACCCGGGCGCGCGCTGCTAAAGACCGCCGGCGGCACCCCACCCGACGTCAACTTCGCGCCTCCCGAACTCAACGGCAGAATCGGCACCGTCGACACCTTCTCCGCCCCATCGTCCGCCAGTTTGGGTTCAGCGCAATCGGAGGTGAACCTGGCTTTGGAACTCACCGGCTCCATGACGAAATACGACTGGTCGATCAACAGCAAGCCTTACCCCGACAGTCCTCCGGTGAGCGTCAAACAGGGCCAGCGAGCCACCCTAGCCTTCACCAACTCGACCATGATGTACCACCCGATGCACCTGCACGGTCACACTTTTCAGGTGATCAAGTCCGACGGCAGCCTGGGCGCACGCAAAGACACCGTCATCGTGCTGCCCAAACAGAAACTCAACGCTGTTCTGATCGCCGACAACCCCGGCACCTGGATGCTCCACTGCCACCATGGCTATCACCTAGAAGCCGGAATGATGACCACGCTCAACTACACCTCTTACTCGACCTGACACACCTGGAAGGCCGATGACGCTGCAGGTTCCTCCCACCCGGCGGTTAATTGCCGGTGTACGAATTCTAAATACCAGGTGTGCCGGATATACCGTTGTTCACAAATCCGCTCAAGAAACTGGTACGTCCGAATATGGTTGCTCTCTTACACTATGTGATAACGTACTCGGCGCAGCGCCAGCATTGAGAGTCTCGCTTCTTCACTGTCTCCTCAATTTGAAGTGTATTGCAATTCGACACGATATGCTTGATCCGGTGATCCGCGGCAGGCGCAGGTGGCCAGAATTCCCACTGGTGGCCAAGCGGGGGTCACCACTGATGACCAGCAGGGACATGAGCTAGCCATTGTTAGCCGCAGAACCAGAGGACGGAAATACGCATGAGAACGAAGGCCTCTGCCACTGCTGTTGTGCTGCTGTTCGGAGTGGTGCTCGGCGCAGCCGCACCGCAGGCGAAGGCGCAACCTCCAATGATGGACGGTGTCTATCTCTACGCCGACGACGACGGCGGTAAGGGGACGTGGACTATCAGTACGACCTGCAGCCCGTCCTGTGTCGCCCACGTGACGACTGCGGGAGGGGGGAGTTTCGACGCCCCACTGATAGATGGCAAATACGTCAATTCGCGGACTCTCCCCGAGGGTCTGAATTGTCCGTTATATGTGATGGGCGACTTATTACTCGATGGTGGATACCATCCGGTGAGCGTAGTCCAGTGGTGGGACCCTGTTACGCTCTCCGGTGAAGTGCACTTCACTCCCTACACTGATGTGGACATCCCACACGTCCCACCGAACTGCTACATCGTTGATCACCATCAATTATTTACCCTGACCAAAGTTGGCTAGACGGTTCCCAGCAGCCTCGTAAAGCGTGTGTTCTGTTCCGACAGCTTCTCCATCTCTCTGGCGACGTCAATATTCATGCCGTCGTAGGCTCGACGCCAGACATACAGCGTGGCCGCTGATACCGCCAACTGGTGGCGATTTCCTCACTGGGTCTTGCCTTGACAGCCAACTCATCCCCGCGCGCGAGTTACCGCGATGGCTTGCGACCAGCCATGTGTTTCGTCGTCTTTTCTAGCCCGACCGCGGCCACCGAACTCGAAAATAAGCTGGACTCATTTACCGGGTAGACGCATCAACGCGATTTCGGGGCCCGCGATGGACACGACACGACAGTGTGAGGCTTATTCACATTTGCATTCCGTGTGCATAGAGTTGGCCGATCGAATCGTCTCGTTGAGTGTTGGGAGCCGCAGATGTCGACCTACCTGATCGCTGCACCCGAGGCCCTGGCCGCGGCGTCAGCGGATCTGAACGGGATCGCCGAGACGGTCGGGAAAGCGACAGCGTCGGCGGCGCCGTCGACCACGGAGATCGCGGCCGCTGCCGCTGACGAGGTGTCCGCGGCGATTGCCCGGATGTTCGGCGGCTACGCCCAGTCCTATCAGTCGGTGGGCGCCCAGATTGCCTTATATCAGAAGCAGTTTCAGCAGACGCTGCTCTCGGGGGCGGGTGCGTACGCTGCCGCCGAGGCCGTGAACGGACTGTCGCTGCAAACCTTCGAACAGGCCGTGGGACAGTCGCTCCAAGAAGCGGTGGATGCGGTGAATGTGCCGGTGCTGGCGCTGACCGGGCGCCCGCTGATCGGCAATGGCGCCAACGCCGCCCCGGGGACAGGGGGCAACGGCGCACCCGGCGGGTGGTTGATCGGTGACGGCGGGGCCGGCGGGTCGGGTCAGGCCGGGCCCCTGCTCGGTTACGGCGGCGGGGCCGGCGGGGATGCGGGACTGATCGGCACTGGCGGAGCGGGTGGGGCGGGAGGCACCGCCGGGGGCGGTGGTGTCGGCGGGCATGGCGGTTTGCTGCTGGGCAGCGGCGGGATAGGCGGGGCCGGCGGTTTCGCGGCAACGGGTACCGCTGGTGCCGGCGGGGCGGGCGGAGTCGGCGGGTTGTTCGGTGCCGGCGGCGCCGGCGGGACCGGCGGATACGCCGCGGCCGGGGCCGGCGGGGTCGGCGGGGCGGGCGGCGCCGGAGGTGTGCTCAGTGGGTTGGTCGGCGCCGGAGGCGGGGTCGGCGGAGCCGGCGGGGTCGGGGTCAGCGGGGGTACCGGTGGGGCCGGCGGGGCCGGCGGACTGCTGTTCGGTGCCGGCGGCGGCGGTGGAACCGGCGGATTGGGCGGCACCGGTGGAGGCGGTACCGGCGGGGCCGGAGGTGCGGCCGGTCCGTTGTTCGGCAACGGTGGCGTCGGGGGCACCGGCGGCACCAGCTTCGGTGGTGACGGCGGAGCCGGCGGAAGCGGCGGCCACGCCGGCTGGCTGTTGGGCTCCGGTGGCGCGGGTGGGGCCGGGGGCAGCAACTTCGGCACCGGCACCGGCGGCCACGGCGGGGCCGGCGGCGACGCGGGCCTGATCGGTTTCGGCGGCACCGGTGGCGTCGGCGGGTTCTCCTCGGGCGGCAACGGCGGGGCCGGCGGTAGCGGCGGCGCAGGCGCCTTGGTGTTCGGCAGCGGCGGAGCCGGCGGGGCCGGCGCCCAGGCCGCCATGAACTACGACGGCGGAGCCGGGGGCGGCGGCGGCAAGGCCACGCTGTTCGGACTCGGCGGGAACGGCGGGGTCGGCGGACTCGGGACCACGCCGGGTGTAAACGGCGCGAACGGCGCTAACGGGCTGTTGCTGCCGTCCGCGGCGCTCAACGTGATCAACGCTCCCAGCGTGGCGCTGACCGGACGCCCGCTGATCGGCAACGGCACGCCAGGAGCGGCGGGCAGCGGAGCCGCCGGCGCTCCCGGCGGCTGGCTGCTTGGCGATGGCGGGGCCGGCGGTTCCGGCGCCAACGGCGTACCCGGCGGGGCCGGCGGTGCGGCCGCGCTGTGGGGCAACGGTGGTACCGGTGGGGCCGGCGGAGTCGGCGCATCCGGTGTGGGCCGCTCCGGTGGCCAGGGCGGCAACGGCGGCTTGTTCTTCGGCAACGCCGGGGGAGGTGGAGCCGGCGCGGTCGGCGCCGACGGCAATGGCGGCGGTGGCGGGGCCGGCGGCACCGGCGGGATCTTCGGCGGCGGTGGAGTCGGCGGTACCGGGGCCATGGCCGATCTCACGGTGCCTGGTGCGCGGGGCGGGGCCGGCGGCTCCGGCGGAGCCAGCGGCGCGCTGAGCGGGCTGGTCGGTGCGGTTGGCGGCACCGGCGGTGTCGGCGGAGCCGGTGACATCGCAGGCGCGGGCGGCGCCGGTGGGGCCTCGGGCATCGCCGGTTCGGTGTTCGGCGGCGGAGCCGGCACTATCGGCGGCTCGGTGGTTGGGGCCGGCGGTGCCGGCGGCGACGGTGGCGCGAGCCTGGGTGGCATCGGTGGTTCCGGTGGAACTGGCGGCGCGGGTGGACAATTCGCGGGTACCGGTGGTTCCGGTGGAGCCGGCGGATCGGTGCTGCTGCCCGTGGCTAACAGCGGCGGTGGGGGCCTCGGCGGAGGCGGCGGCGACGGCGGCTTGCTCGGTTCCGGCGGTTCCGGCGGTGCGGGCGGCGCGGTGGGAGCGACGCCACTCTTAACGATCCCTGGCGGCCATGGCGGCCTGGGTGGCAACGCGGGCCTGCTGGGTTCCGGCGGTGCCGGTGGGACAGGCGGCTACTCCGCCTCCGGCACCGGCGGGACCGGCGGCCACGGTGGGGTCGGCGGAGCGCTGTTGGGCAATGGCGGTCCCGGCGGGACCGGCGCCGAAGGTGCGCCCAACTTGATCAGCGGAGACGGCGGCATCGGCGGCAGCGCCCTGCTGATCGGCGACGGCGGCAATGGCGGCAACGCCGGCAACGCCGCGACGATGAGCCTCCTCGGCGGCCCCGGGACCATCGGTGCCCGCGGAACAGTGTTGGGCCTCAACGGGATTCCCGGGTTGCCCATGAGCCCGAACCTGTTGGTCAACGGGAGCTTCGAAATCGCCGCCCCGTCACCATCAGGCACCAGCTCGGTGACCTACCCAGGCTGGTCGGTCAGCGGCACCCCGACCATCATCGCCTACGGCACCCCCCGCGTCAGCTACGTGTTAGGAGTCTCGTTCCCGTTCCCCGACCTGCCGAGTTTCTTGGGCTTCCCTCAAACCTCGCCTCCGGGGGCGGGCGCCAACTTCGGTGGCGGCGGACCCGTGGCCACCTCCAGCATCAGGCAAACCGTCGACCTCTCCGCCGCGGCCGCCAAGATCAACACCGGCACCACGCCCTACACGCTCAGCGGGCTGCTCGGCGGCGCGCTCATCGACCCGTCCTCGACCTCTTTGCAGGTCACCTTCCTCAACTCCAGCGGCGCCGTGTTGGGCACCGGCTCCACTACCACGGTCTCGACGCTGGATCGTCTGGGAATCACCGGGTTCCAGCCACGATCCGTCTCCGGCACGATCCCGGTAGGCACCACCCAAGCGGTCGTCAGCGCCACCTTCAACGACGCCAACCCCATCCTGAACCACTACAACAACGCTTATGCGGACAACCTGTCGTTCACCGTCGGTGCGCCCGGCCTGACCCCGGCGACGTTGACGCCGCCGACGTCTCATGTCGGACAGCTCGATCACGTGTTCCTGATCTATATGGAAAACAAAGGGTTCACCGACATCGTCGGCAGTGTCAACGCCCCCTACACCAACAGCCTGATCGCCACCTACGGGTCAGCGAACAACTTCTACGCCAACAGCCACCCCAGCGCCCCCACCTACTTCCGGATCCTCGGCGGCTCAGACTTCGGAATCACCTACAACCCCAACCCGCCCTCAATCAATGCACCCAGCCTCATGCAAGAGATGGACGCCCAAAACATTTCCTGGGCCAACTACGCCCAAAGCATGCCCTACGCCGGCGCGCTGGTCTCCTCCGGTGACTACAGCACCTTTCAGATACCCGCAGCCCAATACAGTTACGTTTACAACAACACCGTCGCCTACCAACAGCAACACCTGCTCCCGTTGACGCAATTGACCACCGATCTAGCCAACGGGACCCCCGCGCGATTCAGCTGGATCGTCGCCAACAACGCCAACGACATGGAAGGCCCCGTCGACTCACCCCTCGGTGTCCTCAACTTCCTCGGCAGCCAACTCACCAACCACCAGTACAACGTCGCCGCAGGCGACGCGTTCCTGCAACAACAAGTCTCGCTCATCCAAAACTCGCCCACATGGAACAGCAACGAAAGCGACGCGATCATCATTACCTGGGACGAGGACTTCAACAACATCGGACTGGGAATCGGCAACCAAGGCAACCACGTCCCGACGATCGTCATCCCCAACGACTACGCCGTAACAACAGGCGGCATGCGATCAGGACAATTCATCACCAACTCCTACTACGACCAATACAGCCTCATGTCGACAATCGAATACGCGCTAAGCCCCACGGCCGGAACTCCATTTACGACGTTGACCAACAATGATCTGTACGCGACGCCGATGAATGACTTCTGGAATTAGTGTCAAGCACGCGCCAACGCGGCGATTGAAGAGTGCTGCCGCATGCTGCGCCTGCCGACTATCCGGCATCGCTTCGCTCGAATCGCTGCAACCGCCGAGTGCGAGCAGCTGTCCTAACTCGAGTTTCTCGCGGTGCTGGTAATAGCTGGATGCGACGGCCGAACTCGTCGTCGCGCCGTCCCAGGCGTCCGCAGTGCTAGGTTTCCACGGCTGAAACGGCAGAAGGAGCTATCTTTTGACGCCAACCGGCATCACCCCCGCGTTTGTCCGCCAGTTCGGACCTGGTCCTGGTTCAAGGCCATACACCCCGAGTTTTTGACCGGTCATTCCGGCCCCGGCGACAGCCATCTCCTCATAGCGTTTGGCGCCATGGCCGCCGAAGCCGGCTACCGCGTGCGCTACACGTTGGTCAGCAAGCTTTTGACGAGCTGGTCGAAGCCACCGACGACAAGCATTTGGCCAAACTGATCAACCGCTACGGTGCATTGCTCCGCTCCTCTGCGAAGAAGGTGGGGATATGCGACTGATGACATTCGCCGGACAATCATCGAGAACGCCACTTTTAACCGCCGGGCCCACGCGCAGAGCCCAGTCCCGCAAGCTCAGCCTGGCACAGCGAACTTCCCAGCGGATTACCAATCCTACTGAAGCGTCGCGACCTGAATCGCCCTGGTTCTGCCGGAGACTCGGGCTATTGGATTCCGATCAGTGGTTGGTCGGTCCGTTGTGCATCGTAGAACGCGGCTTCGAACTCGACCGGTGGAATGTCGTTGAGGTAGCCGTGGAGGCGGCTGGTGTTGTGCCAGTAGACCCAGCCCAGGGTGGCCAGCTCGACGTCCTCGACGGTCCTCCACGGCCCGCTGCGGGCGGGCCCGTAGATCAACTCGGCCTTGTAGTAACCGTTCACCGTCTCCGCCAGAGCGTTATCGAAGCTGTCCCCGACCGACCCGATCGAGGGGACCGCGCCAATCTCGGCGAGCCGCTCACCGTATCGGATGGAGGTAAACTGCGATCCCGCATCGGAGTGACATGTCAAGCCCGCCAACAGGTTTCCGCGTGACCAACGCGCCATCTCCAACGCATCGAGCACCATCGTGGTGCGCATGTGCGTGGCGACTCGCCAGCCGACGATTATCCTGCTGAAGGCATCGACGATAAAGCAGACGTAGGCCACCCCAGCCCAGGTCGGCACGAACGTCAGATCCGTCACCCAGAGCTGATTCGGCGCGTTCGCCGTGAACTTGCGCCCGACCAGATCGGGGTGTCGCGCCGCGGCGGGATCCGGCGTGGTGGTGCGCACGCGTTTGCCGCGCCGCGCCCCTGCGATGCCGGCGGCCCGCATCAGCCGTGCGACCTGGTCCCGGCCGACGTCGTGGCCGGCCCGACGTGCCGTTTTCCACAGCTTGCGGGCCCCGTATACCCGGTAGTTGTCCTCCCAGAGCCCTACCAGGACCGGCCCAAGCTCTGCGTCGCGCTGGGCGCGGGCTGACGGGGCGCGGGTCTTGGTGTCGTAGTAGGTGCTCGGGGCCATCGACACCCCTGCAGATCGCAGGACGGTGCAGATGGGCTCGACCCCGAACTCCTCGCGGTGGGCGTCGATGAAGTCCACTATTTCTTGTGTTGGCGGTCGAGCTCCGCCCCGAAAAAACTGGCCGCGCGTTTCAGTATTTCGTTGGCGCGCTTGAGTTCTCGGTTCTCTTGTTCCAGCTCCTTGATCCGGGCAGACTCCGCGCTGGACACCCCGGGAGCGTACCCGTCGTCGATGTCGGCTTGGCGCACCCAGGAACGCACCGACTCCACGCCGTACCCCAATTGGCGAGCCACCCGCGACACCGTGCCCTGCTCGGTGCCCAACTCGGCGCGCAGGGCTCGGACCATCCGCACCGCAGCGGCCTTTTCCTCCGGGCTGTAGCGACGCGCCGTGGGCTTCCCAGACGACTGTTCCTTCGGCATACCTGCATCCTCGTTTCCAAGGTCAGGAGCCTCCGGGATTTCCAGGGCGATTCAACCTGCCAAAGCGTTACTGGTCGTTGGCGTCACGCCAGCCTGCCAAATTTCGGGCCGCAGCCGGCCGTGGTCGGGTACTGCCAAGCCACAAGTGCGCGCCCAGGCACGGACCACGGCTGTACTGGGTGCGGGCGTGGCAGACGCCTGGTCGAGGTCGCCGACATTGATCTGAATTGATTGAACACTTGCAGTGCAGGCTGTTCGGTGGATGCCCAGTCGTGCGCGGCGGCCAAAAAACCGGGAGGTCCATTCCTCGGCAAGTTGACAGGTTTCGCAGAACACCATCGGCACGTTAGGTCAACGGATTTGTAGTTCGGCCAGCCCGTCGGCCACCACAGCGGGTCGGACGCGATCAAGGGTGAACACCCGCGAGTAGCGGTCTTCAACAACTACGGCCGCGCGTGGCAGCGCACTCAGGTCGGCGATCTGATATCGCAGCTTGCCGCTGGTGAGACTGGCGACCAGAACGGCCAGCGATTTTCGCTCCACCGAGGCGATCAACTGCGAGTCGATGATGAGTCCATAGTCTCCACAAGGCAAAATAACGCTCGTGCGAATCTACAACGATCGACAGCGACGACGGGCCGCGCCTGCTGATTGCCGGTAGTTTCCATCACGTCTCCGGTTCGCCGCGTATGCGCCGAAACACCGCGATCGCTTGGCTGCGTGGACATCCCGATCTGGTGACGCACGACAAGCACTCCCCCGCCGAACATCCGATCCACGAAGACATCCAGCCGCACGGTTGGCCGGAACTGTGGATCTACGTGAGCGCGGACGGTTGGCACCTTGCGCTCGCTATTTGCCGCGACCTTCTCAATCCGCAGGCGGTGCACGCCCTTAGCGAAGCCGGCGCCAATCTCGTGCTGGCGCCTGCGATGAGTGAACGCCTGACACCGTTCACAGGCCAGATCGCACACCTGGTCCTGCCGCAAAAATCGGGTAATGACGCCGCCGATCCGCGCTACGTGATCACGGTGCGTGGCGTCGCATATCGGATGAGCCGCGGGGCATGAAACCGCCACTCCCGTTGCACGCCAGACACTCTCAGCCGCACCGCCGGCCAGGGCTCGGCATCGGCAGGTAATTTCTATCGGCTAAGCCGTGGTGCTCGACGCCGGTTTGGCCAAAACCGGATCCCGCATCGTCCCGATCTCGGGGCTGGGTGCTCGGCGAGTTCCGAGGATGATCTCGGCCGGTCATCACCCATAGGGCGGGTACACAAGCACCGGCACCTGTCCATCACGGAGATCCACCAGCGGCTGTGTGGCTGAGGCGAGCCGTTGCACGCGAGACTGCTGAGGCCAGCTTGTGGTATTTAGCTGCGCCCTCGGCGGCGCCAACATTCTTGCCTGCGGCGCTGCGGGCACCGATGACAGGGAATGGGCCTCGACCGCGCAGAGCACGCCGATCACCAGCATCACGGCCGCGACGCCGGCGGCCGTCCAGGTGATCAGGCGTGACTGGCGCCGCCGCCAGGTCACCTCGGCCAGCAACGACGACAGTAAATCCGGAGTCAGCGATAACTCTCCGGAAGCGTCGCCCCCTCCGATTGCCGCCGCCTGGTCGCAGTCGAGCCGCGACAACAAGGCACATATGCTGCTCAGTTCGGCGACGGCGTCCCGGCATGAGGTGCACCCAGCAATGTGTGCTTCGAATTCCCGTCGGTCGGCGTGTGACAGCGATCCCAGGATGTACGCGGCGTCCCACATCGCGTACGCGTGGCCAGATGGTTCAGCGTCAAGCGGCATCGCGGGCCGCCGTACTGAGGTCATCGTGTCAGCCCTATTCCATGCGGTGTGAGTCGCAATGCCTGGTGGCGTAGCGGAGCCGCGTTGTCACGAGAGCTTTGGCGATGCCGAGAGACGCGGCGATTTGCGCCGTGGCCTTCTGGTGGTGAGACCGGCTGCCTCGCAACTATTGCGCCGCATCTCTCGTTGGCGATCATGATGGGGGCGGTAGTGAGCAGCCAACAGCCCCTGGCCGATCCGGCCCAGCGCACGCACGTCATGAATCCAACCTCCTTATGAGGAGACGAAGAATGGCCCCATTTCGTTCACAGGTGGCGACCCATAGTTGCGTTTCGGTAAGTAGTTACCGACAACTGGGTGATCGGGACATGTTCGTCGAATCGTGGCTCACCCGGTCGCGCCGCGGCGTGACCGGCGATGTTGCCATCACGCGCCACCAACGGGCGAAGCATCCTGCAGAAGTTCGACTTGTCGGACGGTTGAAGACCGTGTCGCCACGGAATGAACCACTTAACCGATACTCCTCGACGGTGATTGTCCGGGCCGATGGCTACTGCGCTGGCCATGCTGGTCATGAGCGTGTCTGCGGCAAATCGCGGCTTGGCGGCGCTATCGTTGCGAACACTGACCGCAGGTGCCTAGCAGCGTATGGCCTGATCGCTGCGCCGACGATCGGAACCGACGTCGACGCAGCTTGTTGTCCGCCAGCCGAGGAGCTCGATGACCGTCATCCATGGCATGCCAGCCCATGTTGTACTGCTGCACTTTGTGGTGGCGTTCGTGCCGCTGACTGCCTTACTGGAGATCGTGTGCGGATTGTGGCCGGGCGCCCGCCGAGGCCAGCTGTTGTGGCTCACGCTCATATTGGCCAGCGTCACAATGGTATTGACTCCCATCACTGCAAACGCTGGCCTGTGGCTTTACAACGTGACGGCCAATCCCACTTGTCAACGGCAACTGAAAACTGATCAGTTGTCGGCAATTGAAAATTGACCAGCTGGGGTCATTGGTCGTCGGCCGTGACGGTGGGGACGCGGCCGAGGTCTCGGTCTTTGATGCGGTAGCTGTCTCCTTTGAGTGCGATGACTTCGGCGTGGTGGACGAGGCGGTCGATCATGGCGGCTGCGACGACGTCGTCGCCGAATACTTCGCCCCACCGTCCGAACGGTTTGTTCGATGTGACTATGAGGCTGGCCCGCTCGTATCGGGAGGACACCAATTGGAAGAACAGGTTGGCGGCTTCGGGTTCGAACGGTATGTAGCCCACTTCGTCGACGACGAGCAGCGGATAGCGGGCGAGGCGGACGAGTTCGGCTTGCAGGGTTCCGCTGTGGTGGGCGGCGGCGAGCCGATCGACCCATTGCGACGCGGTGGCGAACATGACTCGGTGGCCGGCTTGGCAAGCGCGGATCGCGATGCCGGTCGCCAGGTGGGTTTTCCCGGTTCCTGGTGGTCCGAGGAACACCACGTTGTCTTTGGCGGTGACGAAGTCCAGCGTGCCCAGGTGGGCGATGACGTCGCGTTTGAGGCCGCGGGCGTGCTCGAAGTCGAACTCCTCCAACGATTTCCGTGATGGGAAGCGGGCGGCCCGGATGCGTCCTTCACCGCCGTGGGATTCTCGGGCGGACACCTCACGCTGCAGACATGCTGCCAGGAACTCTTCGTAGGTCCAGGTTTCGGTGCGGGCCCGTTCGGCGAGCCGCTCGACGGCCTCACGCAAGGTCGGGGCCTTCAAGGCCCGGGTCAGATACGCCAGTTCCGCGGTCACGTCGCGGCTGCCGGTGGTGGTCTTGGCTGCCATCACGCCACCGGTCCGTCAAGACCCAACAAGGTGTCGTAGTCGCTCAGGAGGCGTTGTTCTACCTCAACGTGCGATGGCGGCCCGATGACGTCAAAGTGCTTGCGCCGCAGCAGTTTGGCGGCCTGCACGTGGTCGGGATCGCTGACCGTCTGGTGTTTGGCCCAGATCCGGGCGTGGTCGGCGACCAGGGCGCCACCACACCACACTCGAACCCGGCCCAGGTCCGCGGTGATCTCGATGCGGCGACCGACCGCGACCGGGTGCACTGAGTAGTCGTTGCCGTCGCAGCGCACGTAATGATCCCGCGGCAACCGGGTCGAGGTCCGCCACCCAACCACTGGCCCGACTGGCGGCAGGGCCAGCATCGCCGCCTTGTCGGCCTCGATCCGGTCGGCGGGACGGCACCCCAGTACGCGGTGCTGGCGGTGATTGGCCCGCACCAGCCAGTCCTGCAGCTGGGTGTTGAAATCCGCCGGTGAGCCGAACGCCCGACCCGGCAAGAAGGCCCGCTCGAGGAAGTCGTGGAAGCGTTCGACCACACCCTTGGCTTCGGGGTCGCCAGGTTTGCAGATCAGCACCTTGGTGGCCAGGGTGCCGCGGAAAGCGTGGCACTGCCCGGTGAGTTCGGGTTGGCGGGCCCGCCAACGCCCGACCGCGCCTTCACCGTCCCATACCAACACCCGCGGGACGGCGCCCAACATCGAAAGATGCTGCCACCAGCCGGCATAGAGGTCTTCAGCGGTGCGGGTCGGGATTAACAACGCCGATGCCCAACGCGAATATCCGCACACCATCGTCAGCACCGGCAACTGTGTGGCGGTGCGGACCTGGCCGTATCCGACCGGCACCTCCACGTCGGGGAACCAGAAGTCGCACTGCGCAATTTCCCCAGCGACATAAGTCGTGCGTGACGCCGGATCCGGCGGCAGATAAAACGGTCGCAGCTCCCGCACTCGCTCACTAAGAGTGCGGATCGAATACGACCATCCGATCCGCTCGGCGATCACAGTGGCCGGCATCCGCGGATAAGCCGCCAACAACTCTCGAATCTTCGGCTCGGCCGCGTCCGCCACCGACCCCACCGGAGCACGCCGATACTTCGGCGGGCCATCGGAAACCAACGCCGACTTCACCGTGTTCCGCGAAATCCCCAACACCCGCGCAACCTCCGAAATCGGCAACTGCTCCGACCGGCACAACCGCCGGATCTCTGCCCAGTCCTCCACGCTCAACACTCGCTTCCTCCTTGGCCCATAGCCAAGGCTCTCCAGGAAGCTGGTCAATTTTCAGTTGCCGCGCAGTGGTCAGTATTCAGTTGCCGTCGACACCACTTCGATCTTGCGCGAACACGCCGCCCGTGGCAGCAGACTGATCTACTTCGCGGCGGCTCTGCTGGCGGTCGCGATCGGGCTCGTCGTGCTGCGCCTGAGGGAACACCGAACCGAAAAGCCCCGGGTGATCATCCATCTCACGGTGGGGATAATAGTTCTCGTCGTCGGGATCTCGTCGACGATCCAGGTCTACCGCGTGGCTGATATTGGCGGACATTCCGTCTGGGACGAGGAGTTAGAGCGAATGCAACAGTCTCGCGGAACTTAGCAGGCGGCTGAATCCTCTGGGAAACAGCGGCTTCCGGGTGCCGCAAATAACGCTTGGCGGACTTTGGGGTCATCTGACAGGTGCAGGCCGGCCTGCTGCCGTGGCGCGACGATCGCCAGCGTGACGTAAAGAACTGGACTGCCTGGGGATCAAGTAATCATCTCCAATCCGGTCCCGCGGCTCGCGGACCCAGCGGCATAACGCTGTTGGTGCTGGTGGGCGACCAGTCCTCGAATGTTTCGAAAACAGCCCAGGCGCGACCCACCCGAAACGACCGACTCGCGGCAACCTCACGGTGCTGCAGGCCCGGTTAACCCCTGCAAGGACATTCAACCTGCCTATCGCTGGCCACAATGCAACGGCAGCTCGGTGATCGTGAAGTTCGCGTTCCGTGGCTTGGCCATTACCGGTTTGGGGCGGCGGGCGTGAGGATCTATCTTCGCGACTGCCCTAACGATTGGCCAATAGCTGATTCAGGACTTTGTGCACTAGACCAGCCGTAGAGCCGACACGAGGCTGAAAACGTTGCTGCAGACGGAATTCCGCCGCGTAGGCCATGCGCAACCGACGTGTCCCGACTCGCTGAAGGAGGCCATGATGGCCACATTGAAGGACGAATTGACCGCCAAGGTCGTGGAATATGAGCATTGGGCCAAGCGCCGTCGCTTCGGCCGTTTGACCCCCATCGAATTCGAAGCAATCATGACCACACCGCGGTTCTACCCGATACCATCAGGCCACACCACAATCAGCCCTCAAGGCCGCCGTAACTTCGGGCTAAGTGCGAGCCGCCCTGGTTGTCGAGCGGCCCTACGCAAGTAACGGGCGGGCCTAAAGGTGACCGGCGGGACCTCAGCCACCTCCGGCGCATACGAGGGCCGGTTAACCGATCGCGGGTTTCGCAACTGGCCCAACTCCGGGTCAAGTCCAGGGACGTGGTGTACGACGTCGTCGTGTGATTCTTCGTCTTGATGGTTTCAGGCGGTCAGTGCCGCGGGGGTGTCCTCCTGTTCGGTCGGGGTGTCGTTGACGGTGCGTGATTTGCTCAGGACGTCAAGGCCGAGGTAGCGCCGGGATTCGGCCCATTCGTCGTGTTGTTCGGCCAGCACGGCTCCGACGAGGCGGATCAGGGCGTTGCGGTCAGGGAAGATGCCGACGACGTCGGTGCGCCGGCGGATCTCCTTGTTGAGCCGCTCCTGGGGGTTGTTCGACCAGATCTGGCGCCAGATCTGTTTGGGGAACGCGGTGAACGCTAGTAGTTCGGCTCGGGCTGCCTCTAAGTGTTCAGCCGTTTTAGGTAGCTTGTCCTCCAACGCGTCGATGATGCGGTCATATTGTGCAGCAACGGATTCGGCATCTGGTTGATCGAATACCGAATGCAGCAGGGTCTTGACCCACGGCCACGACGCCTTCGGTGTGACAGCCATCAGATTCGTCGTGTAGTGCGTTCTGCAGCGTTGCCATGCCGCACCGGGCAGCGTGGCGCCGATGGCATTGACGAGCCCGGCGTGGGCATCGGAGGTGACCAGTCGGACACCGGATAGGCCGCGAGCGGTCAGCGACCGCAGGAATGTCAACCACCCGGCGCCGTCCTCGGCGGTGGTGACGTCGATGCCCAGGATCTCCCGATACCCATCGGCGTTCACTGCGACGGCGATCAGGGCATGCACGTTGACCACCCGCCCGCCCTCGCGCACCTTGAGGACCAGGGCATCAGCAGCCATGAACGTGTAGGGGCCGGCATCCAACGGCCGGGTACGAAACGCCTCGACCGCGGCGTCAAGTTCTTTGGCCATCACGCTGACTTGGGACTTAGACAAGCTGGTGATGCCCAGAGTTTCAACGAGTTTGTCCATCCGCCGCGTCGAGACGCCCAACAAGTAGCAGGTGGCCACCACCGTGGTCAGGGCCCGCTCAGCACGTTTGCGCCGTTCGAGCAGCCAGTCCGGGAAGTACGAGCCTTGGCGCAGCTTGGGAATCGCCAGCTCCAATGTGCCGGCGCGGGTATCGAACTGGCGGTGCCGATAGCCGTTGCGCTGATTGACACGCTCGCTGCTGCGCTGGCCATAGTCGGCACCGCACACCGCATCGGCTTCAGCCCCCATCAGGGCATGGATGAAGGTGGCCAACAACTCGCGCAGCACGTCGGGGTGGCAGGTAGTGAGTCGTTCGGCCAACACGGCCGGCAGGTCGATATCGTGGGCAGTGGTCATCGCGTCGATTCCTTTGCTCGAGTGACTTTGGACGGTCTCTCGAAGAATCACGCGATGACCTTCATTCATTCGGCTACGACACGCCGGACATCCCGATCAGGCCCGGCTCGTACACCACCCTGCTGGACGCAACCCAACTCCGCCCGCCGGATACGATTCCAATGCACCCGCAAACAGCGGGCCGCAACCCAGACTTCATGCTGATGCCCGGTCAAAGCTGGAGGGCCGATTTACACTGCGGCTGTACGGTTTTCGACGCCAACGGTGCTGGCCAACCGGTAGAACACAGCCAGGCTGATGTACTGCGCCTACGCCTCGAACTGCGGTGCGAACACGCCCGCTGACTGGTTCGTGGCCGTGCGGCCGGGTTCGTCCGGGTCGCCTCGTTCGAGATTCATAAGGTTGTCGTTGCGCACCGCCGAGCACGCACTCACAGCGTCCGCTCACGCACCACCTTGGCCACATCCATTCGCCTGATCACGCGAAACGTCGGGATCAGGGTCAAAAGTGAGGCGATCGAAACTCCGGCGGCGACAAGGAGCGGAGTCGTGGTGTGCATCATCAGGTGCCATCGATAGCCCTGCGTCACATAGTTGGACAGGAACCACTCGGCGAGCCACGCCCCGGCGATCAGACCGACAGGCAGACCGATCGCAACCAGCGTCATATTCTCCACGGCCACCAGTCGGCCGAGTAGCCGGGCATCCATTCCGGCGGCCTGCAATGTACTGAGCTCACCGGTGCGTTCGCTGACGTTGGCAGACATGGCGTTATAGAGCAGCGCCGCGGACATCACACCGGCAGATAGCAAGGTCAGCGCAACCAGCACGTTGTACAAGGCGAATGACTTTCGGATGGTGGCGGAGACGGATTCGGTGGACACGTAGGCGATCACACCGCGCAACCTCGTCGCATCCTGACGATTGAGTTCCTGGTTGGCCCCAGGTGCCAGCTTGAGCAACACTCCCGATGGCGCCAAGGCGGGCACTTGGTCCGACCCGATATAGACCACCGGGCTCATCGGCTCGTCGACGAAGCCGACGACGGGTAGGTCAAGACGAATTCGATTCTGAGCGTTGCTGATTGTGATCTTGTCCCCCACTGCGACGCGGAGAACGGCCCCCAAGCCCGCTCCCAGCAACACACCGTCGGCTGGGAGGCTACGGCTGGATCGGCCGGAGGTGAAGCGGTGCATCCGGGTCGCCCGCGGCAACGCGATCAGCAAGGTGTCGTAGTGGTTGTTGCGGCCCTGCACCGTGACATCCAGCCGCGTGAAAGGTTCTGCGGCAGCGATTTGAGGGTCGGTGCGTAAAGCGCCCGCGACGGCATCGGCAGCGCCCGCAGCAGTGATGAGTTGAGCGTCTTGTAGTTCGACCTCTCCGTATTGTCGATCAATGACACCATTGACGGTGTCGCGCATCCCGGCGAACACCATTACCAGGCAGACCGAACTCACCACCCCGGCCACGGTCAGAATGGCGCGGCGACGGTTGCGAGCGATGCCGCGCAACGTCATTCGCCAGCGTGCAGGCATACGCCGCAGCGGCGGCAGCAGACGTTCTGCGACGGTTATGCCGCCGCGTACACCCGGCGGCGAGGTTCTCATCGCTTCGGCCGGGCTCATCCGGGATGCGGCGCGCGCTGGGGCCCACGCCGCTAGGGCTGACGCCGCAGCGGCGGCCACGGCCCCGATGATCAGACTGCTGGGATACACCAACGTCGCCCGCTGCGGCAGTCCCAGCGCCTGGGTGTATTGGGCGGTGTACCAGCCACCGAGAACGTAGCCGCCGATCATCCCTGCCGCGGCGCCCGCGACACCGACCGCTACGCCGTAAGTCAGATAGTGAGCAAGTATCGTTCGACCGGACAGTCCGTTGGCTGACAAGGTGCCGATCACCGCTTGTTGCGCGGCGACTAGTCGCGACAGAAGCACATGCGTGCCGACCACCGCTGCCACCAGAAACACCCAGGGCAGCAGTCGTGCGAATTTGCGTACCGATTCCATGCCGTCGCGCAAGAAACTGTAGGACGGCAGCGCGTCACGCGACGTGACTGACACTTCGTGTGACCGCGCCAATTCCGTTGCGGCCGTGACCAATGCGTGCGCTTGGTCGCGATCCTGCGCATAGGCCAGCAGCTGATCTGTCGGCCGCGCCGCAAACTGCACCATATCGGGTGCCGGCACGAATACCACGCCGAAGTACTCCGGCGTGGTCACGGTTTCCGCCTGCGAGCGCGCCGACCACAAGTATTCCGTCGACACGGCAGATCCGGAAACGGACACCTGGTGCCAACCGGAGGGTCCAAGCAGTTCGACGGTGCTCGCAGGGTGCAGTCCGTAATATGCGGCGAGATGCTCGTCCACCAGCACCGACCCACGTCCCGGTAGACCACCGGACCGTAGTGCCAACTTCGACACGGTGGGTTGAGCCGCGACGGGCACGCCGACTGCACGGCCGAACAGGGTACGGCCATTGATGCGGACACTGACGTCGGCCTGCTGGCGAAGGTCCAGACTCGGATGACCCGGAAGGTTGCGGGCAGCCGCGTAGAGCCCCGGCGCGGAGGGCCCGCTGATCACCACATCCGGCAGCAGTTGGGTGGCATAGACCCGGGCGAATGACTGCTGCAAGTTGGCGTAGGCGTCTGTGGCCCCGACGAACACCGCCACACCGATCCCCATCACCAACACTGCCGCGAGGAACTGCGAACGCTGCCCCCATAGATCCCGGCGCACCTTGCGGCGCAGGGCGCGGCTCACCAGTCGAGGTCCTGCGGCGGCAACGGCACAGCGACCCGCTCCTGAAGAGCGACCCTTCCTGAGCGCAACCACACCACCCGGTCGGCGATCTTGGCGATCGCGGAATTGTGCGTTACCAGAAGGACGGTGTGGCGGCCCTCCCGGGACAACTCCCTCAGCACCGCCAGGACCTGCCGGCCTGTGGCCAGGTCCAGACTGCCCGTGGGCTCGTCACACAGCAACAGGGGCGGCTCTTTGACGATGGCACGGGCAATCGCCACCCGTTGCTGCTGGCCGCCGGACATCTGATCGGGAAACCGGTCGGCGAGGTCGTCGACTGCGACTTTCACCAGCGCGTCGCGACTGCGCTGAGCACAATCCTCGCCGGCGAGTTCGGCAATGATCTCCACTTTTTCCTGCGCGGTCAGAGTCGCTACCAGGTTGAAGAACTGGAACACAAAACCGACCTGGTCCCGTCGAAACGCCGTGCGCTCCCTGCTATTCAGCGAAGCGATGTCGTTGCCGGACACCAAAATTCTTCCGCCGCTGGGTGTTTCAATGCCGCCCACCAGATTGAGTAATGTCGTTTTGCCCGAACCGGACGGACCAAGCATTACGACGAACTCACCGGGCCAGATCTCGAGGTCGACGCCTTTGAGCGCGTCCACCGCGGTGGGGCCGGAGCCATAGGTTCGGCTCACCGCCTCCAGCCGTAACACAGGAGGCTCGGAGGCTACCGCAGCCTGACCCGTCTCGGAGTCGTCCGACGATGGTGAACGCTCGCTCACAACGCGCAGCCCGGATAGCCGCTCGAGGATTGCGCCACCCGGTGACGTGGGTCCTCGTGGACGTGCGTCCCGACGGTGCAGATTGCCTGACCGGCAGGCGACCACTTGCCTTGGGGCGTCGTTCTGGCACCTACCTGGTCGGGGTCGCAAACGAGCCCGGAGACGTCACCGGATGCAACTCGGGGCAATGAATGCGCGAGTTGTCGGCCGTACATACGGAGCGATTCGGTGGTCAGCATTTCTTGATGCGTACAGTCGACCGAATGCACGGTGATGTCGCCGGCAACGTAAGGGCGCCAACTACGGCGAAGAGACAAACTCCGATCGCCCTCACCCCGCACTGCTGAGAATATGATCATGTCACCATCGAATACATCGGGGTGGTGAGTGCGATACAATGCCGTACCACGTGTGATGTTTTGCGTAAAAAGATCCAGAAGTTCTTTGTACCGGGGAAATTCTGCGGCGACGTCCGAATCTCGAATTAACGCCTCGATTTGCTCGTAGGCGAGCGGTTCATCTTGTTCCGGAATAGCCACACCATAGAACCGCAACGCTTCAAGTTGAGTCCGCCAATCGCCCAGCTCCTGGGTATCGTCGATAACGGGGTCGGCATCCAGAAGGACAAGGTGTGCGATCGCACGTCCGCGTCCCCGGAGTTCGATGGCGAGTTCGTGGGCGATTATACCGCCAAAAGACCACCCGAGAAGATTGACGGGGCCGGTTGGATAAACCGTCTGAATCCTCTCAGCATAGTTTTTCGCCATATCGTGAATTGAGCGAGGCTCGGTTTCGTCGACCTGCAGGGTCTGCTGGATTCCGATGATCGGGCAGTCCAGATACTTGCCAAGAGCCTGGTACGGCCAGCTCACCCCACCCCCGGGATGAATGCAGAACAGTGGAACGCCGGTACCCTTTTTCAGGGTCTGAATCGGAACCACTTCTTGCACAGCAATGGCGCCTGTGCGGCGGTGTAGGTGGTTGGCGAGGTCGGCGACGGTGGGGGTGTCGAATAGGGAACGCACCGGGACGTCGGTGTCCAGGGCCAGTTGGAGTCGGGTGCTGACCCGGGTGGCGAGCAGGGAGTCTCCGCCGAGGGCGAAGAAGTCGTCGTCGAGGCCGACGCGGTCGAGGCCTAGTACCTCGGCGAAGGTCTGGGCGACGATGGTTTGGGTCGGGGTGTGCGGGGGCCGGTATTGTGCGGCGGCAAACACTGGTGGGGGCAATGCGTTGCGGTCGAGCTTGCCCGAGGCGGTGCGCGGGAAGTCTTCGAGCACCACCACCTGAGCCGGTACCAGGGAGGTGGGTAACCGGTTGCTGAGCTGCTGGCGTATCGCGGTGGGATCAAGGGCCGGTGAGCCGCTGATGTAGCCGACGAGGTGGTCGGTTCCGGTGGTGGTGTGGTGCACGGTGGCGGCGGCCTGGGTGACGTGGGGGCAGGCCAGTAGGGCGTTTTCGATTTCGCCGAGTTCGATGCGCTGGCCGCGCAGTTTGACCTGGCTGTCGGCGCGCCCCAGACATTGCAGGGTTGCCTGGGGGGTCCAGCGCACCAGGTCCCCGGTGCGATACATCCGGGTGCCCGGCGCCCCGTAGGGGTTGGGCACGAACCGCTGGGCACTCAACTGCGGCTGACCCACATAGCCGTGCGCCAGCGCGGGCCCGGCCAGATACAGTTCCCCGACCACCCCGATCGGGGCCGGCTGCAACCGGGCATCGAGCACCAGCGCGCACACCCCCGGAATCGGGGCGCCGATCGTCACGGGCTGACCCGCTGAGAGCGCGGTGGTGCAGGTGGCCCAGATCGTGGCCTCAGTCGGACCGTAGGCATTGAACATGCGCCGCCCCGGCGCCCAGGCCGCCACCAACTCCGGCGGGCAAGGCTCCGCACCGGCGATCAACGTCTGCAGCCCGCCCAACCGGCTGCGATCCAGCGACGCCAGCACCGTGGGGGTCAGGATGGCCGCGCTGACCCGCTGATCGCGCAGTAAACAGCTCAACGGCTCCCCGGCATACACCCCCGGCGGTGTCACCACCAACGCCGCTCCCGAACCGGCCGCCCACAACCACTCAAAGATCGACAGGTCAAAGGTCGGCGCGGCCACCATCAAAATCCGCCCCTGAGCGCCGACCCCGAACAGCGCACGCTGGGCCGCGGCCACCCCCAAAAGACCGGCGTGGCCGACCGCCACCCCCTTAGGGATGCCGGTGGAGCCCGACGTGAAAATCACATACGCGGTGTTATCCACCCCCAGCGGCCCCAGCCGCTCGGCGTCGGTGATCGGCTCCGCCCAGCCACCCGACAAGTCCAGACTATCCAGGCGAATCACCCGGCGCCCGCCGGCCCCAGCCACACGGTCGACCCCGCAGCTGAGCACACACACCGCATCCACCGCATCCAGCACCGCCGCAACACGCCCCACCGGATAGGCCACATCCACCGGCACATACACCCCCCCGGCCTTGACCACCGCCCACCACGCCACCACCAACTCCACACACCGACCCACCGCCACCCCCACCGCGCGCTGCGGACCCACCCCCGCCTCGATCAACACCCGCGCCAACCGCGTCGACCACTCATCAAGCTCCCGATACGACACCTCCCGAGCCCCATCAATCACCGCCACCGCCTCCGGATCAGCCGCCACCGCCGCAGCCAACACCTCCCCCACCATCCCCACCGGCGCCCGAACCCCGGCACCAGACCACCCCCCCAACACCAAATCCCGCTCACCACCACCCAACAACGACACCTCACCCACCACCACCGACGCATCCGCCACCACCGCCTCGAGGACGTGTCGGTAGAAACCGGCAATCCGCTCGACGGCGGCTGCATCGAAAACCTCGGTGAGGTAACTGAACTCAACCCGCAACCGAGCGTCGTAGCTGACCGCCAAGCTCAGTGGGTAGTGCGTCGCGTCCGCCACGGTGAACCCCTGCAGATCCAGATCATCGATGGATTCCAGAATCTGTTGGAGGGCGGTGGTGTTGACGGGGTAGGACTCGAAAGCTATGGCAGTGTCGAACATTGCTCCGGGGCCGGCGAGGTGCTGGATGTCCGACAGCCTGCGATGGTGGTGGTCGATCAGGGCCGCTTGTTCGGATTGCAGGCGGTGCAGTGCGGCGGTAACGGTCTCAGCCGGGATGACGCGTACGCGAGCGGGCACGGTGTTGATGAGGAGGCCGATCATGGTGTCAAAGCCGGGCAGTCCCGCGGGGCGTCCGGAGACGGTGACCCCGAAGACGACGTCGTCGCGTCCGGTCAGGTGGCTCAGTACGATCGCCCACGCCAGTTGGATGACCGTGTTGAGGGTAACCCCGGTTCGCCCGGCGAAGTCTGCCATGCGGGAGCTGTGCTGGTCGTCGTACTCCAGGACATGTTTGGCTGGGACAGAAGCGATTCGGCGAGCCGGATCGATCGGGGCGAGCATGGTGGGTTCGTCTGACCCGGCCAGGGCGTGACGCCATGCCTGTGCTGATTGCTCGGTGTCGGCCAGGGCGACCCACTCGAGGTAGTCGCGGAACGGCCGGGACGGTGGCAGCGCTGAATGGTCGCCATCGGCGGCATAGAGGGCGAGGAATTCTTGCAGCAGCAGCGGCGAGGACCAGCCGTCGAGCACGATGTGGTGGTGGGTGATGACCAGCGCCGACTTGTTGTGTCCCCTGGTTACCAGGGTGAAACGCAGCAGCGGTGGGGTGGTGAGGTCGAACTGTTGCAGCCGGTCGGACTGGGTGAATCGGCTGAATTCCTCGTCCGGGCTAGCCGAGCCGGTGAAGTCCAGGTCGCGCCACGGTACCTCGACGTGTGCGAGGACGACCTGCACCGCGGTGCCGTGCGCGGTCGTAACGAACGCCGTGCGCAAGTTGTCGTGGCGGTCGATGATGCCTTGCGCGGCAGTGCGCAACCGGGTGATGTCGACGTCGCCGACGATGTCGATGACGGTTTGCACGGTGTAGGCGTCGACAAAGGATTCTGCCAGCAGTGCGTGGAAGAACAGGCCCGCTTGCAGCGGCGCCAACGGCCAGATGTCGACCAGGTGGGGGTAACGCGCTTCCCAGGTGGTCAGGTCGTCTTGGGCGACCGATACCAGCGGGAAGTCTGACGGGGTGTGGCCGCCGGCTCCGGGCAGTTGGGTGTGCCGAGCCAATCCAACCAGCACCGCCCGCCACAGTTCGACGAGTTCTTCGACGTCGCCTCGGGCGAGCAATGTTCTCGGATAAGCGATCTGGGCGCTGAATTCGTCATCCAGCACCATCGCGTCGATCTGGATGGTGGACAGAACGGGCATGTCGGCGTCGGGTGTGCTGGTCAGTGCAGTGAAGTAAGGGGCGACCCACCATCCGCCGTCACCGCGGGAACCGTCCGACGATTCGGCGGCCGCGATACGCCCGAGGTAGTTGAACATGAGCTGGGGATGTCCCACGTCGGGCAAGGCGCCGGCAGGTGTGAGATGCCGCAAAACGCCATAGCCGATGCCACGATTCGGGATAGCGGCCAGCTGCTCTTTGATCGACTTGATCAGTACACCGGCGGCCGCCCCGCCCTGCAGCACGTCCTCGACATCGATGTCGGACACGTCCAGCCGGGCCGGGAATACGGTGGTGAACCATCCCACCGTCTGAGACAGATCCGCACCGGCCACTGCGGACTCCTCGCGCCCGTGGCCTTCGAGATGAACCAGCACCGAGGATTCGGCGGCCGCGCGGCGCGACCGCCACACCGCCACCGCCACCGCCAATGCCGCCAGCAATCCGTCATGCACGCCGCTTCCGAAAAAGGCCGGCAGTGTGGTCAGCACCGGCTCAAACACGTCGTGAGGTAGCCGTAGCTGCACCCGATCCAACGTTGACATCACGTCGACATCCGGATCAAACGGACGAGGTCCCATCAGTGGATCGGGGCCGTCTAAAATCCGGGCCCATCCCGCCAGCTCGGCGTCGAAGTTCCCCCGCCGGGCCGCCTCCTGAAGCCCATGAGCCCACCGGCGCATCGACGTTCCTGCCGGCTGCAGAACAGCGCGCCGCCCCGCGGACACCTGCTCCCAGGCCCGCATCAGGTCAAACACAATGATGCGCCACGACACAGCATCAACGACCAGATGATGCGCGACGATGATCAGTCGGCTCGACCGATCCGAAATACCTTGCATGCCAACGGGATCCATCCAGACCATCCGAAGCACGGATCCCGCCGACGGGTCCAACTGATCCACTGCGGCGTCCAGCGCCTGGCTGGCCAGCAACGTCAAGTCCTGCGGGAGCGCATCGGCAGCAAACGGGGCCCGGTGCAGCAGTGCGTCCACGTCGACCGAACCCATCTCACAGGTCTGCATCCGCCACCCCTGCGACGGATCCCGCCACAACCGTGCCCGCAGCATGTCGTGTCGCGCCATCACCGCCGAAACCGTCTCCACGATCCCGGCCCGGTCCACACCAGCCGGCAACTGGACCATGACCGACTGAACGAACCGGTCGAAGCCGCCACCGCGGCTCACCAGGTCCCACACAATCGGGGTCAGCGGCACGTCGCCCACACCTGAGCCTGGCAACTCCTTCAGTGCCTGTCCGCTCGGCGCGGCCTCGGCCACCTCCGCCAAGCGAGCAGCCGTCCGGCACTCGAAGACATCCCGGGGCGAGAACCACACCCCGCGCGCACGACACGCCGACACCACCTGAATCGACACAATGCTGTCCCCGCCCATCGCGAAGAAGTCGTCATCGAGCCCGACCTGGTCAAGCCCCAAGACCTCGGCGAACACCTCGGCGACGGCTTTCTCGGTCCCGGTCTGCGGGGACCGGGACGGGGTGGGGGCAAACACCGGCGCCGGCAAGGCGTTTCGGTCGATCTTGCCCGAGGAAGTCAAGGGGAAGTCGTCGAGCACCACCACCTGAGCGGGCACCATGTAATCGGGCAGCCGCGCGCCCAACCACTGACGCACCACGCGGATTTTGGTGATTGTTCCGGGAACATTGGCGTACTTGGCGCCTTGCTCGCCTCCGCTGGCGGGTAGATAGACCTCCGTCAGGGGGCCGGGGTCGGTGATGAAGACGGCATCGAGGGTGCCGGGGTGGGCGCCCCAGGTGACGGCGACGTGATAGCCAGTGGTCTCGCCTAGGCGGTGCAATTCTTCGGGAATGGCGGTGTGGCCGGTCGATTGCGTGAGTGCATCTGTCAGGGACAGCCCGTCGGCGAGGGCTTGTTCGACGTGGACGTCGGTGATCAAACCGGCGCGGGGGATGTCGGTGACGCGCACGGCGGCCGGCCGTAACGATGTCAATCGGGTGTGCAGTCGGCTCAGGCCCGCGCCGGCCCAATCCCAGGTGGGTGCGGCGGCCACCGAACGTACCGATGTGGGGGTTTTGTGAATGATGACGTCGTAGCGGTACCGGTTGAGCTCATTGTCCCCCGATCCGCGCTTGACCTCGATGTCAAGTCCTGCCACCGACGCGCGGTCGGCGGCCCAGCTGGTGAAAAACTCCGGGGCCACCAGTAATTCGGCTTCGCCCAGCATGGCGCGACGGACTCGGTGGCGGATGTCGGCACCGTCGGTGGGGCAGTCGGTCTGGGCCAGCGCGACCGCTGTGTGGAACGCGCCCTGCAGGGTGTGGTTGCGGACGTCGCCGATGAACACCGCCCCACCGGGGGCCAGCAGGTCCACGACCTTCTCGATGAGGTCGGCCAGATACCCCACGCTGGGGAAGTACTGGATGACCGAGTTGAGAATAATGGTGTCGAAGTAGCCCTGCGGCAGTCCCTCGGTGGCGTGGGCGGGCCGGGTCATCAGCTGGACCCGATCACGCCACGCGATCTGCAACTCCTCCAACGAGCGCGCGAGATGGTCGATAACCACCGCTGACATGTCGGTGGCCACATAGTGATCGCACCGCGGGGCGATCTGGGATAGCACCAGGCCCGAGCCCGCGCCGATCTCCAACACTCGCCGCGGCCGCAGGGCCATGATCCGATCCGCCAGGACCGAACGCCACTCCACCATCTCCTCAAGCGGAATCGGCTCACCGGTGTAGCTGCTGTTCCAGCCCCGAAAATCCATGCCGAACTCCGACACCGCAACGTCGGTGCCGTACAACACGTCGTACATGCATTGCCACTGTTCGACGATGTCGGCGTCTTGAACGGAGGTGGAGCCGTGACTGGTGGTGTGCTCGAGGGTGATGTAGCCGACGAGTTGAGAGCCTCCGTTGGGGCTGTGGTGCACGGTGGCGGCGGCCTGGGTGACGTGTGGGCAGGCCAGTAGGGCGTTTTCGATATCGCCGAGTTCGATGCGTTGTCCGCGGAGTTTGACCTGGGTGTCGGCGCGGCCCAGGCATTCCAGGGTTCCCTCGGACGTCCAGCGCACCAGATCTCCGGTGCGGTACATGCGCGCCCCTGGCGCACCGTAGGGGTTGGCCACGAACCGTTCCGCGGTCAACTGCGGCTGGCCCACATAGCCGTGTGCCAGCGCGGGCCCCGCCAAATACAACTCACCCACCACGCCGGTCGGCGCCGGGTCCAGCCGGGCGTCGAGCACCAGCGCGCACACCCCCGGGATCGGGGTGCCGATGGTGACGGACTGACCCGCCGACAGCAGCGCAGTGCAGGTGGCCCAGATGGTGGCCTCGGTGGGGCCATAGGCGTTGAACATGCGCCGGCCCGGCGCCCAGGCCGCCACCAACTCCGACGGGCAGGGTTCGGCGCCGGCGATCAGCGTCTCCAGCCCGGCCAGCCGGGTCCGATCCAGCGACGCCAGCACCGTCGGGGTCAAGATGGCGGCGCTGACGTGCTGCTGGTGCAGCAAGCAGGTCAGCAGTTCCCCGGCGTACACCTGCGGGGGTGCCACCACCAACGCCGCCCCCGCCCCCGCCGCCCACAACCATTCAAAGATCGACAGGTCAAAGGTCGGCGCGGCCACCATCAGGATCCGCGCATCGGCGTCCAACCCGAACAGCGCGCGTTGGGCCGCGGCCACCCCCAAAAGACCGGCGTGGCCGACTGCCACCCCCTTGGGGATGCCGGTGGAGCCCGACGTGAAGATCACATACGCGGTGTTGTCCACGCTCAGCGGCCCTACCCGCTCGGCGTCGGTGATCGGATCCGCGCAGCGACTCGACAGGTCCAGGCCATCGAGGCGGATCACCGGGCGCCTGCCGGCCCCAGCCATGCTGCCGGCGCCGCAACTGAGCACGCACACCGCGTCCACCGCGTCCAGCACCGCGGCGACGCGCTCGACCGGATGGGCCCGATCCACCGGCACATACACCCCCCCGGCCTTGACCACCGCCCACCACGCCACCACCAGTTCGGCGCACCGGTTCACGGCTACGCCCACCGCGCGCTGCGGACCCACCCCCGCCTCGATCAACACCCGCGCCAGCCGGGTCGACCACTCATCAAGCTCGCGATACGACACTTGTCGGGCACCGTCGATGACCGCCACCGCGTCCGCATCAGCCGCCACCGCCGCAGCCAACAACTCCAACGCCACACCCACCGGCGCCTCCACCCCGGCACCAGACCACCCCGACACCACCAGATCACGCTCACCGCGATCCAGCAACGACACCTGCCCCACCACCACCGACGCATCCGCCACCACCGCCTCGACCACCCGCATGAACCGGGTGACCAACCGTTCGATGGTGTTTCGGTCAAACAAATCCGTGGCATACGACACCGTCCCGGCAGCCATCGGGGCCGCTGGATCCTCGGTCGGCGCCTCACCCAGCTGGAAATCCAGGTCGAACTTGGCTGTGCGGGTGGATACGTCGAGCTCCTCGACGCTGACGCCGTCGATCGTCACCCCCTCGGGGCGCACGTTGTTCTGGAAGGCCATGGCCACCTGAAACAGCGGATGATGCGCCGCAGACCGAACCGGGTTGAGCTGCTCGACCAGCAGCTCGAACGGCACATCCTGGTTGCTGTAGGCATCGAGCGCTCTCTGACGCACCTGCCGGAGCACATCGCTGAACCGATGCCGGGAGTCAACGCCAACCCGCAACACCCATGTGTTGACGAAGAATCCGACCAGCTCGTCGAGTGCCTCGTCCAGGCGCCCAGCGATCGGCGCGCCTATCACAATGTCGTCACCTGTACCGACCTGATGCAGCAACACCGCCAAGACCGCTTGCAACACCATCGAGGGCGTCGCGTTATGCGCCGCCGCCAGCGCCTTGACCCCCGCCCACAGCTGCGGATCGATGCGCACCTCGACGCCGTCGCCGCGGTAACTGGGCACCGGCGGGCGGGCCCGATCCGCCGGCAGCGACACAACCTCCGGCAAATCGGCCAACTGCTGCCGCCAATACCCCAACTGCCCAGCGATCACACTGTCCGGGTCAGTCTCCGACCCCAACCACTCCCGTTGCCACAACGTGTAGTCGGCATATTGCACGGCCAACGGCGCCCACTGAGGAGCCCGGCGCTGCCGCCGTGCTCGATATGCCCTGCCCATATCGCGGACCATCGGAGCCAGCGACCACCCATCGCAGGCGATGTGGTGCACCACGATGCCCACCATGTGCTGCTCGGGCCCCACCGAGTAGATCTGGGCACGAATGGGGACCTCCGCAGACAAGTCGAAGCGATACCCAACCAGTGCCTCCAACTCAGCGGCCACATCCTGCTCCGGCAACGAGATCACTGCCGCGCCCCCTCGCCGCCACATCCCCGCCCGTGCCGGCAACACCTTCTGAAACGGGACTCCGTCGACGTCGGGAAATATGGTGCGCAGCGATTCATGGCGGGCGATGACATCATCGAGTGCTGCGTCCAGCGCCTCGACATCCAGCGCCCCGCTGATGCGGAAGGCGGTGGGCATGTTGTAGGTCGCGGCTTCGCCTTCGAACTGGTTGAGGAACCACAAGCGCTGCTGGGCATACGACAACGGGATCCGCTCCGGGCGGGGCAGCGGCGTCACCGGGGGCCTGATACGGCCTGTGCGGCGGTGTAGGTGGTTGGCGAGGTCGGCGACGGTGGGGGTGTCGAATAGGGAACGCACCGGGACGTCGGTGTCCAGGGCCAGTTGGAGTCGGGTGCTGACCCGGGTGGCGAGCAGGGAGTCTCCGCCGAGGGCGAAGAAGTCGTCGTCGAGGCCGACGCGGTCGAGGCCTAGTACCTCGGCGAAGGTCTGGGCGACGATGGTTTGGGTCGGGGTGTGCGGGGGCCGGTATTGTGCGGCGGCAAACACTGGTGGGGGCAATGCGTTGCGGTCGAGCTTGCCCGAGGCGGTGCGCGGGAAGTCTTCGAGCACCACCACCTGAGCCGGTACCAGGGAGGTGGGTAACCGGTTGCTGAGCTGCTGGCGTATCGCGGTGGGATCAAGGGCCGGTGAGCCGCTGATGTAGCCGACGAGGTGGTCGGTTCCGGTGGTGGTGTGGTGCACGGTGGCGGCGGCCTGGGTGACGTGGGGGCAGGCCAGTAGGGCGTTTTCGATTTCGCCGAGTTCGATGCGCTGGCCGCGCAGTTTGACCTGGCTGTCGGCGCGCCCCAGACATTGCAGGGTTGCCTGGGGGGTCCAGCGCACCAGGTCCCCGGTGCGATACATCCGGGTGCCCGGCGCCCCGTAGGGGTTGGGCACGAACCGCTGGGCACTCAACTGCGGCTGACCCACATAGCCGTGCGCCAGCGCGGGCCCGGCCAGATACAGTTCCCCGACCACCCCGATCGGGGCCGGCTGCAACCGGGCATCGAGCACCAGCGCGCACACCCCCGGAATCGGGGCGCCGATCGTCACGGGCTGACCCGCTGAGAGCGCGGTGGTGCAGGTGGCCCAGATCGTGGCCTCAGTCGGACCGTAGGCATTGAACATGCGCCGCCCCGGCGCCCAGGCCGCCACCAACTCCGGCGGGCAAGGCTCCGCACCGGCGATCAACGTCTGCAGCCCGCCCAACCGGCTGCGATCCAGCGACGCCAGCACCGTGGGGGTCAGGATGGCCGCGCTGACCCGCTGATCGCGCAGTAAACAGCTCAACGGCTCCCCGGCATACACCCCCGGCGGTGTCACCACCAACGCCGCTCCCGAACCGGCCGCCCACAACCACTCAAAAATCGACAGGTCAAAGGTCGGCGCGGCCACCATCAAAATCCGCCCCTGAGCGCCGACCCCGAACAGCGCACGCTGGGCCGCGGCCACCCCCAACAACCCACCGTGGGCGACCGCCACCCCCTTGGGGGCACCGGTAGAGCCCGACGTGAAAATCACATACGCGGTGTTATCCACCCCCAGCGGCCCCAGCCGCTCGGCGTCGGTGATCGGCTCCGCCCAGCCACCCGACAAGTCCAGACTATCCAGGCGAATCACCCGGCGCCCGCCGGCCCCAGCCACACTGTCAGCCCCGCTACTGAGCACACACACCGCATCCACCGCATCCAGCACCGCCGCAACACGCCCCACCGGATAGGCCACATCCACCGGCACATACACCCCCCCGGCCTTGACCACCGCCCACCACGCCACCACCAACTCCACACACCGACCCACCGCCACCCCCACCGCGCGCTGCGGACCCACCCCCGCCTCGATCAACACCCGCGCCAACCGCGTCGACCACTCATCAAGCTCCCGATACGACACCTCCCGAGCCCCATCAATCACCGCCACCGCCTCCGGATCAGCCGCCACCGCCGCAGCCAACACCTCCCCCACCATCCCCACCGGCGCCCGAACCCCGGCACCAGACCACCCCCCCAACACCACATCCCGCTCACCACCACCCAACAACGACACCCCACCCACCACCACCGACGCATCCGCCACCAGGAGCCGGTCAAACAGCGATTCCAAATGACTTATGTGGCCGGCGATGTCGTCGTCGCTGTATCGGTCGGGATTCCACGCGAGCTGGATACGCGGTGCGCCGTGGCCCAGCCTCGGATACAGGTTGACCGCGATGTCTTGTATGGGGCCGTTCGTCAAGACGTTGTAGATCGGTTCGGAAGATCCGAAACGAAACGGGGTCGCGAAATCGAGGATGTTGATGATCGGACCGAAATCCAGGGTGCCGAGGTGGGTGCCCTGGCCAAGGAGGTCCGGCCAGCGCCGGAACTGCTGATGGCGCAGTGCGCCGACCAGGGCTTTGGCGACCCGGTCGGTCAGTGCGCCAATGGTTTCGCCGTCATCGACGCAGATCGGCAGCGGCACCATGTTGGCGACCATGCCCGCACAATCTTTCAGCGCCGCAGTCGTGCGCGCAGAGACCGGCAGCGACATCGAGATATCTTGGCGTCCAGTAGTTTTCGCGATGAACACCGCCATCGTCGCAATCACCCTCGCCACATCGAGCTGGCGGTCCTCGGACAGATGTTGGCACATGAGCTCGCGCATCTGCGGGTGACGTGGTGGCGCCGACCTCCGCGCTCCGGTCAGTTCGGTGACCTCCGGTGCGCCACGCATGATGGTCTGCCAATAATCGGCATCCGCAACACTGCGCGCGGACTGCTGATACTTGCGATCCGCGTCGAGGAGAACAGCAAATTCGGAGAAATCGACATCAGTCGTTTTCTCGACCGATCCCGAGTAGGCGGCCGCGATATGCCGGATGAAATTGTTCGCGCCGTACCCGTCAAACAGGACGTGGTGCGCACGCAAGTAGAAGTAGCAGAGGTCGTCGGTGATCCGCAGCAGTGCAACGTTGGTGAGGTGGTCACAGACCAGGTCGATTGGTTGCTGATAGTTGTTTCTCATCCATACCTGAGCAGCGGCCACCGGGTCGGACTCGGCCCGCAGGTCGATGCAACGCAGAGGGTGCAGCATCCGCGGCAGCAATCGGTCGACGACAAAGACCGGTTCACCCTCGACCAAGCCAAGCCGCGCGCATTGCGTACCAAACCAAGCTGCCGCTGCTTCACACGCCGTCGAAAGCCTCTCGACGTCGACATGGTGATCGATAGCAAGGAAGCCGGCGATGTTGTACGGCACTTCCGGCCGGAGTTGCTGAAGGGCCCACATTGACCGCTGGCCGGTGGTTAAGGATCCCAGTATGTCGGGTTGCGTACCGTAGTTGAGCATGAGGCGACGAACTTTCCTTTAGGCCGGCAGGCCACCGCTCGCTCGAGTCGAATCGCCGAGTTGGTCTGCGGCACAGGACATGCGACATCGTCCGATGGGCGCCGACACCAAGGCTTGCTGCCCCCTCTTGCTGGTTCCAGTCGGCACCGTGGCGGGTGGCGTCAGGACTGGTTCGCTCCGCTGCCGATGCCGAAACAGCGACTTGCTGCGCTGATGGCCGCCGCGCCGAACCCATACCCGTCCGATATTGCCGAACGAAAGCAGCGGACCCGCTCCGCGACTGAATGGCGCTGCACTCACGCGTTGAAGACGCAGTGAACCGACCGGGTGAACAAACATTGATGCACAACCTCCCGCCTGCCATCAACGTCTGAATCCCACTGTGATCGGCGGTCCGGCGCCGGCGCTAGAGCCCTATTACCCTGTCCCAGGGTGGCTAAGGTCCCTACCCCAGCAGGGTATGAGCGGCGCCGGCATGGCGTTCAGCGACAAGCAGTGCACAAGGACATCCCTCGACACCACGCGGCGCCGTGTGGCCTGGCTCTTGAGCTGCGGAAACCAAAGCCAGGACGCTGTCGGGCAGACCCGAGCTGCCGGAGGTGAGGTCTTTGTGCCCTAGATCGTCTGTCACGCCACCGCATAGGTTGAGACGTTACTGTCGATGCGATTCCGCCTCGGGTAGGTGATCAGCATCGCAAGCCGACGAATTCGTAGCAAACGAAGAACGAGGTCACCATGGCCACCTTGAAGGATGAGCTGACCGCCAAAGTCATCGAATACGAGCACTGGGCCAAGCGCCGCCGCTTCGGCCGTTTCGGCCCCACGGACCGCAGACTGTGGGTGCTGACGTGCATGGACGAGCGCCTTCCGATTAATGAAGCACTGGGCATCGAAGTCGATTCGCCTGTCGCACACGGGGATGCGCACTGCTTCCGCAACGCGGGCGGAATAGTCACCGAAGACGCGATCCGATCAGCGATGCTCTCGACGAACTTTTTCGGTACCACCGAGATTGTCATCGTCCAACACACCCAGTGTGGAATGTTGTCGGCAAACGCCAGAGACATCGAGGCCTACTTCAGGGCCAAGGGTATCGACACCGATGCGCCCATCGTCGATCCGACACTGCCGGAATTGAAGCTGGACAATGGCGGTTTCGCTAAGTGGCTCGGGATGATGGATGATGTCGACGAGACGCTGTTGAAGACGATCGAAGTCTTTGAAAGCCATCCGCTCATCTCCGCCGACGTGACTATCAGCGGCTGGGTTTGGGAGGTCGAGACGCGGCGTTTGCGGCCGCCCACTCGCGATCCGGCGCGCCGGGCTCGCACAGATGCGACGGCGCACGACTACGGTGTCACCCAACCGCAACCTGTTCGCTGGCACTTGGGCAATAATGAGCACGCAGTCACCACCACGACCGACCCGGTGTGCGGAATGGAGCTGGTGATCAATCGGGCCGCTGGGCACCGCGACGTCGACGGGAACAGCCAGTATTTCTGCTCTCAGATTTGCCTTGACAGCTACGACGCCGATCCCGCCCGCTACAGGGCTTCCGAACTATCAGGGAAGGCTTGACCGCTCTCTGAGGATGTTATTCGTGTCCAAACCGGCACGACGAAAAGGCACGCTGCGGTGGTTCACCGACGTGACAGGCGCACCCCCCTCAGTCTTCGAGTGTGGCACTCAGTGCCACGCATCACACCCGGCGGTGGGCCAATCGACCCACAGCACAAAACCACTCAACGGGAACAAGCCGCACCGCTAAGAAGCTTTACACCGTGTTACGTTGCCAGCCAACGCAATTGCAACCGATGCAGTCTGGTTGCCCTGGACACGGACGCGCTGCTTCCTGCCGGCGGAACCTAATCTGAACCGGCTCTCAGCACGTCACGGATCGCCCCAACAATGACATCGGGGCGTTCGACCGGCAGCCACGAGTGGCTTGTGCCGTCCGCGAATATCAGTTCGCCTCTGGGAAACCGTTTGACCAGAGCACGATTGGCGGCGTCCATTTTCACAAACGCGGCGCGCCGACGGGTCGGCGACCGCGGCACAATTATCCGCACCGGCACATCCGGCAACGGCATACGTTCGAGTGCTCCCTTCATTTCCCGCAGATAGCGAGCATGACGCGGCACAAGCCGTGCGGTCTGCAATCCCGCCCAAGGATGATTGTCGAGATAGCGGTACAGCCAGCGCAGATTCGACTTCGTGACATCGTTGGGAGCCAGATGTCGCACCAACCGTCGGCCGATGCCTGTACTGAAAAGCCTTAGCAGTTGGGCAGTCCCCATGACGAAAAGCCCTCCGGCCCCCATCGCCATCCCCAGCAACTCAAGCAGTCGAGATTCTGTGACCGGCGCGGACGGATCGAGCAACACCAACCCGGCGACTTTTTCTGGATGGCGTAAGGCGAACATCTGAGCAACCAAACCGCCCGACGACCACCCCACCACGACCGCCGGCGTGACGCAATGTAGCTGCTGGATTACTGCATCGAGATCGTCGGCCATTTCGGCAACGCTGCGTCGGGGCGGACCATCCGAACCACCACTGCCAGCGCGGTCGTAGGTCAAGACGGTGGCAAAGGAGGCAACCCACTGTTCCAAAGAACCGCCGAAAGCGTCCGTCGTTGCTTCACCTGCCCCGCCGGCTTCGAGGACCACCGTGGGTCCCTGACCAAGCACACGAGTACGGATGACTCGGTCGCCGAGGTATACCGGCGTGGTGGTTTGGGTCGGCAACTTTTTTCCACTCTCGTTCAAGGGCATGTCGCCGGTTGTCACTTTCACGCACCCGCGTTGTGCGAGAGACCGCTTGGCGCCCAGTCTAATACGACGCAGTTAGTGTCGATGATCCGGTCGGTCCAGCACATCGGCACCGTCACCGACCTTGACGTGCGCCAACTTTCACCGACCACACAGGTGCCCCCGCGCCTTTGCCGAATGCATGCGATGTCGACACGCGCGTCGGTGGCTCGCCAAACCACCGAGTCCGGATCAAACTGATCCGACCTCGGCACTGGGTGATTCAGTGACATGGACTAGCCGCCGCCGTCAGTTGCGCCCGACAGCGGATGGAATCTCCGCAGCGGTTGCTCACCCGACAAACAACCATCCATCGTTACCATCTGGCGAAACGTCACGGCGCAGGTGGGTCGGCCGCCTGTCGTTTCATTTCTTGCTGAGTCGGCACCGTCAAGCATCAGGGTCGTCGGCGCGCTGGCGCGGGTTATGGGCCGCGGACAGACGACGGAATCCGATCACTGCAGGCGCACGCTGTTATACGCGACGGACGGAGCGATGCCGAACATCTCGTGAAATGCCCGGTTGGCGTGCGAGCTGTCACTGAATCCAGCGGCGTGGGCCGCGGCGGTCAGGGTGCCCCCATGGCGGGCCACTTCCATCGTCCGGATGAGCCGCGCCCATCGCACATAGGCGGGAAATGACAGGCCGACGTCGCGGGCGAACAGACGGCCCAGCCGGTCAGCCGATAAGTTCACCGCACGCGCCACGTCGGTGAGTCGTACTGGCCCGCACAGCAGGTCAGGCAGAAGATCAATCGCCTCAAGAACGCAGGAGTGCGGTGCACCGGCACGCGACGATACCGAATCGGCACCGCAAAGTTGCTCGAGTACCGTGCTGGCTGCTAGGCAAAGATTTTGTTGCCCAGTCGGATTGGCAACCCGCCTGGCGGCTGCCAACCATGCTCGCGCATCCTCACGAGCACCAGGAGCCAACAGCGCGGCCAGCCGCCGACCAGTAGCGCTGGTGGGCTCGAGGTAGATCATCATCCCGGTAGCGGGACCGGCATCGAGAGCGTGGGAAGCGCCAGCCGGGATGACCCCGGCGATCCCCCGTGCCCTTCGGCCTTCGGCGTCGACGAAGGTGATAGCACCCGAAGTGGTTGCGGCGATCTGAACAGCGGCGTGGGCATGCATGTGCGCGGCGCCCAACTGTCCGCCGAAAATGAGGCGGCCCGGCTCGATGACCGCCGTGCCAGACCACGTCACGTACTCGAGTATCTATTAGTGCACAGCCGTGCAGGTCGACGGATCTGTACATGCCTCAGCGACGGCCGACCCTGGAGACTATTTGCATGGTCGAATGGTTGGCGCGGTACGGATACGTGCCGCTCATGCTCGTCGGAATCAACGGTGTCGCGATCGCGGTAGCCCGTACACCGTGGGCCGGCCTGTGGATGGTTGCGCTGATCACCGCGGCAATCGGTTTATCGTTTGCCATGGAGCGCGTTCTGCCCTACGCCCGGGAGTGGAATCACTCTTTTGGCGATGCGCGACGCGACGCGACACACGCCTTCATCAACGAGACCGCAATGCTGGTGACTGTGCTAATCATTCCGGTGACGGCGCTGCTAAGCCCGTTTCACCGCTGGTGGCCGGTATCAACGCCGTTCGCGCTGCAAGTGCTTCTGGCGGTGGCGGTAGCCGATCTCGGCATCACGCTGGTGCACATGATCAGTCACAGAGTGGGCTGGCTGTGGCGACTGCATGCGGTACATCACAGCGTGAAGCGATTCTACGGCTTCAACGGCCTGATGAAGCATCCCGCGCACGGTGCGCTTGAATTAGCAGCAGGCACAGCGCCGTTATTTGCCATGGGGATGCCGTCGTCGGTGGCCGAAGCGCTGGCGGTATGCATCGCGGTGCAGTTGCTGCTGCAACACTCCAACGCCGACTACCGTATCGGCCCGATGCGTTCGGTGCTGGCGCTCAATGAAGGCCACCGATTTCACCACCTGAAATGGGCTGGCGCGGGTGACGTCAACTTCGGGCTGTTCACCCTGACCTGGGATCACGCCCTGCGCACCTACTCGTACGACCCCCGCCGCCGGTTTCGTACCGAAGACCTCGGCATGGCCGCGAAGCCCAATTACCCCGCGGCGTACCTCGCCCAGCTGATCGAGCCGTTTCGCGCGAGGGGCGCATGTCACTTCGACGACCGGCCGACGGCAACCCGGCGCACCTCGAGGGCAGCTTAGCGAGTTGCCGAACGCGCTGTCGCTGGGATCGCCTGGCCGCTACCGGTTACGGAGGCTCCGCTAACAACTCGCACGCGTCCGTGCCCTCAGTTACGGATCCTTGTTTCTCTTGCAACGTACGGTGAGGTGGAACGTCCGATCCCGGCATTGACCACAGGTTGTGGGCGGCAGCGAATGGCCACAGCCGGACTCCTGCCCATCGCGTAGCGACGGGCAAAATCGTCGCGGCGCGATGCAGCGGTTCTATCCGGCGTGACAGGCGCAAACTCCCGCGGCTTTGCCTGAACTCCCACCGCGTTGCTCGCAAACGGTGGCAAAGTAGATGTGTTGATCCCTTCTTTCTTTCAGAGGAGTTCTGTGAAAGTCACCCGAACCGACATCCTGAGCCTGCTGGTCATTGGCACGCTGGTGTTATCGGGTTGTGGCAGCAAAACGAATACCTCCGCCCCGTCCTCAGGACCGTCAGCGAAAGTGGACTGCGGCGGGAAGGCGGAACTCAATGCCAGCGGCGCGACCGCACAGGCAAACGCGATACAACAATTCGTCAACGCCTACGCGCACGCGTGCCCTGGCTACACCCTGGACTACGAGGCGAACGGCTCTGGCGCCGGCGTCGAGCAGTTCATCAAGAGCGAAACGGATTTCGCCGGGTCTGGTGTGCCGTTGGACCCGGCCAGAGGTGAAACCAACAAGGCGGCGGCACGGTGCGCGTCCCCGGCCTGGGAACTGCCGGCACTGTTTCAGCCGATAGCGGTCACTTACCACATCAACGGCGTGAGTTCGCTGAAGCTGGACGCGCCCACACTGGCCAAGATCTTCAACGGCACCATCAGCAAGTGGGACGACCCTGCAGTCAGGGCGCTCAATGCAGGCACCAGCCTGCCCTCATCCCCCATTCGGGTCATCTTCCGCAATGACGAGTCCAGTAGCTCGGCCAACTTCCAGCAATACCTTATTGCCGCATCCAACGGCACCTGGGGCAAAGACGACGGAGAGACGTTTGAAGGGGGCGTCGGTACTGGCGCCGACGGAGACAATGGGGTGACGGCGGCCCTGCAGACTACCGACGGGTCGATCACCTACACAGCGTGGTCATTCGCGCTGGGTAAACAACTGAACGTCGCCCAGCTCATCACCTCAGCAGGTCCCGATCCCGTATCGATCACTCCCGAGTCAGTCGCCAAGACGATCGCAGGAGCCAGAATTGTGGGACAGGGCAATGATCTGGTGTTGGATACGTCATCTTTCGCCAAGCCGACACAGCCCGGCGCATACCCGATCGTAGAGCCAACGTATGAAATCGTCTGTTCGAAGTATCCGGAGTCCGCGACAGGCACCGCTGTCAGGGCATTTATGCAGGCGGTTATCGGTCCGGGACAAGAGGGCCTGGCGCAGTATGGATCCATCACACCGCCCAGCGGGCTCCAGGCGCGGCTGGCAACCGCGGTCAACGCTATCTCTTAATCACATGAAGGAGTTCGATGGCAGGTGTCGGTGAGCCCGGGCCGAGGACAGGCTCGCTTGTCGGGCCTTATCGGCTGATGCGACTGCTCGGCCGCGGCGGGATGGGCGAGGTCTATGAGGCCGAGGACACTCGTAAACGCCGGGTGGTGGCGCTGAAGTTGATCTCAGAGCAATTCTCGGCCGACCCGGTGTTTCGCGAGCGGATGCAGCGCGAGGCGGACGCCGCGGGACGGCTGACCGAACCGCATGTGGTCCCGATCCACGATTACGGCGAGATCGACGGGCAGCTGTACCTGGACATGCGGCTGATAGACGGTATTTCTTTGCGCCGCATGTTGGCGGCCTACGGTCCGCTGATACCGGCGCGAGCGGTGGCCATCGTGCGGCAGGTCGCCGCCGCGCTGGACGCCGCACACGCCGGCGGGGTCACGCACCGCGACGTCAAACCGGAGAACATCATCATCGGCGTCGACGACTTCGCCTACCTGGTGGACTTCGGCATCGCCCGTGCCGCAACCGATCCGGGGCTGACCCACACCGGAATGGCGCTGGGAACCTACAACTACATGGCTCCGGAGCGATTTTCCGGCGACAAAGTTGACTTTCGCGCCGATATCTATTCGCTCGCATGTGTGTTGGCCGAGTGCTTGACCGGGTCACCTCCTTACCCCGGCAGCAGCATCGAGAGGGTGATCGGCGCGCATCTCATGGAGCCCGCTCCGCGGCCCAGCCAACTGCGGCCGGGCATAGTTCCGGCGGGTCTCGACCAGGTGATCGCCAGAGGAATGGCAAAAAACCCCGAGGAACGTTTTCGCAGCGCCGGTGAACTGGCTGCGGCAGCCCACAACGCCCTGACGACAGCCGAGCAGAACCAGGCGGCCGCGATAGCGCAGCGCGGCGAACAAACGATCCTGTCGAGCGGTGCCGGCCCAGCCGCAGCCGACTCTGTCACCCAGGCCAGGCCGTGGTCAGCGATGTCAAGTTCGCCCGCGACCCAGAGCGGGTGGGCACCGCCACCCGCCGACACTGCCAGCTGGCGCGGCCGACCCCATGTCCCACCCTTCGCCAGCCATACTGGCCCACCCGGCCTTGCCCCAACACCCGGGGAACGGGCGAAACCTCGACGCAGCCGCATGTGGGTCTTGATCGGCGCCGCCGCTCTAGTGGTGATCGTCGCCGTCATCGTCGCTGGACATCTGCTCAAGCCCAAGCCGCAACCAGCGGCATCAGCGCCCGGGCAGACAGTGCTGCCGATGACCGGACTCGGCTTTGCCCTCTCCCCGGGCGGGGTCGCGCTGGACGATACCGGCAGCGTGTACATCACCAGCCAGAGCATGTACGGGCGGGTGGTCAAATTGGCTGCCGGATCGTCCACTCCGACCGTGCTGCCGTTTACCGGCCTTTACCAACCGCAGGGGCTAGCGGTAGACGCCAACGGCACCGTCTACGTCGCCGACTTCAACAACAGGGTGGTCAAGCTGGCTGCCGGATCCAGTACGCAAACCGTGCTGCCGTTCACCGGCTTGACGTACCCGCAGGGCGTGGGGGTCGATGCCACCGGCAACATATATGTCGCAGACCGCGGCAACAACCGGGTGGTGAAGTTTGATCCCAGATCTGACACTCAGATTGATCTGCCGTTCACCGGCCTCAACCATCCAGATGGTGTCGCGATAGACCCGTCGGGGACCGTCTATGTCACCGACTCGGACAATGACAGGGTGCTGAAGCTCAACGCCGGCTCAAGCACTCCGACGGAGTTGCCCTTCACCGGACTTACCGCGCCCTCGGGTATCGCGGTAGACACCGCCGGCGCCGTCTATGTCACCGACCACGAGACCGGCAAAGTGGTCAAGCTGGATTCCGGATCGAGCGCTCCGAAGGTACTGCCGTTCGCTGGCGGCCATCCCGTGGGCGTGGCGGTCGACTCCTCCCGCAAGCAGGTATTCGTCGCCGACAACGGCAACGGCAGAGTGGTGCAGCTGGCAGCGAATTAGCCGCGGTTCCCGCTATCCACTGCAGGATCGCCTGCTGGAAGTTCGCAACTATCCACCGATGGCGAATCCCTGAGCCGGCTCCGGGCGAACGCCGCGATCACAACGAAGTTCGCTATAGGGAGCCCAGAATTGTCTGCATCGTGGTGATCTCCTTCTGCTGGGTGTTGACAATCGACTGCGCCATCGCAGTAGCAGCAGAGTACTGACCTGACTTGATTTCGTTTTGAGCCATGCTGATCGCGCCCTGATGATGCTGAATCATTTGGTTGAGGAACAACTTGCCGGCGTCGACACCTTGCGCGTCTCGCAGGGCCTGCATGTCTTGGTCTGACATCATCCCGTCCATCCCGCCCATCCCGGGCATGCCGGGCATTCCGCTCTGGCTCGGCATCCCGGGCATCCCGCTCTGGCTCGGCATCCCGGGCATCCCGGGCATCCCAGGCATCGTGGACGAGGGAGCCATGCCGCCCGGGGTTGTCGGCTGTCCCCATTGGCTGAGCCACGTCTGTAGCTGTTGGATTTCCGGTCCTTGCGCCGCCTTGATCTGGTTGGCCAGGTCGATCACGCGAGGATCAATGCCTTGCTTGCCAAGGATGATGTCGCTCATCTGGATGGCTTGCTGATGATGGGGAATCATGTGCTGGGCGAACATGACGTCGTGATCATTGTGCGCCTGGGCACCCGCCGGCGAACTCGATACGCTCGATGAGCCGGCCGGCGTCGTACCAGAACCGGCCTGGTTGCCGGAGCCGCCGCATGCGGTCAAGGTCAGTAACGCTATGACCGCAGCCGCGGAGGCCGTCAGCGATCGTTGCACCATCAGGGATGACTTCCTTTCGAGAATTAAGAGCGAGTCGTTTCTATATACCTAATACGGGTAGACGGTAGCAGGCACGGTAAGCGCCCCTGCGGCCAAGGAGGTCTTAATGCAACCAGTACCGAATCTGCGCCCCGCCGCGATCGACGTTCCGACGGCATTTCGCCAAGGGCGTACGAAATGTTGTCGGACGCTTGGTATTTCGGCCAGCGGTCCCGTATATGGGACCATCTCGTCGCAGCATCCGGCGCTCGGCCACGTCAAAAGGTACTCGAAATCGGTTGCGGCACGGGGTATTTTGCTCGCCGAATCGCTCCGGTTGTGGGTCCTTCGGGACTGGTGGTGGGAATCGATCCGTCACCTCCGTTCCTAGACTATGCGGCGGCACACGCGCCGCCCAACTGCACGTTTTACCCAGCGCGAGCTCAGAATCTGCCCTTCGCCGATGCGTCGTTCGACGTGGTCGTTTCAAGTTTGACCTTCCACCACATTGCGCCGGAGCATCGTGTCGCGGGGATACAGGAGGCGCTCCGGGTTTTGCGGCCGGGCGGACGGGCGTGCATCGCTGATGTCTGTCCACCGCGGACCCGACTGCTCGAGCGTGTTGTCAGCGCGGCGCATGGCCGAGCGGAGATGCACGACCTCTTCAACAGCCTTCGCGCGATGATGGCCGAGACGGGATTTTCCACCGTGGCAACCGGTCGTGTGTCGCGACTGTGCTACGTCACGGCCGAATGCCCCCGTGATCTGACCGCCCCCTCCGCTTGAACTCTGGTCTCGGCTCGAGGGCCGATGCTCGAGGGTCAGGGGATCAGTGTCGCCCGCCACCGTTTCCACCGCCGCCATTGCCGCCGCCACCATGTCCTCCTTCACCATGTCCGCCGCCGCCGTTGAATGAGTCGTGGCAGTGCCGCCAGTCCCAGTTCGATCCCCACATGGGATTCCAATAGGCCCCGGGGCACCACTGATCAGTCGGCATCGGTCCCGGTTGTGCCTCGGCGCTGGCGGTGCTGACCAATCCACCCGCGCCCAAGCTCGTCGTGACTGCGACGGCAGCAGCAGCAATCGCCATCCTTCGCTTCATCATCAAGCGTTACCCACATAGTGGCCGGCGAAACATCGGCGCGGTCCCCAACCAGATGCCCGGCCGGGCCGTGACACCGGGATTAGGTCCGGACCCCGGATGCCCCGTCAGGGCACCGACGCGCCCACGTGAATTTGCGGGTCATGTGCACATGCCTGGCGGCAGCGCCGCCTCGAGGGCTGTCAAGGTCGGTGCCAGAACCGGTAGTTCGGGCAGGTGGCCCGCCGTGGAGCGGGGATCTTTCAGACCTGACGACGTAGACAGCAAAACGACGCTCTCGTCAGCATCGATCCAACGTCGGGAAGCGAGCTGTTGAGCGGCAAGTACCGCCAACACGGAGGCGCCTTCTGCGTAAACGCCCTCAGCGGAGGCCAATTCGAGCTGCATACGGACAATCGCGTCGTCGCTCGGTTCTGCTACGGCGGTCCCCTGGGTGGCCCGGATCGCCTCCAAGCCTTGATAGGTGGCTACCCGCGCGGCGACCGAGAACGCGACGGACGGACGAGTGGGCACCGTTGGCTGATGCCCCGGTGGGGCGTGGAGCCCGTGCGCGTAGGCTCCAAACGGATCGACCGCGACCAACCGGGGCATGCGGGTGGCCAGGCCGAGAGCGATCAGGTCGGCAAAACCCCGGCGAATTCCAGACAGTCCGTCCCCGTAGGCGGTCGGGACGACGACCACGTCGGGCGGCTCTCCGAGTTGTCCCCACAGCTCATAGGCGATCGTCTTGTATCCTTCCACCCCGAACGGGTTGGAACCGATCGGCGGCGTCACTGCCCCGGAGATCGGGGTCCAGCCGAACGCCTCGACCGCTTGGCGCAGTACCGACCACCGGTCCGGGCCTTTCTCGTACGCGACGAGGCGAGCGCCATAGGCTCGGATGAGAATGCTCATCTCGCGGGGTATCGATGACACCGTGAGGACGACGCACCGAAGCCCTGCTGCGGCTGCGTAGGCGGCCACTGCCGCGCCGTGGTTTCCCGTCGATGAGACGATGACGGTCGATGCTCCCGACGCCGCTGCCTTGGTGACGGCCGCGGCGGCCAGCCTGTCTTTGAATGACCACGTCGGATTGTGGGCTTCGTCTTTGAGCAGAAGCCCGTGTAGTCCAAGCCGGGGCCCTAGCCGTTTCAACGGAACGAGGGGCGTCTGACCTTCGCCCAAGGTCACCGGAGAGTCCCCTGGCGCCAGTGGCAGCAGATCGCGGTATCCGAAGATTCCTGCCTGCGACGCCTTCCACGGCAGAGGGCCGGCCTTGATCGCATAGACCGGGGTCAGATTCACTCCGATGCCAACGCGTGCGCAATTCGAACAGCCGAAGGCGGCTCTATCTTCCGGTGCTTCCTCGCCACAGCGGGGGCAACGGAGCAATCCGAGATACCGGGCGTTCATGTCGGGGTCGGCTGTTCGGCGTCAGCTCTGTCGTATCAGTTCGGTTTGAAGGTGCGGAGCCGGAGGCTGTTGGTCAGCACGAATACCGAGGAGAACGCCATAGCCGCACCCGCCAGCATGGGGTTGAGCAGGCCGGCGGCTGCCAGCGGCAAAGCGGCGATGTTGTAGGCGAATGCCCAGAACAGGTTGCCTTTGATCGTCGCCAACGTCTTACGCGAGAGCTCGATGGCGGCGGGCACCGAGCGCAGGTCTCCGCTGACCAGTGTCAGATCGCTGGCCTCGATCGCGACGTCGGTGCCGGTCCCCATCGCAAGCCCCAAATCGGCCTGCGCCAGGGCCGCGGCGTCGTTGACACCGTCACCGACCATGGCCACCACTTTGCCCTCGGCCTGCAGCCGCCGTACAACTTCCATCTTGTCCTGCGGCAGCACTTCGGCGATGACCTGGTCGATGCCCACCTGCCCGGCGATCGCACGGGCCGCGTCCGTGTTGTCGCCAGTCAGCATGATCGGGGTCAAACCCAGCGCTCGCAGCCGCTCGACGGCCTCGTGCGACGTCGGCTTGACCGAATCCGCCACCACCAGGATTCCCCTGGCCGTGTCATCCCAGCTGACCACGACCGCGGTCTTGCCTTCCGACTCGGCCTGACCCAACGACCCGGTGAGGCTGTCCGGTAGCTGCTGCGAGCGATCCGCCAGGAGTCGCCGGCCCACTGTCATAGCGTGACCCTCGACGATTCCCTGCACGCCCAACCCTTCCCGGTTGGCGAAACCCTCGACGCTGGGTAACTGGCCGATTTTCTCACGGGCTGCCCGGGCGATCGCCCTGCCGATCGGGTGCTCAGAAGAGTCCTCCAGCGCGCCCGCCAACCGCAGCACCTCAGCGGGTTGTTCATCGCGCGCAGCGATCACATCCAGCAGGGCCATGTTGCCGGTGGTGACGGTACCGGTCTTGTCGAGCACGATGGTGTCGATTCGCCGTGTCGACTCCAGCACCTCGGGTCCCTTGATCAAAATCCCGAGTTGGGCCCCACGGCCGGTGCCGACCATCAAGGCGGTCGGCGTGGCCAGACCCAGGGCACACGGGCATGCGATGATCAGCACCGCCACCGCCGCAGTGAAAGCTGCGGCGATGGATCCGGTTGTCACGATCCAGAACCCAAGTGTCGCCAGCGACAGCGCAATCACGATCGGCACGAAGATCCCCGATATGCGATCCGCCAACCGCTGCGCCTGCGCTTTGCCCGATTGCGCCTCTTCGACCAGCCTCGCCATCTGCGCTAACTGAGTATCTGCACCGATCCGGTTGGCGCGCACCACTATTCGTCCGCCGACGTTGACGGTGGCGCCCACTACCTGATCTCCGGGGCTTACTTCAACCGGCACCGACTCCCCGGTGAGCATGGAGGCATCCACCGCCGAGGAGCCCTCGATCACCAGGCCATCGGTAGCCACCTTCTCACCAGGGCGCACCACGAATTCGTCACCAACAGCGAGCTGCTCAATCGGGATGCGGTGCTCGACACCGTCTCTGCGCACCGCGACCACCTTGGCGCCGAGCTCTAGCAGCGCCCGCAGCGCCGCACCGGCCCGCCGCTTGGAGCGGACCTCGAAAAACCGGCCGGCAAGGATGAAGGTGGTGACGCCTGCGGCGGCCTCCAGATAAATGTTGCTGGTGCCATCGCTACGGGAGATCGTCAGCTCGAATTGGTGCCTCATGCCCGCCATACCGGCCGTGCCCCAGAACAACGCGTAGACCGACCAACCCAAGGCGGCGATCGTGCCCATCGAGATCAGGGTGTCCATGGTGGCGGTGCGATGCCGCAAATTCACCCAGGCGGCCTTGTGGAATGGCAGACCTCCCCACACCACCACCGGCGCGGCCAGCGTCAGCGAGAGCCACTGCCAATTGGCGAACTGCAGGGCGGGCACCATGGCCATCGCAAGCACCGGCACGGTCAACACCAGTGAAACCAGCAGCCGTTGCCTTATCGCCGCCGCCGGATCGGTTTCTGCGACCGGCGGGGAAGCCTCGTGGTTCATAGCCGCTGAACCCTGACTGGCCGCTTCCGCGGTATAGCCCGCCTGCGCCACCGTCGCCACCAACTGATCGGGTGCGACGTCGCCGACGTAGTCGACGTGAGCCCGCTCGGTGGCATAGTTGACCGAAGCGCTGACACCGTCGATCTTGTTGAGCTTCTTCTCAATCCGAGCCGCGCACGACGCACACGTCATCCCACCGATCCGCAGCTCAAGATGACGGGTGGTTTCCGTGGCGGAGTCCATGATTTTCCTTCAGTTGAATCAGTTGAAGTGGTACGGGCTGTTTCAGCGGACCAGCTGATAGCCGGCCTCTTCCACCGCGTTCTTGACCGCATCAAGCTCGATCACGCCATCGCTGTCGATGGTCACTTTGCCGCTGCCGAGCTCCACGTCCACTGCCGTGACATCAGGGATATTGCCGACTCCCTCACGGACAGAAGAAACGCAGTGCCCGCAGGTCATCCCAGAAACGGTGACGGTCAAGGTGCTCATCCCGCTCTCCAATCTGTAGCTAACGCTTGGTAATCTCTGTCTACCATACCCCCCTAGGGTAATCAACAGTTGATCAAGACGTGCGGCCCGGCTTGCTCCCCAAATCGGTGTCGTGGCTGTGGCATGCGGTAGAACTATCGAATACCCGGTTTTACCGCCCGAGAACTATCGAATACCCGGTTTTACCGCCCGCATACATGCACCATCGACCCGGCTACGAAGGGACCAGCAGATGCCGGTAGGCAAGTCCGATACCGTGACCGCGCCCGCAACGCCATTCGCGACAGGGACCATCGACCGCTCACTTCACCTGATCATCAACGCAATCGAGTCCAACCCACACACACCCGGCGCAGACGTCGATGTGACTCTGCACCTGCCAGGAGGAACTGTGACGGGTGTCATCGAGCCCTGCTGGCATTTCGACCAGAAGGTTCTTGGCTACCTTCAGACGGTCGGTGCGGACCACAGCCGACAGACCTTGACCGACGGCAACTGTCCGAACTGCCCCAATGGTGGCGAACTTCACGAGTACATGCACCTATCGCGGGTTACCTACCGCCGCAGCGGCGGCGAAGTGTATTCACACGACCAGCTCCGCGTGCGGATGTCTGACATCTCGTCCTGGGCCTTCGGTCGTTAGCGCCGACATCCCCTCACCGAGATGGCCGGTAAGTCTCCAACTGTCGTCGGCGCCATCGCTTCACCAACTCGCCGATCTCCCCCGGATCATCGGCGATCACGAGCAAGTCGACGTCGGCACCCGACACCAGTCCCGTGTCCAACAGCCGGTCACGAATCCAACGTTCCAACCCGGTCCAGTGGTCCGAACACGCAAGTACGACAGGGAAGTTGCGTATCTTCTGAGTCTGTATCAGCGTCAGGGCCTCGAAAAGCTCGTCAAGTGTGCCGAAGCCGCCCGGAAGAACTACGAACGCCGAGGCATAGCGGACGAACATCAACTTGCGCACGAAGAAGTAATTGAACTGAAGTGAGAGGTCGATGAACGGGTTAGGCCGCTGCTCGTAAGGCAGCTCGATGACAAGGCCTATAGACCGCACGCCGGCGTCGCGGGCGCCCCGATTCGCGGCCTCCATGATCCCCGGCCCCCCGCCGGTAATGATGTCAAACCCCAAGCTGCCTAAGTGTGCGGCCAGCGTGCGCGCCATCTTGTAGTGCTGATGATCCGGCGGCGTCCGCGCGGAACCAAAGAACGACACGGCATGGGTGACATCCGCTAGGGCCGCAAAACCATGCGCCACCTCGTCGCGGATCCTGGCGACCCGGCCGGGATCGCTGCCCGACAGCGGCGGAAAGCCCGGCCCCAGGCAGGACAGCAACTCCTCGTCGCATGTCGCGGGGACGCAA